>CACWKB010000036.1 GCA_902761375.1 uncultured Ruminococcus sp. | reverse complement strand
CGGCGAGGTCATCATCGTCGACGAGTTCACCGGCCGTCTGATGTACGGCAGACGCTTCAACGAGGGTCTGCATCAGGCTATCGAGGCTAAGGAGGGCGTCAAGGTGCAGAGCGAGAGCAAGACCCTCGCCACCATCACCTTCCAGAACTACTTCCGACTTTACAAGAAGCTGTCGGGCATGACCGGTACCGGTCAGACCGAGAGCGAGGAGTTCCAGGAGATCTACAAGCTCGACGTCGTCGAGATACCCACCAACAAGCCCGTTATCAGAAAAGACCTGCCCGACTCCATCTTCAAGACCGAGCGCGGCAAGTTCAACGCGGTAATAGATCAGATCGTCGAGGCGAACAAGAGCGGCCAGCCCGTGCTGGTCGGCACCATCTCGATCGAAAAGTCCGAGCTGCTCTCAAAAATGCTCAAGCGCCGCGGCGTGGCTCACAACGTGCTAAACGCCAAGCAGCACGAAAAGGAAGCCGAGATCATCGCCCAGGCGGGCAAGTTCGGAGCCGTCACCATCGCCACCAACATGGCAGGCCGCGGTACCGACATCATCCTCGGCGGTAACGCCGAGTACATGGCGAAGGCTTCGATGAGAAAGAAGGGCTATCCCGAGGAGCTGATCGAGGAGGCGACAGGCTACGCCGAGACCGAGGACGAGGAGATCCTCGAGGCGCGCAGCACCTTCCGCGAGCTCAACGAAAAATATAAGGAAGAGATCAAGGACGAGGCGGATCAGGTTCGCGCAGCGGGCGGTCTGATGATCATCGGCACCGAGCGCCACGAGTCGCGCCGTATCGACAACCAGCTCCGCGGACGTTCGGGACGTCAGGGCGACCCGGGCGTGAGCCGCTTCTTCCTGTCGACTGAGGACGACCTGATGCGTCTGTTCGGCGGCGACCGCATGAAGAGCATGATGGAGCGCATGAACGTGGACGAGGACACGCCCATCGAGAACAAGATGCTCTCCAATATCATAGAAAATTCGCAGGAGAAGGTCGAGCTGCGCAACTTCGGAATACGTAAGGACGTTCTGCAGTACGACGACGTTCTCAACCGCCAGCGCGAGATCATCTACGGTCAGCGCGACCAGGTGCTCAACGGCGAGGATCTTCACGACACTATCGCCAAGATGCTCACCGATTCCATCGACACCTCGATCAGGCACTATCTGCCCGACACAGGTCACGAAAACTGGAACTTCGCCGGTCTGGTGGAATATTACCGCGGCTGGATCATCCTCGACGAGTCCAGGTACAAGCTCGACCGCGAGGCTCTCTCGCAGCTTGACTCCAAGGAGATCGGCGATATGCTCAAGGAGGACGCCGAGAAGCTCTTCAAGGATAACGAGGAGCTGCTGCCCGCCGAGACTATCCGCGAGATGGAGCGCGTATATCTGCTGCGCGCCGTCGACACCCACTGGATGGATCACATCGACGCGATGGATCAGCTCAAGAGCGGAATCCGTCTGCGCTCCTACGGTCAGCACGACCCCGTTGTCGAGTACCGCATCGAGGGCTTCGATATGTTCGACGAGATGATCGAGAACATCCGCGAGGATACGGTCAAGATGATGGCGATCATGCCCAAGCGCGTGTATGAGGTCCAGAAGCGCCAGGAGGCTATCGAGGCGGCAAGAAGAGCCGCCGAGCGTCAGGCTGCCGCCGCTCATCAGGTGATGCTCAACAACAATAACAACAGCGAGAAGCGCGCGAACGCGAATCCCGTTCAGGACGCCCTTGTGCGCCACCAGGTCGCCCAGCCCACCCAGACCTCGGGCGACGGCACCGACACCGCGAACAAGACCGTTCGCAAGCGCAAGAAGGTCGGCAGAAACGATCCCTGTCCCTGCGGAAGCGGCAAGAAGTACAAGAAGTGCTGCGGAAGAGACGAGTAAACCAATTCGGAATGCGGAATTCGGAATTGATATATATCTAAGCGCATGTGCGTTAAAAAGCGCCCTTGGCAGGGACATCCTGCCGGGGGCGCTGTATTTTTATACCTTATCCTTTATCATTTTGCCGAGCTTTTTCATGAAGCCCTCGCCGGCGACGCCCGTTTGGGCGTAGCCTGCTTTTTTCAGGACCTGATTGACCGCCTTTTCGGTGCCGTCGCCGAAAATACTGTTTTCGTCCATGCCCTGAGTTGTGATCTTGAGCTTCTTTGCGATCATAAGCAGCTCCTTGAGCGCCATTACGCCGTCGCCGCGGTCGCCCTTGACGTAGCCCTCGGCGTCGAGAAGCTTGCCCTCGGGCTTCCAGCCGTTATATCCGCCGCTCTTGATTATCGACGGGTAGTCCTTGTACGCCTTGTCCTTGTCGATCACCCCGACGCCGTCGATGCTGTTGCTCTCGAGGTAATTTGTTTCGCCGCCGTACTGCCACATACCGAGGTTCTTTCCCTTGTAGTCGCAGGTTTTCCACCACTGCGCGAACCAGATGTCCACGCTGTCGGCGACCTCCTTGGAGATCAGGTTGTCGAGCTCCTCAAAGCCCGTGTAGAGCATCGGGTAGTAGCCCGCCTTTCGTATCTCGTCGAGAAAGGTTTTTACGACCGCGTTGATCGTCTTGAAATTCCACGCCCCGTGACGCGCGTGATAGCCGTCGCTGTCCTCCATGTCGAGCGCGACCGGCAGGGTCGGCTTTTTGCCCTTGAGCAGGCGCTTGACGTGCTCCGCCTCGCTTTTTGCCTGATCGGTGTTCAGCGCGTAGGAGTACAGGTACGCGCCCCACGGCATACCCGCCTTTTCAGCCTTCTTCACGTTCGCCTCGAACTGAGAATCGTCCTGAGAGGTGTAGTCGCTGCCGTAGCCGCAGCGTATCATCACGAAGTCGTAGCCTGCCTTTTTGATCTTTTCCATGCTTATGCTGCCGTTGTTGGATGAAACGTCAACGCCCTTTTTGCCCTTCAGATCCATTTTCATTCCCCCTTTCCGTCGACCTCGGGCAAGCTGCCCAGAGAGGTCAGGATCGACAGTATCCCTGCCAGCGCCGCGGCGGAGGCGACCGCCGCCCAGTCGACCTCGCCCATCACCGCCGCAACGCCGATGGTAGCCGCCGCCGTCTGGCAGCAGGTGCGCAGCGCGCGGATGCCTGCCGCCTTTATCCATTGCTTCCAATATTCCTTCATCTTGCCGTCCTTTCCTTTCCACGTCTGTTATATTCTATGCGGTCTCGCCCTCACATGACACACACCCCCTTTTCTATAAGCCCGCAGCGGGAATAATTGCATATTTATATGCATTTTAAAAGGGGTTTATTTTTTGTAAAAATGTGGTATACTATGAGAATAAGGAGATGAATTACATGCAGACGCAGATATTTGAACAGGCAAGGCAGGCTGCGACCGAGCTTTGCGTAAAGGCAAACCTCAAGCCCGGCAGCATCATGGTGATCGGCTGCTCCTCCTCCGAGGTCGCCGGCGGAGTCATCGGACACGATTCGAGCATGGAGGCGGCTGAGGCGGTTTTCGACGGTATCTACGAGGCGCTGCGCGAGCAGGGCGTTTTTCTCGCGGCTCAGTGCTGCGAGCACCTGAACCGCGCGATAATCGTTGAAAAGGAAGCCGTTCCCAACGCCGAGATAGTCAACGTCGTGCCGCAGCCCAAGGCAGGCGGCTCGTTTGCGACGATAGCCTATCAGACCTTCAAAAACCCCGTTGCGCTCGAGGAGATCAAGGCGGACGCAGGGCTTGATATCGGCGGCGTGATGATCGGTATGCACCTTCGCCGTGTAGCCGTACCCGTGAGGCTCAGCCTCGATCATATCGGAGAGGCGATCCTGCTCGCGGCGCGCACCCGTCCGAAATATATCGGAGGCGGCAGAGCGGTATATGACGAGCAGCTATCTTTTTAATGAAATTCATATTATTTGATCGTTTTACGGGAAAACGTCATCAGCTCCGATACTCTCCGTCTGTCGCCGACGTGAGAGCTGAGATGAAGTCTTATCGGGCGTCGCCGATCCCCGTATAAACAAAAAAACCACCGAGTCACAGTGACCGGTGGTTTTCTTTATGAAGCTTGGTTGATTACGCCTCTTCCTCGGGCTCGTCGAGCTCGTCCTCGTCGGAGGGCTCGGTGAGGTATTCCTCCTCCTCGGCGTCGAGCAGGTCGGCTTCGATGCCGCCCTCAAGCGCCTCGCGCTCCTTTTCCTCGGAGACCTCCTCGTCGGCGTCGGGCTTGAGCTCAAAGCCGCTGATGAAGGTATAGGGGATGCCGTAACCGAAGGCGACGGCGGCAAGCGACGCGAGTATGCTCAGCGAGCCTTTGTCGGTGGTGAAGAAGTCGTGCAGGGGCATGAACGACGCGAGAGCCGCGACCATGATGTACAGCGTGGGGACAACGAGCACAAGCAGGGTGACCCACGAAAAGCGCTTTACCGGCTTGCCCTCTCCTACGCGCGTAGCGTAGAACACCAGCAGACCGAAAACAACATAGACCGCAAGCATGATCAGGTTGGCAATCGTACCTGAGAGCGCGCCTGTGAATTGCTCAAAGAAGTGAGAGCAGATGATGAATGCGATGATGAGAAACGCGGAGAAAAACAGGTTGATAGTTTCTCTTTTATCGGGTTTTTTCAATGGTAAGACCTCCAATGTGATAAGAATACATTACAACAACAATACTTTACCACATTTCAGGATAAAATGCAAGGGAGAAAAAATTTTTATGATTTGGCGAGAAGCTGGCGGTAGTAGCGCGACTCGCGGTCGAGCTGGGTGCGCTGGGCAGGAGTGGGTACAAGCAGCGTGGGAACGCCGTTTTGATTGATGTACTTCATCTTCAGCAGCCAGTTGTTGAGGTAAACGATGCGGTTGACGCAGTTCGCTTTTGCGTCGCGGTAGGGAGTTCTGCCGAGAGCACTGATGAACGCCGCCTTGAAGCCGTAGATGACCTCGCACAGGGCGCGCAGCGGAGTATCGTCGTGAGAGCGGTTCTTTAGGTTGACCTTGTACCAGTAGAATGACTTGTTCTGATTTACGTCGGTGACCAGCTTCTGCACGATGGTGTGCGCAAAGGAGAAGTAGGCGCGATCCCAGGCGTTGAGGAAGTAGTCGTTGCGGTAGGAGCCGTTGACCGTTCCGCGGAAGCGTTCGATGCAGCTCATCAGCATCGAGTAGTAGGCGTCAACATAGCCGAAGGGCTGATAATTGACCGAGGGAACGGGCTCAGACATCTGGGAGGAATCGTAGGGGGCGATATAGAGCCTGTCGCTCGAGATCGCGTTTATCATGTTGTCGAGGAAGCGGTTGAACTCGAGAGTGAGGTTTCCGCGCGCGCTTTCGTCGAACGACATACATTTTTCGGCGTACTCGATGAAGTCGGTCATCACGTTGCGGATGTTCAGAGGCTTCTGTGCCGCAAGCAGTCTGCAGAGCGTGAACCAGACCCCGGGGTTGTTCGGCTCGGCGGTCTTGAGCAGCTCAAGGCAGTCCTGAGCGCCCTTGAAGTTGCCGGAATTCAGGCACTGCACCGCAAAGTCGAGATCAGCCTTCGCCTCAACGGGAGCGTAGGCGAACGGGTTCGTCGGAGGAGCTCCGGGCGCGCTGTAGGACATGGGCTGCGCAGGCTGAACGGGAGCGTTGTACATCGGCGGAGCCACATAAACGGGACCGGGAGCGGGCTCTGCGGGAGGCTGGAAGGGAGCGGGCTGTGCAGGCGCAGGCTGTACGGGCTGAACGGGAACGGGCTGCGCGGGAGCCTCGGGGATACTGTCTGCAGCGGGGAGCTCGACCGGCGCAGGCTGTGCCGGCTCGGGCTGATCGTAAACATAAGCTTCGGGTGATTCGCCGGGCGTCGCTTCCGCGGCATAGTCCGGCTGAACGGGAACGTCGGGGATCTCGGAAAATTCCGGCTGAGGAACCGGTTCGGGCGCTTCGCTCATGTCGATCGCAAGGTCAAGGTCGGGTTCGACGTGAGCTTCCGGAGCAGGGGCGGGCGTCAGGACGTTCTTGGTGTAATCGTCGGGACCCGCAGGCTGAAAATCGAGCCTTCTGCCGCATTGATCGCAGTAGCAGAAGCCCTGGCTGATGTCGGCGGAGAAGCTGTGTCCGCATGAGCAGGTTACGTTTGAATAAAGCATACTTACACTTCCTTTTCTTTTGGATTTCAAATATATTATAAACCTGTGTTTGTGCCGAATAAATTATAAATACAGCAAAAAACGCCCGCGATTTCGGGCGTTTTCGGCAAGATAGAGTCAGGATACTTTCTTTTTCGCCGCGAAGCACGCCCAACCGTTTTCGAGGTGTTCCTCGATGACGTCAAAATATTTGCTGACCGACTGCCTGACCTCGTCGGCTCGGGAGTCGATGATGCCGCTCATGATGTAGACGGCGTCGTCCTTCATAAAACCGCCGACGCCCGAGGAGAGGAACATGATCGCGTCGGCGACGATGTTTGCCAGCACGATGTCATATTTGCCCTCGACCTTGTCGGTGAAGCTGCCGCAGACGGCTGTGTAGCGGTCGGCTACCCCGTTGACGGCGGCGTTCTCGGCGGCGGTCTCGACCGCCTTTTTGTCGATGTCGACTCCGACAGCCCTCGACGCGCCGATCAGCAGCGCGGCGATCGAGAGGATGCCGCTGCCGCAGCCGACGTCGAGCACCTCGGCGCCGGGGCGCATGTACTTTTCGCACATCTCAAGGCAGAGCCGCGTCGTCTCGTGGCTGCCCGTGCCGAACGCCAAGCCGGGGTCGATGTTCAGCACTGTGCGTCCGCCGGCGTCGTAATTCTCGTACCAGCTCGGCACGATCATCAGGCTCCTGCCGACGGGAAGCGGATGAAAGTATTTTTTCCAGTTGTTGCGCCAATCCTCCTCGGCGCAGTCGAGCAGCTCGACAGAGTGCTTTATACCCTCGGCGCCGTACCTCTCGCTCAGAAAGGCGAGAGCCTCGGCAGGTGATACGTCCGGCTCTAAATAAATATGCACATAGGCGAGGCTTCTGTCCTTTTGAAGCAGCTCCTCGTCGATGAGGTCGATGTGAGCGATGTCCTCGACCGTCTGCTCAAGGTTGGTGTAGTCTTCGATGTAGATGCCGTAAGGCACGACCATGTTGGCGATGTCGCCGGCGCGGTCGATATCCGCGGAATTGACCGCGATCTTGATTTCAGTCCAATTGTTCATAGGCTTTAGGTTTTAGGTGTTAGGGGTTAGGTGTTAGGTGTTAGGGATTAGGTGTTAGGTGTTAGGGATTAGGGGTTAGGGATTAGGGGTTAGGGATTAGGGGTTAGGGATTAGGGGTTAGGGATTAGAGTTGAATTGCGGGTCGCTTCGCTCCGGATTTGTAATGCTGTGTGTATTAAGCCAAACGTTTTATTCTCACTTCTCGCTTCTAATCATTAAACAGATCCTTCAGGATGTCGAAGAAGTTTTTGCGCTTGGCGTAGTTGCGTTCGGTGGTGGAGGCGTCGAACTGCTTGATCAGCTCCTTCTGCTTGACGTTGAGGTTCTTTGGCACCTCAACCACAACGCGGCAGAACTGGTCGCCTCTGCCTCTGCCGCCGAGATGCGGGATGCCGCGTCCCTTGACCTTGAACACGTCGCCGGGCTGGGTACCCTCGTGGATAGTGTACTTCACCTTGCCGTCGAGCGTAGGCACAGTGACCTCGGCGCCGAGAGCCGCCTGCGCAAAGGTGATCGGCAGGTCGCACCATACGTCGTCGCCGCGCCTCTCAAACAGGTTGTGGGGACGGACGGTCACATTGATGTGCAGGTCGCCCGCAGGGCCGTTGTTGAAGCCCGCGTTGCCGCGTCCGCTGACGTTGAGCGTCTGTTTGTCCTTGATGCCCGCAGGTACCTGAACGTCCACGGTGTGGGGCTTTCTGATCCTTCCCGAGCCCGCGCATTTGCGGCAGGGAGTCTCGATGACCTTGCCCTTGCCCTTACAGGCGTCGCAGGCGCGCTGGGTCTGCACCACGCCGAAGGGAGAGCGCTGGTTTATGGTGACGCGTCCCGAGCCGCCGCAGGCGGAGCAGGTCTTTGCCTGGGTCCCGGGCTGAGCGCCCGTGCCGTGACAGTCGTCGCAGACGTCGATGCTGTTGAAGCTGACCTTCTTGGTGCAGCCCTTGGCAGCCTCCTCAAAGGTGACGCTTATGCTCGCCTCAACGTCGGTGCCGCGGCGCGGAGCGTTGGCGTTGCTGCGTCTGCCGAAGCCGCCGAAGAAGCTCGAGAAGATGTCGCCGAGGTCGATGTCCTGACCGAAGGGGCTGCCGTAGCCTCCGGCTCCGTAGTTGGGATCGACGCCCGCGTGACCGAACTGGTCATAGCGAGCCTTTTTCTCGGCGTCCGAGAGCACCTCGTACGCCTCGTTGACCTCCTTGAACTTCTCCTCGCAGTCCTTGTCGCCGGGGTGAAGGTCGGGGTGATACTGCTTAGCCGCCTTGCGGTAAGCCTTCTTTATCTCTTCCTCGGTCGCGCCCCTCTGGACGCCGAGGACCTCGTAGTAATCTCTTTTGTCTGCCATACTTATCTCACCTTTCTATGGGATAAATGGTTCCTTAATTGAAACGGGAAAACGGAAAAACGGAAAAATGCTTTTCGGCTTTCCTGTTTCAATTATCCCCTGCGGGGCGCTGCCGGTGTGACAGCGCCCTGCATATGATAAAGCTGATTATTTGTTGTCGTCAACATCCTTGAAGTCGGCGTCATAGACGTTGGGGTCACGCTGCTGAGCACCGGGGTTGGGAGCGCCCTGCTGAGGATTGCCCTGGGGAGCCGCCTGCTGATAGAGCTTCGCGGAAACATCGTACAGAGCCTTCTGCAGATCGTCCTTCGCGGCGTTGATCGCGCCGATGTCGTTCTTGGAGATAGCGTCCTTGAGTACGGAGACCTTGGAGTTGATGGTGTTCTTGTCGGCCTCGGGGAGCTTGTCGCCGTTCTCGTTGACGAGCTTCTCAGCCTGATAGGCAAGGCTCTCCGCCTCATTCTTGGCGTCGACCTCCTCGCGGCGCTTCTTGTCCTCAGCCGCGAACTGCTCGGCCTCCTTGACCGCCTTGTCGATGTCCTCCTTGCTCATGTTGGTGGAGGAGGTGATGGTGATCTTCTGCTCCTTGCCGGTGCCGAGATCCTTTGCGGAAACGTTGACGATGCCGTTGGCGTCGATGTCGAAGGTTACCTCGATCTGAGGCACGCCGCGCATTGCGGGAGCGATTCCGGTGAGGGTGAACAGACCGAGCTGCTTGTTGTCGCGGGCAAATTCACGCTCGCCCTGGAGCACGTTGATCTCGACCTGGGTCTGGTTGTCGGCAGCGGTGGAGAAGATCTGGCTCTTCTTGGTGGGGATGGTGGAGTTCTTCTCGATGATCTTGGTCATAACGCCGCCGAGGGTCTCAACGCCGAGAGAAAGCGGAGTTACGTCGAGGAGCAGCAGTCCCTCGACCTCGCCGCCGAGAACGCCTGCCTGGATAGCTGCGCCGATGGCAACGCATTCGTCGGGGTTGATGCCCTTGAAGGGCTCCTTGCCGATGAGCTTCTGAACAGCCTCCTGGACTGCGGGGATCCTCGAGGAGCCGCCTACCATGAGAACCTTGTCGATCTCGCCGATGCTCAGACCGGAGTCGGCAAGAGCGGAGCGGACGGGACCCATAGTGGCTTCTACGAGATCGGCGGTCAGCTCGTTGAACTTGGCTCTGGTGAGGGTCAGGTCAAGGTGCTTGGGACCGGTCTGATCTGCGGTGATGAAGGGCAGGTTGATCGAGGAGCTGGTGACGTTGGAGAGCTCGATCTTAGCCTTCTCGGCAGCCTCCTTGAGGCGCTGCATAGCCATCTTGTCGGAGGAAAGGTCGATTCCGGTGTCGGATCTGAACGAGCTTACCATCCAGTCGATGATGCGCTTGTCGAAGTCGTCGCCGCCGAGGCGGTTGTTGCCGGCGGTAGCGAGAACCTCCTGAACGCCGTCGCCCATCTCGATGATGCTGACGTCGAAGGTGCCGCCGCCGAGGTCGTAAACCATGACCTTCTGGTCGTTCTCCTTGTCTACGCCGTAGGACAGAGCCGCGGCGGTAGGCTCGTTGATGATCCTCTTTACGTCAAGACCGGCGATCCTGCCGGCGTCCTTGGTCGCCTGGCGCTGGGCGTCGGTGAAGTAAGCGGGAACGGTGATGACAGCCTGGCTGACGGTCTCGCCGAGATAAGCCTCGGCGTCAGCCTTGAGCTTCTGGAGGATCATCGCGGAGATCTCCTGAGGAGTGTAGCTCTTGCCGTCGATGGTCACCTTGTAGGCGGAGCCCATTTCTCTCTTGATCGAGGAAACGGTTCTGTCGGGATTGGTGATAGCCTGGCGCTTTGCGACCTGACCTACCATTCTCTCGCCGTCCTTTGAGAACGCTACTACGGACGGAGTTGTTCTCGCGCCCTCGGCGTTTGCGATTACGACGGGCTCGCCGCCTTCGATGACCGCTACGCATGAATTGGTTGTGCCTAAATCAATACCTATAGTTTTTGCCATAATAATTACCTCCGATTGTTTCGTTTTTGCGGCTTGCTGCGCCGCTTATATTGTTATTGGTTTTATAACTGATCAATTTGCGACCTGTACCATCGCGTGGCGGATGATCCTGTCGCCGATCTTGTAGCCGGTCTGGAAGACCATCGCTATCTGATTGGACTTGTATTCCTCGCTGTCGACCATCGAAACCGCGTTGTGCAGATTGGGGTCGAACTCGTCGCCGGGCTTGCCGTAGCTTTCGATCTTGAGCTTTTCAAAGCTCTTGCCGAGCTGGTTCGAGATCAGCTCGATGCCCTTTTTGATCTCGGGGTCGGCGTCGCCCAGGTTCTCGAGCGCCATCCGCACGCTGTCGGCTACCGGCAAAAGCTCGCTGACCGCCTTGGCGGTGGCGTCGTCGTAGATGCCGAGCTTTTCGTTGGCGGTGCGCTTGCGGTAGTTGTCGTACTCCGCGGCGAGTCTGAGGAACCTGTCCTTTGAGGACGCAAGCTCCGCCTCGAGCGACTTGATCTTTTCGTCGCGCCCGTCGATGACCTCAGCCTCGACGGTCTCCTCGGCGACCTCCTCGGCGACCTCTTCCGCGGTCTCCTCGGCGTCCTCGCAGGGCTGAGCGGTCTGCTCCTGCTCCTCTTCCTGTCGAGCCTCCGCCTCGGGAGCGGTCTGCTCGGGTTTCTTCTTCTTTGACATCGTCTTCCTCCTTATTCATCACAACTGAGCGAATCGAGCGCTTCTCCCACGCACCGGGCGGTGCATTCAAGCACGGCGATCGCCCTCGCGTAGTCGGTTCTCAGCGGCGCAAGCAGCGCCAGCACTCCGGACGGGTTTCCGTCCACGGTGTAGCGCGTTGAGATCACCGCGCTGGAGGCAAGCTCCACGCGCTTGTTCTCGCGCCCGAGGGTCACTGCGGTTTGCAGCGGCAGTCTGTCGAGCATTCGCGTCAGATCCTGTTCGTTTTGTAAAAATTCCAATATCCGCCCTGCGGCGATCACGTTTTGCTCGGGCAGGTTCATCAGCATCTGATAACCGCTGTGGCACAGGCTGACCCGTGACGCGAGCGCGCAGGCGTCCTTGATGGCTGTCAGCGCCGAGGGCATGAACAGCGAAAGCTCGCCGAACCTCGCCGCCGCAGTCTGGATAAAGGGGCGGTTGACCGCCTCGAGCGGCACCCCGACGAAAACCTCGTTGAGCGCCTTGTCGAACACCTCGAGCAGCTCGGGAGTGATCACAAAGTCGCAGCGGAACAGCTTGGTTTTGATGACGCTGTTTGACGCCATCAGCACCACCATCGCGCCGTGAGCGCCGGTCTGCACAAAGCTCAGTCTGCGCACCCGGCTGTCCTTTGCCGAGGGCGTGGTGCCGAAGGCGATGCTGTCGGTCAGCCGGCTCAGCAGATTTGCCGCGCCCTGAAGAATGCTCTCGGGCGAATCGGCGTGAAGGCTCAGCGTTTCGCAGATATACTCCCTGCCGTTCTCGGCAATCGGCGTGACCTTCATCACGTTGTCGATGTAGTAGCGGTAGCCACGGGCAGTGGGGATGCGTCCCGCCGAGGTGTGCGGCTGAACGATGTAGCCCTGAGCGGTGAGCTCCGCCATATCGTTGCGGACGGTGGCTGAGGACACGTTGAGTCCGTGTTCGCCGGTCAGCGATTTTGAGCCGACGGGCTCGCCGGTGCCGATATAGCTTTCCACTATCGCCGCAAGAATCTTTTCCCGCCTTGCAGCAGGCTCCATATCGATCACCTTCTTTTAGGTTTTAGCACTCTTGGTGGTCGAGTGCTAATCACTTTATCCTTACTATACCCCCTAAGTCAGGAAAAGTCAATACTTTTCTCAAATTTTCTCAAAACTTTCACGTTTTTATCACACTTCACTTGACAGACCGCTCCTCGGGCGGTTATATTATATATAGAAAAGGGGTTAGGATTTAGGGGTTAGGATTTAGGGATTAGGATTTAGGGATTAGGAGTTAGGGATTGGGAGTTAGGAGTTTTCCAAATCATTCCGCTCTCAACTCTATCCACGAAAGCGTCTGCCGGAGAGCGCGAAAGCCTAAGAGCCCCACCAAACCTCAAAACACTGTGCCGAGATAATCTAAAAGGAGATACCTATGACAGAATTTTTGCAATATTTCTATGTCGTGCTGTGGGCGGCGCTTGCGGTGCTGACCTTTTTTATCGGCAGAAAGCAGGGGCTGTACGGCTACCTGCTCTCGCTGTTCTTTCTTTTCATGACCGTCTGGTACGGTCTGCGCGCCTTTGGCGGTCTGCCCGTCTTCGAGGGCGTCGCCGGCGTCGTTTTCCGCTTGGTGCTCGTCGCGTTCTTGGGCGTGATCGTCGTCATCTGGATCCGCAGCCACCGACCTAAGCCCGGCGACAAGGGACTCATGGAGCGCGAGGAAAGCCTCTTTGAAAAGGATATCGAGCAGGCTCGGGAGCGTGCCCTCAGAGAATCGGAGACCGATAAGGACGAGGAATAGCCTGCATATAGAATATCGTTTCCCGATCGCCACAAGATATTGAAGCAGAAAATATTTCTCGGCAAGAATGCGATTTTTTTGAAAAAAAGCTTGATTTTTAGCGCCATATATGCTAAAATATCAACTGTATGACCGATATTTTAAGGAGGTGGGACAATGCCGAACATCAAATCCGCAAAAAAGCGCGTTAAGGTAATCGCTGCAAAAACTGCTCGCAACAAGGCGGCTAAATCTGCTCTCAAGACCGCCGTTAAGAAGGCTTACTACGCGGTTGACACAAATGCTGACAACAAGCAGGAGGCAGTTCGTCTTGCTATTAAGAAGATTGATCAGGCAGCCGCGAAGGGTATTCTTCACAAGAACACTGCCGCGAGAAGCAAGTCTTCGCTCGCAAAGCGCCTGAATGCGTCCGCATAAGCCGATATCACATTGTGAACGTTAAAAGCAGAGAAATTCTCTGCTTTTTTTGTTTTTCTGTTGACTTTTTACAAAAATTTGTTTACAATAGAAGTAGTTTGGATATCCCTATAATAACTATAATTGGAGGTCAAACCTATGAAAAACAAAAAAATCATTTGGATCATCGGCATTATTTCCGCTGTAGCCGCTTTGACCGCGGCGATCACCGCGTTCCTGATCATTAAGGACAAGCAGAAAAAGGATGACGAGGAACTGATGGAATACCTCGACAATTCCATCGAATAAAAAAAAACAAAAGGGCTGCCAACCAGCCCATTTGTTTTTTTAAAGAATCTCTGATAGAACTTCGGTTTTTGGGAGAGCTTAATCCACTATCATACTCTCCATCTGGCATCGACGAGGCGAGTTAAGAAAAGTATGTTTTGCTTCGCCCTTAAAGCATTCTCGACTGCGAACTTTTGATAGAGAAGCAAAAGCCTCCTTTGTTAAAGGAGGTGGCACGGCGCTCTGCGCCGTGACGGAGGATTTACGTGGCAGGCGGTAACCGATAAGTAAAAACGTTTCTCGATAAAACCTACTGCGCGTAAAAAGTAGGGGCGGACCCGCGTGTCCGCCTTTGACAGGAAGCAAAGTTTTCCTATCAGAAATCGGTATGACAGTAAACCTCGTCATAGAGGGCAGACACATGGGTCTGCCCCTACGAAGTACCTGATTTTGATTAACAGCAGAAAACACAACATGAAATAAAATGCGTGTTCGGAAATCCTCAGTCAGCGTTTGGCTGTGAACCTAATGGGCTCCCCTTGAGGGGAGCAGTCAATCCGTTAAGGATTGACTGAGGGGTGGCTTGCGCCGCATTTTCCTTACAATCCGACGTTGTTCGGTAAAGCAAACCTATAGTTCATCGCAAAACGGTATCGCAGAAAGATAAAGCTCGTTCCCGTTCCCCCACCCCTCAAGTGGAGCCCGATTTTTATCCCCGAGCACGCAGCATTACAAATCGGGTGCGGGTATCCCGCCTTTAATTCTTCATTTAAAAAATCGGGTGTCCCGCCCTAAATTATCCCCTAACCCCTAACCCCTAATCCCTAACCACTAACCCCTAACCCCTAATCCCTAACCCCTAACC
>CACWKB010000035.1 GCA_902761375.1 uncultured Ruminococcus sp. | reverse complement strand
GCGGTCCGACTTCGGATCCGCCTTGGTTTCCGGCAGCCTGCACACCTCGCCGTTGAGGGTGACCGCGCCCTGCCTTATCAGCTTTTGAACGTCCCTGCGCGAGCCGAAGCCGCGCGAGACGAGGATTTTATCCAATCGTTGAGTTTCCATATATTATTCCGTGAATCGGTCGTCCCTGAAAAATTACTTTTTCAGAGGTATTGATTATTCCTTCATTGTCAGCGCCCTGTATGGGCTCCCGAGGCAGCCGTCGGAGAGATGTCCTCCGATCACCCTGCCCTCGCGGACGAGGAGCACGGCGTACATCGGATCATTCCCGGAGCCGTTCAGCTCAAAGGTCAGCCTCTTGACGCGCTCGCCCTTATACGGGGTCAGGTCGAGTCCGATCCGCCTTTGAAGCTCGTTGTAATCCTCATACACCGAATTGAATTCGGACGGGATCGTCACCTCGTCCTCCATGATCTCTCCGGCGTCGAGCCCGAAGCGCGACAGAAACGCGCGCTGCTCCCCGGGGGTACGGGCAAGCAGCTCATACTCCCCTACCTCGTCGCAGGTCGCGGTGTCCCTTAAGCCCGCGGCTCCCGCGCGCACAAGCACGAGCACCGCAAGCATCGCCGCCATCGACAGCGCCGCGCAGATAAAAAATATTTTTTTGGTTTTTCCGATACTCAGATTCAATACAAGCATGGCAGTCCCTCCTGCAATAAGCCTATGCAGGAGGAGACGGTTAAAGAAGCTCAAAAAGTCCCGAGGGAGTTTTTGCGAAGAGCTCCGCGCCCTGTTCGCGCATCGCGCCGATCGAACCGTAGCCGTATTCCACACCGATGAAGTCCACGCCGCAGAGCCTTGCGCCCTGAGCGTCGAACCATGTGTCGCCGATCATCACCGCGTCCTCCCTCTCGGCTTCAAAATCGCCGCCGAGCGAGCGCACAGCGTAAGGGATAATGTCGCGCTTGTCCTTGCGGCTGCCGTCGAGGTTCGAGCCGCAGACCGCGTCGAACAGCTCCGAGAGCCCGATTATTCCGAGGATCTCCTCGGCGAACGGCTCGTACTTTGAGGTGCAGACGGCGGTTTTCGCCCCCTGAAGCCTCACCCTTTGCAGCAGCTCGGCAATGCCGTCATAGGCGCGGTTGAGGTGTTTGCCGTGCCTTTGGTAATATTCGCGGTAGAGCTCCGAGCCGCGCTGAGCGTTTTCAAGATCGAGCCCGACAAGACCGGTGAAGGTGTCGAGCAGCGGAGGACCTATATATAATGTATAGTCGTCGAGGTCGGGCATCGGCGCGCCGAGCTCACGGATCGCGTACTCGAGCGAAGCTCGGATGCCCGCCGCGCTCTCGCTCACGGTACCGTCGAGGTCAAACAGCAGATACTTATATTTCATCGAATTTTCCGTCCGCCTTTGCCTGAAATGATTCGGCTTTGACGCTCACGCGGGTGTGGCTTCCGCGGGCGATCTCGCCCTTTGTGTCCCATGCGCGCACCTCGAAGCGGAACACGCGCCCGTTGCTCTCGACAAGCCTCGCCTCAGCGCCGATCACGGCGCCGACGGGAGTCGGGCTTATGTGCTCTATCGAGACAGCCGTTCCGACGGTAGTGAGCGCGGGATCGCCGAGCTCGTCGTCAGCCAATTGCGCCGCAGCGTTTTCCATCAGGGCGACGACGGCGGGCGTAGCGAGCACCCTGAGACTGCCGCTGCCCATAGCGCAGGCGAGCTGCTCCTCGCCGACGATAACGGTCTTGGTAATCGTTTTCATATGATCATCCTTTCAGGGTTATTCTATCACATCCGCCCGGGAATATCAAGGAAAAGATGAGGCTCTAAGGTTTTGACGACAGTCCTCACATATCCATTGAAAAAACGCCTGCCGCTAAGATGCGTTTGGGTTCTCTTCCCAAGCGATTTTGCGGCAGGCGCGTTGTTTATTTTATGCTATTTCATGAGGTCTGTATCACTTCATGCATTCTTCATGCATTCGTTCACCCATTCGAGGAACGGCTCGTAGCATTCTCCGCGCCGCTCAGCCTCGGTGTGCTTCTGCTCCCAGACGGTTTCAAAGTCAAGGGTCTTAACGCCGAAGCTCTCGAGCGCGAGTGCAAGGTTGACCTCGGTCGAGATCGCGGTGTTGTCCTGCTCGATGCCCGAGCGGATACGCCAGTTTTCAGCCACTGCCGATTTTCCGTAGCCGCCTCTGCCCTTTTGGAGATAGAACAGCGGCGAATACATATCCACGCGCTGAACGACGGTGTTGCCGACTGAGTCTGTTCTCACCAGATCGGAGTTGAAATCGTCGGCGTACTCGCTGTTGAGCTCGGTCAGGATACCGGCGAGGATGCTGTCGAAATGGCAGGGCTTGCCTCCGCAGTTGAACAGCGGATGCTGGCTGAAGGGCTGGTCGAACGCGAGGGGCAGCGGCGAGGCGTTCTTGCGCTCGAGGCAAAAATCCGCGACGCTTGTGATCAGCACCGAATTCGTCGCCCTGTTGTAGTTTACCCACTTTCTGTTCTCGTTGAGCTCGTCCACATACTCCTGCGCCGCAGAGCCCGAAAGCCCGTTATCGGAGAGGTAGTTGTTCAGCGAGCCCTCGATCACCCTCTTGATGTAATCGTAGTAGCTTCCCGCCTGATAGACGCCCTCCTCGGATTCGGTGAGGGTCAGCGCGTTGCCGCTGCTGTCGGTGAAGCCTGCGCCGTTGATATATTCAGCGAACTCCTCGGCGAGTCTTTCGGTTATCTTTTGCTCCTCTGGGGTGCGGTCGGTCCTGGTGCAGCCCATCATCCACTCATAGCCCGCGTTGGCGGTGTCGAGGTCGCAGATCGGGCACCAAGCCATTACGCCCGCGACCGCGTCGGAAACGCCCTGAACCGCGCCTATCTGCTCGAGATAGGGCTGATACAGCTCGCTGTCGCCCGAAGCGCCGATGATCGCCGCCTGAGCTCCGCCGCCGCTCATGCCGAATGCGAAGATGCTCTCGGCGTCGCCCGGCAGCACGTCGTCGCTGTAGCGGAGGTAGCGTATCGCCGCCTTGAGGTCGGTCACGCCCGCAGGAGCGCCCTCCTCCATTCCTCGGCAGCCCGAATGGACAAAAATACAGCCCTGAGAGGTGAACGCGGTCAGACTCGCGGGTTCGTGCATCAGCTCGTCGATGCTGTCGTCGGTCAGCGCGAACTCGGCGTGATAGCCGGGAGTGATGACCGGCAGCAGGATGGGCGCGGTCGACGCCGTGTATCCCATGAACTGCGCGTCCTCGTTGAGCTCGCAGGTAAAGGTGCCGTCGCCGTTGTCTGTCGCGTTCATGAAAGCGCCGGGGACGAACACCGCGAGCTGCTCGTAGCTCTCTGCGGCGGGCGTTTCGCAGTAAGAAATGCCCGTCTGGTAGTATACGTCGTCCTCATCCATACGCCTCCACTTGGTGTTGTCGGGCTTGGAAAGATCGGTTATCGCCGTGGGCTCGGTCGCGGTCTGCGCCGTGGTCTCAGACGCCTGATCGGCGGTCGCGCCGCCGTCGGTATTGCCGCAGCCCGCCGCTGTCGCCGCAAGTAAAACGGTTATCATTAATGCCGTTGCTTTTTTGAACATAATACTCCCCTTTTCTGAGGGCAGCAAAAGATTTAAAAAGCTGCCCTACAGATATTCTAATCAAAAGCCCGGGAACAGTCAAGCACTTTGAGGTACACCGTTCCGCCTGTTGTCAACGTTCCGTTGATATTTTTCTACGAATGGTTTATTTCGGCTCGTCAAGATATTTGACTGCCGGTATCGGCTTGACCCCGGCGCTCTCGGCGATCAGCCTCAGCGCGCTTTCTCTGTCCTCCATCGCTTTGTCCGTAAGCGAGACCCAAACCTGGTACCTTCCCGTCGGGTATCCGCGCTGATCCTCCCACGGGAGCTTGCGCAGCACCTCGCCCACAAGTCCCTCCGGGAAGCCGAAGGAGGAGGGCTCGCCGCTTATCACAGGGATGAAGCCTATCCTTCCCGTTCGCCTTTCGGGGTCGGCAAGCACCCTCCAGATCACGCCGTCCTTGTATCTCGGGGAACAGTAATGCCAGTCCTCGAGCCGTTCTCCGGGGATCATCGGCAGGAGCTGCCTGCGCTGAGGGTCGCACATATAGGCGTAAAGCCTGCCGTCCGAGACGATCATCCGCTCGATATCGGGTTCAAGATAAAGATAATAGGAATTAGAATAATCGTAGCCCATGCCCGCGTCGGAGTTATCGTCCGCCCTGTCGATGCGGTGATACTCGATGACGAGGCTGTATTTGGCGTCCTTCAAAAGCCCTTGAAGCTCAGGCGGCGCCTGATCGAATTCGCGGCTGAGATACTCGCCGTTCACAAGCTCATAGTATTTCATAGTCTCACACCTTATTTATCGTTCGTTTCCGTACAGAATCGAACCGATCCCCATGCTCCGTATCGATTGGGTTACCGCAAAGCAGATCCCGAGCGGACGCCTGCCGTCCATCTCGCCCGTGACGTAATAGAAGCCGGGCTTCAGCACAGGATTCCCGTTTTCGGGATAGCGGACATTCCACGACTGAAAGATCGCGCGGAGGTTCTTGTCCTTTCTGCCGAGTCTGACCGCCGATTCGTACTCAACGGCGACGTTTCCCTGCATATCGAATATCTTCCATTTTACCTTGTGCTCGCAGTTCGGGCGCATAGCTTCCCGCGCCTCAACGGTGACGCGAAACTGCTCGTCAATGTCAAGACAGACGACCGCGCCGGGCAAAAATTCATATTCGTTTGAGAACCTCTTGAAGTCTCGGGCGACCTCGAAGCTTATTCTCTTCATGTCGGCGCCGAAATCGGTTGTGAACGGCGGCAGACCGAGCACCGCCCGGGTCTTGTTGACCGCCTCGGTGATCTCGACGACCGTTATACCGTGCCGAAGCTCGATGTTGCGGTAGGTGCTATACCACGGTGCAAGCAGACCGAGCGCCTTTGCCGTGGCTTGGGCGACCGGCACGTTGCCGAGCGTATCATCGGTCTCGGGCGCGTCGCTGTCGAGCCTGATCGTAAGCGTCCTTTGAAAGCTCGGGTCGAGCTTGTTTTCGGAGAATCGCCGCAGACAGGTCGAGACAGCTCCGTTGTCGGCGCGATCACTGCTGCTCGCTATTCGGACGAACACGCCGGCTTTTTTGAACGCGTTGACGCGCTGCGCCTCCGCTTTGTCGCAGTCGAGCTCGGGGTCTATCAGCAGCTCGGCAGGCGCCTTCTGAGCGACCGCGTCTCTGAGCTGCCTTGCGTAGTTAAGGGCGGCGTTGTCGCCGGGAGCCGCGGCGATCACTACATGGCTCACCTTCGCGTTCAGCTCCGCGTCCTCGCGTATCGTGCGGCAGCGGGCGTCGATCTCGGCGGCGAATGCCTTGAACGGCGGCTCGCCGGATAAGCCCTGTTTGAGATCCTCGCAGAGCTTGGTAAAATCATAGTCCCGAAGCTGCTCGATGCAAAACAGCGCAGGTCCCGGCATAAAACGGATTCCGAAGCGGCAGAGCGCCCTGCACCACAGCACCGAGGATGAAGCCGAGCCGGTGGCGATCAGCTCCTGCTCAGCCTCGCGGAAGTATCCGTTTTGTCTGAGGCGCGTGGCTTTGTTGAAGCGCGACATGGCTTCGGGGTCATGCGCGAGATCGAGATCGGGCAGAACGCCTCCGCATTTGCAGACATATGACCCGTCGCCGTAGGATGAAACCGGCGCTCCGCAGTAGGGACAGTACGCGGCGGTGCGCTCCTCTTCCATGAGATCAAGCAGCGCGCACGCGATCTTAGCCTCGTTGATATCCGCCCCGGAAGCCTTTTCAAGGTATTCACGCGCCGCTGCGGTATCGCGCTGCGTACCGTGCCCGAAATATGTCATCGCGCCGAGCGCGTAGTATGCCGTCGGGTCGGTCTGCGAAAGCCTTTCAAACACCGTGAAGGCCTGATCATAGCTCTTATCGCGGTATTTTTGCGCGGCGTCGCGCATGAGCTCCGAGTCGTCCATATAATTGATAAGCAGCTCCCAGGTTTTGAGCTCCCACTTCTTTTTGTTTATTCCTAAAGCGAGGCTGTGCGCCCGTTCGGCGGTCGCTCGGTCGGAGCATTCGCTTATCAGCTCGTTTATCAGTCCTTGCGTACCCTCGACATTGCCCTTTGCGTGCGATTTTTCAAAGTAATACTTCGCCTTGCCCCTGTCCACGGGGAACAGCTCGCAGCCGTCGCGGTACATCCGCGCGAGCTCAAAGGCGCATTTTCCCTTGGGGTCGCGGTCGGATTCGACCCTCTTGACCATATGATCGAACGCGGCGCGGACGTTCCTCACCTCGGGATCCTCGGCGTTGAGCATTAGGTGGAGCTTCCTGTCCATCGCGTAGGGATATTTGAGCTCCTCCGCCTTTTGATACAGCTCCATCGCCTTTTTTTCGTCCTTTTCAACGCCCTCGCCGTTCTGAAAGCACATTCCGAGGTCTGCCGTCGCCCTGGCGTTCCCGGCTTCCGCGCCCTGACGGAAATAATCCGCCGCCTTTTGCGGGTCCTTGTCCGTGACCTCTCCGAAATAAAACAGCTCGCCTATATAGCAGAGCGCCTGCGCGTTGCCGAGTTCGGCGCTTTTTTCGAGATACTCTTTCCCCTTTCCGAAGCGGACGGGGCGTTTTTCATAGCCCTCGACCTCGATACGCCCGAGCTGGAAATATGAGAGCTTGAGGTTTGTGTCGCGCCTGACGGACTCCAAAAAGCAGTTCTCCGCCTCCGAGACGTTTCGCAGCCTTTTGTCGGGCGTGTTATACAGCAGCCAGCCCAGCTCGTAAAAGCTGAACCTGTCGCCGAGCTCGGCAGCCTTGCGCAGCCACCTGATCGCCTTGGAGTGATCCTTCTGCGCGCCCTTTCCGTCGCGCAGACAGCGCGCGTATTTGCGGCAGCCGACGCCGCTGTTGTCAAGCGCGGCGTCGCGGTAAAGCTGAGCCGCTTTTGCCTCGTCGCGGAGCTGTCCGTCGCCCTTCAGATAAGCGTCAGCCAGATCGAGCTTTTCTGCGGTCGTCACTGTTCGTCACCTGCCTTCTCCGATATCCATGCCTCAAACCTATACGCCAGCCGTTCCTCCGCCGACATACGCGAAAATGACAGCTTATTATACTGCTTCAGATAATCCGGCGCGTCGAATACGAACCAGCTTTCGCAGCCGTCCATTGAAACGCGGCTGTGATCCTGCTCGCGTTTGAGCTCCTCGGGGGTCTTTTCCTTGGGCTTTTCGTCCTCCTGATCGTAATACGAGCTGTAGTCGGGATCGTAAGAGCTGCTTTTTGAGCTCTGATGCTCTCTGATAAGCTGCTGCCGCTTGCGCTCGATGAGGTCCTTCTTTTCATTTTGAAGAATAATGTAATCAAGCCTCTCATCCGACGCAGCACCGCTGGAGAACTCCCTTTCGTCGAGGCTGAGCGGATTGCCGTCGGAAAACCATCCGGCTAAGCGTTCTCCGGTCTCGAGCTTTTTTTTGTATTCTTCAAGCTCCTTATTGACCGCGTCCGCGGCGGGATTCAGGCTGTATGAGCTGTGCTTGTCGCGGTCAAAGTAGTTTTTGTACATATAATTGAAGTATTCGCTTTTCCAGTGATCTATGATCGGCAGACCTAGCGCTTCGGCGTGAGCTATCGCGTCCTTGAACTCCTGCTTTGCCTCGGGATGACTGTCTATCTCTCCGTAGGAGCAGTATTCACTGAAGCCGAAAAGCTTTAGATCACCGTCCTCTATCACGGATTCCGGATAATCCGCTTCGAGCAGGCGCGCCTTGGTTTCCTTTTCATTGTACAACAGCTTTGTAAGCTGATATGACGCAAAGCGGCTGCCCGCCGCTTCCTCGGTCTGAAAGGCTCGCCGCCTCCAGATATGCAGGAGATCGGTGACCTCGCTTTTATGCGGGAAGGAATAGCTGTCGTTCGTGAACAACCTGTAGAACCTGTCGAGGTGGATGCCGCGCCCGGATTCGCAGGCGGCATAGCGTTCGGTTATCCAGATCGACGCCGATTTATCGAGCGCGCTCGCCGCCAGCCAATAGAACTTCGATTCGGTCTTTTTCATGTTGACGTTCGAGATGTAATAAGCCATCGTGAACGCCTCGGGCGCCGAGAACTCCGCCATAAGCGGCACGAGGTCACGCATTATGCCGTTATGCCCCTCGCCGCGGATGAACCTGCCGCGAATCTCTTCAAACTCCGGCGGAACCGGCGTTGTAGTGCGCCACACAACGACGTTGCCCCTGCATTTGTACATGAACTCTCCCAGATAATAGAAAAACAACCAATAATTCGGCTTTGCCCCGAGGGTATAAGTCTTCATCAGCCGAACGGTTTCATCCACGCTCAGATTCCACATGAAGATTTTAAGCTTTGAGCGAAGCTCCGACAGATAGCGCTGCAGTCCGATTTTTTCGCCGCGGCCGTCGCGCAAAAATTCCCTTACCCGCTTGAACTCGCTGTCACCGGAATAGATATGGTCGGCGACGCCTACGCCCTTTGCCATGACCGACGGCTCGCCGATATGCCCGAGCAAATATATCACGAGATCTGCGGCGAGCTCCCTCTTCTGATCGGGACTGTCCTCAAGAGCCTTTATGCCCTTCATGTAACACTTTGCCGCCTTTTCATACAGGCATTTGCGGTCGTAATCCTCCGCCTTTTCCCTGATTTTGTCAGCCTTTGTCAACGATGATCTGCCTCCCGTCTTACGGTCGCCGCGCCAAGGGCGTTTTTCGGCAGACCGTTACATTACGGTCATATTATAATGTATTTTTTGGTGATATTCAACTGTTTTCGGGAAATAAAAAAATAATTATAATAATTATACGACAATTCAACTTAACGATCGCCGGCAATAGCGCTCGGAAATATTATCTCCGCGGCGCAGACAAACAGCAATGCTTGAAAAAATCTCCGTTTCCCTCTCTTAATTATGGACAAGCCCGGGTTTTTCTGCTATCATAAGAGCAAAGAAACAAGGAGGAAAATCGAAAATGAAACTGATCCAGAGCTTTTCGGTAGACCACACGCTCATCGTACCCGGTATTTTCACGAGCAGAGTCGATAATTTAAGGGAATACTCGGTCACGACCTATGACATCAGGCTGAAAAAGCCGAACAGGGAGCCGGTCATCGACGTCGCCGCGATGCACTCGCTGGAGCACATCATCGCAACTTATCTTCGCAATGACCCCGATTGGAAGGACGAGGTCATCTACTGGGGTCCCATGGGTTGTCTTACGGGCTTTTATCTCATACTAAAGGGCAGCCGCAGCTCGCGTGATATTTATGACCTGATACTGGGCGCCTTCAAATCGGTCGAGAGCACAGCCGAGGTGCCCGGAGCTACTCCCAAATGCTGCGGTTACTTCCGTATGCACAACCTCGAGATGGCAAAGTGGTACGCGAACGAGTTCGCCGCTTATCTTGAAGCGAACGCGGACAGCAGCGATATCTTTGAATATCCCATGACCGAACGCCTCGTGACTGACGGCGGACAGCACTTTTTCGATTCGTAAAAGGGCAAAAAAAACGGCAGGCACACACGGCAAGCTCCGGAGAGCTGTATGCCGTAATGTACCTGCCGTGACTGTTTTGACTTTTAACCGAAAAGCTTATTTGGTGAAGTTCATGCTCTGCTCAAAGGTGCTGCGGAACAAGCCGTCCTCCTCCGGGTCGCAGAGGATGATCCAGATTCGGGAATATTCCTCCTCGTCATAAGGGACATAATAGGCAAAGGCGTGCGAGCCGGTGTTCGGGTCTACCGGATATTCGCCGAACAGCACCTTGCGGCCTCCGAGCTCACGCTCTGTCAGTCCGCCTTCAATGTCGCCTTCCATCGACGATTTGGTTGCGCCGCCGAAGCTGCCCTGACCGAAGTTGATGTAGACTCCGTATGGCGAATTGTTGGCGTTGGCTTCATCGTCCGAGGGGTTATAGTAATAGTTGCGCGATTGCAGACCGCTGATGTCCTCGGTCGAGGTTTTGAACTTCTCGGGAACCTTATAGGACATATAGCAGTCGTCGTAGCCGTAGCAGTCGAGCTCGCCGTCTGTCCACGTCCAGCTTGCGACGTCCTCGGTCACGGGAGCGGGAGCCGTCGTCTCCGCTACGGTCGTTTGCTCCGTCGCCGAAGCCGACGCCGAGCCGGAGCTGTCTTTTCCGCTATTACCGCAGGCTGCGAGGGATACGATCATCAGAGCCGCCGCGCACAAGGCTAATACTTTTTTCATGAAAACTATCTCCTTCATAAAAGATTTCAACCTAAGTGTACCACATAATTCTCAGGTATGCAATAGCATAAAGGCACTGTTCGGTATTTTTTTGCAGTATAAAACAAACACGCCCGGTTTTCGGCTCAGTTCTCATGAATACGAAGATTTTGCGCGGTGAATTGATTTTTCGGCGATAAAATGGTATTATTACAGTGAGCGATCGAAAAAGCAAACAAGGAGGTCATCAAAATGTTAGAAATAGGAACACAGGCGCCGGAGTTCACGCTGCCCGACCAAAACGGCGAGCTGCGCTCGCTGGCGGATTACAGAGGACGGAAGGTCATCTTGTACTTCTATCCGAGGGACAACACGCCCGGCTGCACCAAGCAGGCGTGCAGCTTTGCGGAGCTTTATCCGCAGTTCCGCGAAAAGGGCGCGGCGGTGCTCGGCGTGAGCAAGGATTCCGTCGCTTCGCACAAGAAATTCGAGGAGAAATACGGTCTCCCCTTCACCCTGCTCTCCGACGTCGAAAAAGAGGTCATTCAGGCATACGACGTTTGGAAGGAAAAGAAAAACTACGGCAAGGTCAGTATGGGCGTGGTGCGCACGACCTATCTGATCGACGAAAACGGCGTGATCGTCAAAGCCTTCGGCAAGGTTAAGGCGGCGGAAAACCCCGCTCAGATGCTCGGCGCATTGGAATAACAGAAAACCGGCAGCTCTCGTTTTGGTGAGAGCCGCCGGTTTTTTTCTTCACTTGAACGTCTGTGTTTTTCGTGTCGTTAAGCTCTGGCGATGGATTATTATCATTCCCGCCTGCCGTCCTTTTCCGCACGATCCAAGGCTTTGCCGAAGCGATATATCAACGCGAAAAGAGCGAAGATGAAAGCCACGGTCAGCGCGATGTTGATCATCATCTCGGTGCGGAACAGCAGCATCAGGGCGACAAACGCCGCGCCTATCAGCAGCGTGAACAGACACAGCCGCGCGTATTTTCGGCACACCGATTTTGCGTGAGTCGCTCCGAGCCCGAGCAGGAAGCCGAAATAAAGGATGAAGGAGCCGATCAAAAACAGCAGCTTCGGCATAAGCGAAATCTCATCCTCGCGCATAAATTCCAGCCCGTTAGTGATGTTGTTGAGGGCAAAAATGATAAAGATATGCAGGAACATATACAGAAGCCCGTTTGATTTCTTCTCCCTGTCGATGATGTGATCGTAGAAAACGCCGTAGCTCAGGAACAGCCCCACCACGATCAAAAACGCCATCAGCGCGAAATAGGTGCTGTTCAGTGAAAAATCCCCTTCAAAATACGACGAGATCGCAATTATCATCTCGCCGAAGGTGAACACGACATAGAGCATCGCCCTCTCGGTGAGATGCGGAAAATCTACGGCACCCGTGCTCTTTCTCTGCCCGAAAATGAAAACTGATACCATCCCGAAGATGATCGCGGCGAGCGTGAGCCACGTCGTACCTGTCGCTTGGAACAGCGGGATGTCGCCCAGCACGATCAGGGCTTCCGAAAACAGTATCGCCGCCATCGTGACGATCTTCCTTTTGTTCTGTTCCCTGTCCTTGTGATTCCTCAGCTCGATGAGATACTGTATGCCGATGTTTATCAGTATCAGCGCCCACGCGATATGGTACTGCGTATGATAGCCCTGCCAGTCCGCGCGAGTTCCCTCGGCGACGAAATACAGCAGGAACATATTGACAAACAGCAGTATATGCTCGCGGATACCGTGCCTGCCGTAGATATTGATGTAGTAGGTGGTATAATTCCATATCTGTATCACGGCGAGCGTAGTCAGGACATAGGCGAAAAACGCAGACCATGACACAAAGCCGTTGTCAAATACATGGAGGAGCTGATTGTTGCGCCCGATGATATAGACAAATATCAGGTCGTAGATCAGTTCAACGTATTCAACCTTTTTTCTCCTTAGGGGCAAGTATATCCTTGATCATAAGAATCACCGTTCATTTTATTCTGTCTGCCGCAATTTATAAACACCAGTTCTGTTTTAGAGTGTTACCTTTATAAAAAGTCTATCATATATTTGACCGAAATGCAATTATGTGTTTACGGTAAAATAAAAGTGCATAAAAGGGCCCCGAAAAGTGCATAGGCGGGGCTCAAAAGAAAAAGCCATTGTCAGCACCTGAAAAATTCCTTATAATAACACCTGCCGACAAGCTCGCCCTTTTGTATCTTGCCGTCCTGATTGACCGCGCGGCAGATCTCCCAATGGCTGAATTGCTGACGCTGTCCGTCCTTTTCGATCAGCAGATCCTTATCGTCGACCTTCGGGCGCGCCTCTTCGCTGAACGCCTCGCCTACCGGCACCGTCAGGGTCACGGCAAGACCGTTATCCTCCATGACGATAACCTTAGCCAGATCAATATTATACTTGACCGCGTCCATATAACCGCAGATCATGCCGTAGCCGTCAAGATTGACGATCCTTATGCTCGCGCCGTTCCAAGCTAACTTTTCGCCCCAGTTGCTCTCATAGGGCGCTTTGTTGATTATCATCCTGCGGAAATCATCCTCCGAGGTGATATCGTAAACCTCGCCCTGAACAAGATAGTGGCGCTCCGTTCCGTTGCGCTGATTGAACTTGTAGTCGATCTCGTAGCGGCGGGCAAAGTCGGAATAGAAATGTATCGGCTTGAGCGTCTTTAAGCCCTTTACCGTTTCGCTGTCGGCAAAGAATTCCGCAAGCGAAAGCTCGGAGGTATGGCTGAACAGGTGCTTCAGATCCCTGTTTTCCGGATTGTTCGGCGAGGTGATCCACAGGTCGTCGGCAGCGTTGTAGTCGCCTCTGCCGTAGTAGTGGTTCTCGCGGTAGGTCTGGTGATAGGTGCTGCCGTAGTTGGCGCGCGCCTTGAGCGTAATGCTCACGGTCGGGATAGTCTCGGCATTCAGAGCTCTCTCGTTGAGCGTAGCCGCAGCGATATACAGCTCGTAGGCTATGCCCGCCGAGGTCAGGCTCTTGCCGTGGCTAAGCTGCACGCTGCCGCTGACATAAGGCACATACAGCGCGTAGTAGGTGGTCTCGCGGCTTGGAACGATCAGATTCGTGATCAGCTTCCAGTTGCCCTCAACGACGACGCCGACGGGCTTGTCAGAGCCGCCGCCCTCGCCGTAGGTGATCTTCGTGCTGTAATGGAAATCGCCGTCGGCGTCCTTGTAACGCGTGAACCAGCCGTCAAAGAAATGACCGCTCAGCGAGACGTTCCCGGGCAGAAAATCCACGGGCTCGCCGTCAAACACGTACATCGGGGCAACGTACACGCCGTTGTCCCCGCCGTTAAGATCGCCCTCAACTTCTGATACTCGTTATCGAGAAAATAGTATGTGGCGCGCGGAGTTTCATTGTTATCGTCCCCGTCGTGAGCGTAGATCTGGTAGATCGAGAAGCTTTCCGCCATGAACACAGCCTCGCCGTTTTCGGAGGAAACAAGCTCGATATCCTCTTTCACTCCGTTATCGGTGATATGCGCCGCCTCGAGCTCGCTGCCGTCCGCAACAGCCTCGGCGATCCTGTCGGAGCTGAAGGTCACCCGTAGCGGAGAAGCCTCATCGGGCTGGAACTCCGCACCGTTTCCGTCATAGATCGTGATGTCATACGCGTGTATAACATCCTCCTCAGTCGTCTCGGCGTTCACAGCCGTTGCCGTTCCGCCCGCCGGCAGCAAGCCGCTGAGCGTCACGGTCACTCCGGGTTCAGGCTCCAGCGTAAACGTCTGCACACTGAGCCCGCTACGGTTCTCATTCGGCACGACCGCCGCGGTCATGAATGTCCACAACACGGCAAGAGCCAATATCGCCGCCGTGAGCCGCAGCGGATCGCATAAACGTATCCTCTTCATTGGTTTGCACCTCCTGAAACAGCAAGTATCTATCGGTACCATTGTGATTGCCTGCAGTTTTTTGCGCTCGGAGATTTTGCATATTTTGCAATAGCTCCAAGCGATCAAGCCCTACTGCAATATTGTACACTATATATAATATATCAGCACGTGTTAAGCGCTATTTCAACAGTATATGCAAATATATTTGCATCCTAACGAATTTCTTATGTTTTGCAGTATATGTTCTTGATTTATTAGGCTTTATTTGTAATATCTGACTTCAATATTTTTTTGCGTGTTATTTATTGTGGCAGCTCCGAATCCTGACGATTTTTTGTGCATTTGTAAATGTTAAGTTCAGTTTACAATAGTATCAGTATTCCGGTGGCGTCGCAAGCAAAAAAAGCACAGCAGTCGCTAAACTGCCGTGACTTCAGTGTTAAGTCCGACTTTTTTGGGGTCACGTCACTCTTTAACACAGTATTCTACATCAAAAAGCCTCTTTATTTGATGTGCACTTGATTATCCCACCAAAACATTTTTTATTGACATAAAAAAGCTAATGTA
>CACWKB010000034.1 GCA_902761375.1 uncultured Ruminococcus sp. | reverse complement strand
GAGGAGCTCTTCGATTTTTTCTTTTGTTGCGAGTCCGGGCAAAAATGCCGTGGCGTTGCCGCAGACGCTGCCGAGCTTGAGCGCGTAGGGATAGCTTTGGGTCTGCTCATAGCCTGCCACAAAGCCCGCTACCATCGAGTCGCCCGAGCCGACGGTGTTGATGACCTTTTCCTTCAGCACGCCCGCCTTGTGCTTTTCGCCGTTCTCGTCGATCAGCATAGCGCCCTCGCCGCCCAGCGAGATCAGCACGTTGCGCGCGCCCATGCCCTGAAGCTCCTTGGCGTAGCGCTCGGTGTCCTCCTCGGTCTTGACCTCGACGCCGAAGATCTCGGAGAGCTCCTGGCGGTTCGGCTTGATGAGGAAGGGCTTGTATTTCAGCGAGTTGACGAGCAGCTTCTTGGTCGCGTCGACGACGATGCGGATATTCTTGTGCTGTATCCTCTCGAGCATGCGCTCGTAGACGTCGTCGGGAAGGGTGTTGGGGACGCTGCCCGCGATGATCAGGGTGTCGCCGTTTTGGATGCGGTCGATCTTCTGCAGCAGGCGTTCAAGCTCGGATTCCTCGATATGGGGACCCTGGCAGTTGATCTCGGTCTCATCGCCGGCTTTGATCTTGATGTTGATCCTCGAGATACCGTTTTTGAGCTTGATGAAGTCCGTGATGATGTGGTCGTTGCGGATGCCGTTTTCGATCGCCTTGCCGGTGAAGCCCGCCACAAAGCCGAAGGCGGTGCTGTCGAGTCCCAGCTCGGCGAGCACGCAGGACACGTTGATGCCCTTGCCGCCGTAGTAGTATTCCTCGTCGGTGGTGCGGTTGGTAACTCCTGTCACAAGCTTGTCGAGCCGCACGATGTAGTCGATCGAGGGGTTGAGGGTTACTGTGTAGATCAAGTCATTACCTCCTTGATGACCGTTTCGGTCGCGTATGATTTATCGGGCAGGGCGTCCGTGATTATGCAGCAGGTCCTGAGCTGCGAGAAGGTCACGGGGAACACCCGCCTGAATTTGGTCCTGTCAGCCATTACAAACGCCATGTAGCTCGCCTTGACCGCCGCCTCCTTCATCATCGCCTCCTCGATATCGGGCGTGGTGTAGCCCGCCTCGAGGTCGATCCCGTTGGTTCCCATGAAAGCCTTTGAGAAGTTTAGGTTCCTGAGGTTGGCGATAGCCTCGGCTCCCACCACGGCCTCGGTCGCGGGCTTGAGCTTGCCGCCTATGATGTAGGCGTTGAAGCCCTTCTGGATGAGCTTGCGGGCGTGGATGATGCCGTTGGTGACGTAGGTCGCCTTGCTGTTGTCGATGAAGTCGATCAGCCGCGCGGTGGTGGTTCCGGCGTCGATGAAAACAAAGTCGCTGTCGTTGATGAGCGTGGCGCAGTACATGGCGATCTGCGTCTTTTCCTCGCTCATCAGCACCTCCTTGGTGCTGAAATTGTCCTCAAACACGCTGCCGACCTGCTTGATCGAGGTCGCGCCGCCGAAGACCTTTCTGAGCCTTCCCGTCTCGTCGAGTGCGGTGAGGTCGCGCCGTATTGTCGATTCCGAGGCGCCGAGCATCTCGGCAAGCTCGGAGACGGTCACAGCCCCTCTCTCATCAATGGTGCTCAAAATTGATTGATAGCGTTCCTGAGTAAGCAAAATCAATCACCTCTTAATCTTATTATAGCACCTAAATAATCAAAGTCAAGCATAAAATGCTCATAAAATACAAAAATTATCTAACAAATCTGTGAAATTAATATAGTATTTGATATTTTGCGCAAAAGTACGCAAAATCAATCGGAATCAACAACAATTCATTAGGCGCCGCAAGGAAATTTCCGCGCTGCCCCGGCGCTGTCGTTTTTGCCGAAAAAGCCGATGTGATTTTGTGCGAACGGCTAATTGATTTGAGTCCGCGCGCAGGCTTATAATATGATTGGAAGAATATGCCGAAGGGCATAACAAAGGACAATATTGCAGCACGGAAAGCAGGGATATTTTGTGAAAAACAGACGGATATTCAAACGGGCGCTTTCGGTTTTGCTCGCGGTCGCCGTGGCGGTGACGCTGTTCACCGCGGCTGTCGGCACCTTCAGCGCGGCGAACGCCACTCTGAGCTACAGCTTCTCGGGCGCCGGCGCGTCCCTTGCAGGCTACGCTCAGGGCACTATCACCCTCAGCGCCTCGACGGGCGGCAACTACTGGCTCTACTGGGCTGACGACTCTGCGGCGCTCGACGGCTATTATCCGATAGCCAAGCTCACCATCGGCAGCAGCGGCGGAAGCGCGTCGCACACAATGCCGGCGCAGACGGCTATCCCCGCCGGAGCGACAAGGTTTATCGCAATCTGCTCGGGCTCTGAGCCCTCGTCGAGGTCGGTCAACGTCGCCTCAGCCGGTTATGTGATCCCGTCGGGCAAGCGTCTCAACCACACCTAGGCGGACCGAAGCTACCGCTTTGCGTCGTACTCCGACGTGCATATGGACAGCTCGAACATAACCTATAAATATGACGATACCCACTGGGCTCACGCGCTCGAGACCGCGTATCAGCGCGACGTTGATTTCATCGTCGGTTCGGGCGACTACATCGAGAACAAGATAGATTATCCCGGCATCGGCACCGACGAGTGGCGCCGCTACCAGAGGATACTCGCCGAGTCCAACTACTGCAACCCCATCTATGAGGCTATCGGAAACCACGAGCTGTGGCAGAGCGTTTCCGGCGGCACCGCGGATTTCATCAAGGCTACGGGTCTTGAGGGCAATACCTCGAGCGCGGGCAAGGCGTACTATGAAAAGACGATCTGCGGCGACCACTTCATCTTCATGGCTCTCGAGGGCGGCTTCTACCCCGACAGAACCAACGAGTTCACCGACGCTCAGCTCAACTGGCTCCGGGGTCTGCTTCAGAGCTATTCGGGCGACGGACACAATATTTACATCATCGAGCATTCGCTGTTCCGCAACTGGGGCGCGGGCGACAAGCTTACCGGCGAGCCTTATTACGACATCCCCCTGAGCAGCGGCAGCAGCTATCCGAATCACGAGCGCTTCAAGAATATGCTCAAGACCTACAAGGACGTCATCTTCATCTCGGGTCACACCCATATCTCCTTCGCGGCGCAGTTCAACTACTCCGACAACGGCGGCACCTCGGCTCAGACAGTCCACAACAGCTCCGTCGGAGGTATCCGCAAGATCATCAACGGCTCGATGGACCGCAACTATCAGGAGGACGAGACCGAGGGCTATATCGTCGACGTATATCCCGACGCTATCCTGTTCAACGGCACCGATCTGTACTATAACCGCATCGACCCCAACTACTGCTACATCTTAAAGACAGCGGCGCAGATCGACGGCGTCGAGCCTCCCACGGCGGCTCCGGCGACCGCTGCGCCCACAACGGCGGCTCCTACCGAGCCTCCCGTGCAGCAGACGACGGCTGCCGCGATGACCGCGCCCGTGACCGCCGCGCCCACTACCGCAGCCCCTACCGCTGCGCCGACTACCTCGGGCTTCACTCCCGTGGCGACCGCGTATTACCTCAAGGGCAGCTTCAACAGCTGGGGCAGCTCGAACCGCTTCTACACCACGCAGACGGATTATGAGTACGAAACTACCGTTCAGCTAGCGGCGGGTACCTATACCTTTAAGATCAACGCCAACAACACCTGGTGGGGCAACAGCGGAACTATCCGGGATACCACCAAGGCGACCTCGAACGGCGGCTGGATAATGGAAACCTCGGCGGGCGACTGCACGCTCGCGGCGTCGGGCGGCACCTACACCTTTAATTTCAACGTTTTCAATAACAAACTCAACGTGCTTTATACCCCGGCGACGAGAGCCAAATCGGTCGAGGCGCTCGGCTCGAACAAGACCTACTACCTCTTCGGTTACATCAACGGCGCGGACTATGCCTGCGAGGGCGACTACGCCAATATGGGTACCTACAAGTTCACGAACGGCACCCTGAGCGCGACCTTCAGTCAGGATTCCTATGTCGCCGTCAAGGAGGAGAACAACGCCAACTGGTACATGACCAACGGCTATCCCGGCAACGAAGCGACCTCGGCGACCCTGTACAATACCTCGATCACAGGTCAGAATTCCAACAAGCTGCGCGTTCCGGCGAACACTCCAGTGACCTTTACTCTCACCGAGAACGCCGACGGCTCGCTCACCCTGTCCTACAGCGCCGTGACTCCCACGACCGCGGCTCCCGCGGCGGAGGCTCCGACCACAGCGCCCGTCAGCGCCGCTGCCGTAGGCGACGTTGACGCCGACGGCAGGATCGACATCATCGACGCGACGATGGTACAGCGTTATATTGTCAACCTCGAAACGCTCAGCGCCTCTCAGATTACGGCTGCCGACGCGAACCTCGACGGCGAGGTCACGGTAGTCGACGTGACCGAGATCCAGAAGTACATCGCGGGTATCATCACCGAATTCGGCGGAGAAACTCCCGAACCCGCCACAGAGCCCGCGACCGTCGCTCCTACGACCGCTCCGGCGACCGTCGAACCCACTACGGACGGAGTTGACGACGCGGAAAAGACCGCGCTGATGGAGCAGGTCAGCGGCAACCTTTCAAAATACTACCGCTACGCCTCCTACGACAACTATCAGGCGCTCAAAAAGGCGTACAAGGCGGACGCCGCGCTGATCTCCTCCGGCAATATCGCTCAGGTCAACGCCTCCGAGCTTCAGACCCTCCAAAGCGCGCTGCTCGCGATCGTCGACACCTCGAACGTCGACCCCGCTACCACGATGTGGACGGTGTATTTTGAGGACAACAGGGGCTGGGGCAATATCCACGCCTACGTCTGGGGCAACAACGGAGCCGGCAGTCCCGTCCGGTGGCCGGGCGCCGAGATGACTCGCATCGGCAGCAACGGAAGCGGCAAGTCGATCTATCGCATGACCGTGAACGCCGCCGTGTATAACAACGTCATTTTCAACAACGGCAGCGACAGCAACAAGACCGCGGACATCAGGCTCACGGACGACAACGTCGCCTACTACATCAGCGGCGATACATATCCGTATGCCGCGACAGGCTATGCCTTCAATCAGAGCTATATCACGGGCAACTGACCCGGCGGCACGTCGGCGGTATTTCAGAAAAAGGAGAGAAAATCATGAGTAAAAACAGAGAAGAAAAGCAGTCGATACTGCAAAACAATAAGCTTGCGACGGCGGTATTCACCGCAGGCTGCATAGCGGCAGTCGCAACCGCGATCCTTCAGTACCTTCCGGTCGCGGTGACGGAATACGGCTCGGTCTACAACGCCTTTTACTTGGGCGTAGACCATATTTGGCCCTCTGCCTCGAACGCCTGGTTCATAAACAATATCCTGTACAAGGCGATGATCCTCGGCTCCTTTGCCATGGCGGGCTGGGCGTTCGTGCTGTTCGGCAGACGGTTTTCGCCGGAAGAAAAGGGTAAGCTGCCGCTGATCTTTGGGGCGATAGCCTGCGGACTGTGCGGAGTCAGCGCGTTGTTCTGGCTCTTCACGCTTCTGCCTGCGGAGGTCGGCTTCCGCATCGACAGACCCACCGCGGTCCCGTTTCTGATAATAATCTTCTGGCTGTTGAACCTCGCTGTTCTGGCGTTCATTATTCTCAGACACAGGCAGATCGCCGCGCAGCCGGAAACGGTACCGAGCGCGCCCCCGGCTCCGGCGCAGAGCGCGCCCAAGCAGACCGGAGGCTATTACGAGCGCGACAACGTCGGCACCCGTCAGGACACCGTATCCCAGGCGAACGCCTACTGGCTGGGCGAGCGCTTCAAGATGCCGGTAAAGCCGCCGTTCACCCTGTTTACGATGCCGTCGAAAAGAGCGGCTGAGGAGGTGCTTCTCTCGCTTCCGTTCATGCACAGGGCAAAGGATTCCGGCAAGATCATCTGCGACAGGATCATGACCTACGGCGTATATGAAACCACGCTCAACGGTAAGCCCACCGGAGAATACGAGGTGCTGATCACCGGCTTTGAATTCACTCTCGACGAGTATAACAAGGCTGAGGAGGGATTCACCAAGCGCGGCGGCAAGTGCAAGAGTCACGAAGCGCCCGACGCCTCGGTGACTGTCGATACAAGAAAGGGCGACGCCTCCAAGGTGAGGTACAAGGAAACGGTGAGAGGAAACGACGGAGTGAGCACCTATGAGGTCTACAGCGCTCCCGACAAGGCGAGCGCGACCGCCTTCCTCAAGACGAAGCCCGTGACCCGAAAGCTGTATTATATAGTGGTCGATACGCCAGAGGGCAGCTTCGGCAGAGATATCAACGGCTTTTATCAGGAATAAGCGTTATCCGATCCCCGCGGCAAAAACCGCGGGGGTCTTTTTGCGCCGAATATTTGGCTTTTGAGCCGAAAAAAACTCCGATCGGCACGATTTTTTCTACCTTTGAGCGCGGAGTCAAATACGCCTATTTACTTGACATAATCTGTGAAAAGAGTTATTATATCTATGACACTGAGGGAATATTGTCAAACCGTGTTTTTTTACGACGTCCCTCAATGAAACGGAGAGGAAATATATGGAAACATCCGTACTTGACCGTATCGACGCGGCGGCGCTGCGCTATGCCGATAAGGTCGCCTTCAAGGACAGCGAGCGGTCGCTCACCTTCGGCGAGTTCGACCGGCTCACAAAGGCAGTCGGCACCCGTTTAGCGGAGCTCGTTCCCGCCGGAAGTCCCGTCGCGGTGATGTCGGGCAGACACGTTTACACTCCCGCCTGCTTTTTGGGCGCGGTGCGCGCGGGCTGCTTTTACGCCCCGATGGACGGCGATATGCCCAAGAAAAGGCTCAATCAGATACTTTCGGTCATCAAGGCTCCCGTAATGCTCGTCGACAGGGCTCACCTCGAGGCGGCTCAGGAGCTTGATTTCGACGGCGAGCTCGTGATCGCGGAGGAGCTGTTCGATTCTCCCGCCGACGCGGAGCTGCTCGGCGAGCACGCTTCTGCGCTGACCTGCTTTTCTCCGCTGTATGTGATCTTCACCTCGGGCTCCACAGGAGCGCCCAAGGGCGTGATCACCTCGCACCTCTCGCTGATGACCTACATCGACTCCGTCGCCAAGGTGCTCGATATCGGCGAGGACGACGTGCTGGGCAACCAGTCTCCGCTCGACTATATCGCCGCGATACGCGACATCTACCTGCCGCTGAGCTTCGGCGCGCAGACCTATATCATCCCCAAAAGCGAGTTCGCCGCCCCCACGGTGCTCTTCGATACGCTCAACCGCGAGAAGATCACCGCGCTGTGCTGGAGCGTCGCGGGAGTTGAGCTCCCGGCGAAGTTAGGCGGCTTTGAGACCGGCAAGCCCGAATATCTCAAAAAGCTCTGTTTCTCGGGCTCGGTGATCTCCTCAAAATACCTGCGGGTCTGGCAGGACGCTCTGCCCGACGTGCTCTATGTGAACCAGTACGGCCCCACCGAGGCGACCGCCTCCTGCACCTACTACGTGGTGCGCGACAAGGTAAACGACGACACCGTGCTGCCGATCGGCAAGCCCTATGACAACTACAGGATACTGCTGCTCAACGACGACGACTCCCCGACGCCCTGCGGCGAGACCGGTCAGATCTGCGTCGGCGGTCCCGCGGTTACGCTGGGCTACTACGGCAACGCCGAGGCTACCGCGAAAGCCTATGTCCAGAATCCGCTCAACCCCAATTTCCGCGAGCTGATCTATAAGACCGGCGACCTCGGAAGCTATAACGAAAACGGCGAGCTCATGTTCCACGGCAGAATGGATCGCCAGGTCAAGCATCTCGGCCACCGCATCGAGTTGGGCGAGATCGAGGAGACCGCTAAGGGTATCGAAGGCATAACCGACTGCTGCGCGCTGTATTATAAAGAGAAGGAGCTTCTCTACCTGTTCTATACGGGCGAGGCGACGAAAAAGGATATCACGCTTTATTTCCGCGCGAATATGCCGGCGTTCATGGTGCCGCGCAAGACTGTGCAGCTCGAAAAGCTCCCCGCGCTTCCCAACGGCAAAACCGATATGCAGGCTCTCAAGAGCATGTTTTAAATAACAAATAATTTTTATGATAAGGAGTATGTAAAATGGAAGAATTAATGCAGATTTTGGAAGAGCTTCGTCCCGATGTGGACTTTGAAAACGAGACCTCTCTCATCGACGGCGGCGTGCTCGATTCGTTCGACGTGGTGGCGCTGGTAGGCGAGCTCAACGACGCCTTTGATATCGAGATCAAGCCCAACCACCTCATCCCCGCCAACTTCAACTCCGCCAAGGCTATCATGGCGCTGGTAGAAGAGCTTCAGGACGAATAATATGAACAGAGATAAACTGAGGGAGCTTTCCGCGCAGGCGGGAACTCCCGCCTATATTTTTGACCTCGGCGAGTTCGAGCGCCGCGCCGCGACGGTGCAGAGGTATTTTGACGGCAGGCTCGGGATGTGCTTTTCGATCAAGGCGAACCCGTTTTTGCTCAAATACCTTCCCGACGCGTTCGACCGGATCGAGGTGTGCTCTCCGGGCGAGCTGACCGTATGCGAGCGGCTCGGCGCGGACATGAGCAAGGTGATCTTTTCGGGCGTGAACAAGACGCGACCCGACGTTGAGCGCGCTGCCGACGACAGGGTGGGCGTTTTCACCGCCGAGAGCATGCTTCACCTCGAGCTGATCAACGACGCCGCGCTCAGGCGCGACACGGTGTTCGAGCTGCTGCTGCGCGTCACCGACGTCAAGGGCGGCAGCCAGTTCGGCATGGACGAGGCGGCGGTGCTCGATTTAATCAAAAACCGCGCCGCTTACCCCGGCGTCAAAATCGTCGGGCTGCACTACTTCACCGGTACCGGCAAGAAAAAGCCCAAGCTCATCGAGCGCGAGCTCGACTACCTGATCGACCTGCTCGGCAGGATAAGGTCAGACCTCGGCTTCACCGTTGAGCGCGTCGAGTACGGCACGGGCTTGGCTGTGGACTACTTTGACGAAAACGCCGACGCCCTCGAGGAGGAGCGCCTTGCCGCGATTACTCCCAAGCTTCACGAGCTCGCGGACTGCTGTGAGCTCACGGTAGAGATGGGACGCTTTTTCGCCGCGCCCTGCGGCTATTACCTGACAAAGGTCGTCGACGTAAAGACCAACGCCGGAATAAACTACGCCATCGTCGACGGCGGTCTGCATCAGCTCAAATACGACGGTCAGCTCCAGGGGATGCAGATCCCCGTGATTTGGCAGCTCGGCGAAAACGCCGACGCAGCCGAGGCTCAGCCGTGGAACATCTGCGGCAGCCTGTGTACCACCGCCGACGTGCTGGTGCGCTCCTGCGAGCTGAAGGAACTGAAGATCGGCGACGTGCTGGCGTTCTGCAGGACGGGCGCGTACTCCTGCATGGAGGGCATGTCGATCTTCCTCAGCCGCGACCTGCCCGCGATCGCTCTCTACAGCGAGGATAAGGGCTTGGAGCTCGTCCGCGAGCCTCTGCGCGCCGACCGACTGAACACACCGATCTTATACGATGATTTGAAAGCTCTGTTATGATATATTTTTTTTCAACCATACTGCCTCAATTTCTTGATAATATGCAGCGCGTCATCGGACCGCTCACCTACACCTCGCTGAACTTCTTCCTGTTCGTGGCGGTGACCGCGCTGGTGTACTTCCTGTTCCCCGCAAAAAAATTCCGCTGGGTGATCCTGCTCGTCGCAAACATCTTCTTCTATATGGTCTGCGGCTGGAGATTCGGGTTATTCATCCTCTTCACCACGCTGAGCGCCTACCTGATAGGCTTGTGGCTCGAGCACAGGGCGAAGGCGTCCAAAAAGCTGCTCAAGGAGAAGAAGGCGGAGTGGAGCCGCGAGGAAAAGAAGAAGTACAAGGAAAAAACCAAGGTGCAGATGCGCCTGATAATGACGCTTGCGCTCGTGCTGAACTTCGGAATACTGGCGTTTTTAAAATACTACGGCTTCTTTTCGGGCTCTCTCAACGACCTGCTCGGAGCGTTCAAGATCGGCTTTTCGCTGCCGACGCTCAAGCTGCTGATGCCGCTGGGAATCTCCTTCTACACCTTCCAGACCATGGGATATGTCGTAGATGTTTACCGCGAAAAAACTCCCGCACAGCGCAATCCGCTCAAGCTTCTGCTGTTCGTGTCCTTCTTCCCCCAGATAATCCAGGGACCGATCAGCGTTTACGACCAGCTTGCGGGTCAGCTCTTTGAGGGTCACAGCTTTGACTTCACGCGCTTCAAGCACGGCTGCGAGCTCATCCTCTGGGGCTTCTTCAAAAAGCTCGTGATCGCCGACAAGGCTGTCATCGCCATCACGACGGTCACCTCGGACTACGGCGCCTACAACGGTACAACGCTGACCTTTACCGTGCTGCTCTACGCTTTGCAGCTCTACACCGATTTCTCGGGCGGCATAGATATCTCGCGCGGCGTGGCGCAGATCTTCGGCATAGATATGATCGAGAACTTCAGGCGGCCGTATTTCTCAAAATCGATCAACGAGTACTGGCGCCGCTGGCATATCTCGCTGGGCGCGTGGATGAAAAACTACGTGTTCTATCCGATCGCCATGTCAAACCAATTCCTGACCGTGAGCAAAAACATCAAGCAGTCGCGCTTCGGAAAGACCGCCGCCGGCGCTCATATCGCCAAGGTGCTGCCCACAAGCGTAGCCTCGCTGATAGTGTTCCTGCTGGTCGGAATCTGGCACGGCGCGTCGTGGAAATACGTCGCGTTCGGCGTTTGGAACGGCGGTATCATCATGCTGAGCATACTTATGCAGCCGCTGTTTGACGCCGCCGCCGACAAGCTGCACGTCAACCGCAAGAGCATTCCGTTTCAGCTTTTCCGGGTATTCCGCACCTTCATCGTGGTGCTGGTGGGCTATGTGTTCGACGTTGCGCCCACCTTCAGCGAGAGCATGCGCACGTTTTGGCTGTTCTTTACGGGTCAGAATTTCCAGGAGGGCATGCAGCAGATCGGCAGCCTCGGTCTGACCTCGAACGATTTCAACGTCATAGGCTTGACGACCGCGTTCCTGCTCCTCGTCAGCCTCTTCCAGGAAAAGCACGAGAAGGAGTACGGCGAGAACGTCCGCCAGTTCCTCGACAAAAAGCCGTTCATGCTTCGCTGGGCGGTCGTGTTCGTAGGCGTGCTCGCGGTGGTCGTGCTGGGCGTTTACGGCTCAGGCTATAACGCCGCAGACTTCGTATATATGCAATTCTGATAATGATTTCGATAGTATAACAAAACGAATCCCCTATGAGACAGCCTTTCATCCGGGATTCGTTTGCCGCAGGACAGTGATAATTTGAAGCTTCATTACAATTTAAAGAGGGCGCTCAAGCTGCTTTCGCTGGCGCTGGCGCTGGTTTTCTGCCTGCTGGTGCTCCAGGACTTCGTTTTGTGCCATGCCGATCAGAACCGCGAGCGTATCAAGGGCTATTACCTTGAGGACGCCGGTTCGCTCGACGTCGTGCTGGTGGGCGCGAGCGAGGTGTATGTCGATTTTGCGTCCGCGCTCGCCTATGAAAGGTTCGGCTTCACAAGCTACCCCTACGCCACCCAGTCGAGCACGATACTCAATTACCTCGCCGCCGTCAAGGAGGTCGTCCGCACGCAGCGCCCAAAGCTGATCGTAATCGAGATCAACGGCGCGCTGTATAACGACGATAAGATCTTCGACAAGGAGGCAAACCTGAGAAACCTCGGCGACAATATGCCCCTCAACTCAAACAAGGCGGAGCTTATCCGAAAGGTCGCAACCTCCGACGAGATCGAGCACTACGTCCCGATCATAAAATATCATTCGGTCTGGCGGGATGATCCCAAGAGCCAGAGGTGGCCGCAGGCGATCATCGCGGACAGGCTGCGCGGCTATACATATCTAAAGGGCGCGCGAACCAAAACCAAGGCGTTCCACAAGGAAGGCAAGATCTACAACTACACCCTTGCCGACGAGCAGGAGAAGCTTCCGCTTCATCCGCGCGCGCAGGCGGCGCTGACCGAGCTGCTCGATTACTGCAGGAGCGAGCAGCTGAACGTGATCTTTGTGCGCTTTCCGCACATCGTGGGAAAGGGCGGTCTGATACGCTACAAGCGCAGCCTCACCGCCGCCGACCTTATCCGCAGCTACGGCTTCGATTATATCGGTCTGGACGAAAAATACGACGAGATCGGGCTGGACTTCGACAGCGATTTTTACAATCAGGAGCATATGAATATCCGCGGTCAGGTCAAGCTGACCGAGTACTTCGGAGGGTATCTCGCCGAGCATTACGGGATAGGACCCTCGAGTCTATCCGACAGTCAGCGCGCCGAATGGGACGAATCGGCGCGGTACTACGAAGCCTTCCGCGAGCTTGCCTCCGCCGAGCTGAAAAAGGGCAGCAAGTCGCGGGATATGGGCGGCGACCTTGAAACCCAGGAAAAAATGCAAAAATATCTGAAATAATAACCGCCGCGGTTTGAACTCCGCGGCGGATTCTTTATACTGTTTAACGCGCCCGATCATTCCGGGGCTTGGGTTTTGACGGCGTCTGTGACCACAGCCTTGTCGCCGCGCACCTTGAACCTGACGTCGTAGCCCGCGTAGAGAAAGCCGTACTCGCGCTCGCCGTCGTCCTGATACCCGGGTCGGGGGTCGTAGGAGAGCGCCTCCCTGAGCGCGGCGAGTCGGTCTTCGCCGAAAAGGGCGGCGACGTGTTCGGGTATCTCGGCGTCGAGCAGGGTCTGGTGCGAGGGACCGTAGGCGCCCGAGGCAGCCTCGGGAGCGCTGTCGGCAAAGGGGAGATAGGGCTTGATGTCAAGTATCTCCGTGCCGCTCATCAGATCGGCTCCGGCGACGGTGAGAACGGGACCCTCGGCGGTCTGATCGAGCGAGAGTAGCCTCACCCTTGTCAGTCCCAACGGATTAGGGCGGTTGGGAGAGCGCGTGGCAAATACGCCCATCCGCTTGTTGCCGCCGAGCTTCGGCGGACGGACGGTCGGCGACCAGCTCCGCTTGCCCATCGGCTCGAACAGCCAGATCAGCCACAGGTATTCAAATTCCTCTATGCCTCTGAACGCCTCGGGATTTCTGTACCCGGGCTCCATAACTATCCGCGACAGCAGGTGCTCGGACATACCGCCCTGGCGCGGCAGCCCGAACTTGGTCGGGAAGTCGTTGTATATATGCGCGATCGGGGCAAGCTCCATCGTCGCACCGCCTTTCATTATCGCAAAACAGGTTACGGTAATGCCGTAAAGCCTGTATCAATACGTTTATTTACGATTTTCCGCTTTGCCGCGTCAAAGCTCAGCCAGACCGGCGTTTTTGTAATTGTCGTCGCCCGTGACCTCCTTGATCACCTTTATAAAGTCCGGAAATACGATCTCGTCGCCTTCGTCGCTGAGCTCTATCTCCGCGATCGCCCTGTCGTTCCAAAAGGGATAAACGTCGATCTCGAAATAACGGTTTTTATAGGTCAGACAGTATCTGTCCTTGCGTATCTGGCGCTTTGAGGTATCCGCGTTCATCAGCAGGGTCAGGTACTCGTCCTTGGTCAGGCGTTTTTCGATCTCAACGCGCTTGAGGTCGCTTACGCGCCTCTTCACGGTCTTGAAATAGACATAGTGTCCGTCCTGACCGCGCTGGCGGACTCTTACCTCGTCTCCGTTCGCCGAATTGAGATAGGTCTGGATGATCTCTATCCGTTCGCAGTTGGGAAGGCGGTTCAGCAGCTTCAGGTCGGGATATTCGATCAGGAACTTGCGCTCGATCTCAAACGGCTCCGGCTCGCCCAAAAACGACGAGATCTCGCACAGCAGACGCTTCATCTTTTCGTCAAAATCAGCGCTGTTGTCGATCACCCTCAGATGCGGATGACCTGTCCATGCGGAGATGAGCCTGTCGTCGAGCGCCGCCGCCTCAGCGGGAGTTTCGGTGCGCGCCGAGTTGTTGGCGGTGGTGTAGAACTCCTCGGCGCCCTTTGCCGCCGTGACAAGGTGGAACACCGCGTCGTAATTGTCGCGCAGGTCGATCTCGTTCGTATCGAGCGCGCGAAGCGTCTCGGCAAACTCCGCGGGCGACATATACGCCTTACCGTCGAGCGCTCCCCGGTCGCACACGATCAGCAGCTTGTCGCTTTTCATAGTCCGCGCGGCTCGTTCAAAAACCCTCTCCTTTTCGAGCTGGAGCTGAAGCTGGCAGATCTGAAAATCGGTGTTCGTGCCGCAGACCCACGGCGCGGCGCCTCCGGTTATAAGCTCGGTCGCGGTTTCGGGAACGAACAAAACGGTGTAGCCGATCTCCGAAAAATAGCTCTGAATTCGGCTCATCGCGGTCGATTTTCCCGCGCAGGGACCGCCCGTTACGACGATTTTTACGATCTCCTTTGGGGCGGGGCGGCCTTTCAGGCTCAACAGCTCGTCAACCGATACTCCGAGCACTGCGGACAGCCTCCGGATAAGCTCGGTAGAGGGCTTTGCGGCACCCGTTTCCCATTTTGAAACAGCCTTGTTGGTGACCCCGAGCTTTTCGGCGAGCTCTGATTGAGATAAATTTTAACACAATACCTCCGCGTTTTCAACGGATAAGTCATCGAATAACGGTAGAATTATGAAAAACAGACCTCCCGAACAATCGGAAGGTCTGATAAATAACCAAAAGTATAGATTATCTCTCGGAGAGGTTTTTACACGCAACTATTCAATCAGCCGGTTTTTGCTATTGTGTGATTCTTGTATGTGTTCCAAGTTGGTTCATAATCAGCATTTGCCTGATCTCCCCACATATCCCATCCTTCACGTTCGCCGCGAGCAAAAAGTTCAATTCTGTTTGGAAGGCTGCAAGCTTCGATAATAGGTATTATCTCATCCGGCTTTCTGCTGTGTTCGCGTTTTTGAGAACGAATTAAGTTAACCTGAGAACGCGCAGGAGATAGTGTTCTGTTTGGCTGACTATTCTTTTTTATTCCAAAAAGAAGTAATTCTGTAACATTACGAAAATAGAAACCAACTCCTCTGCCATCGGGGTATCCGTCCTTTCGTATTTTTTCCCATACAATATTGCCTTTGTATTCAAACCCCCAAGCGTCCATAACAGCTAATCCATATGGTAATAATGCATTGGGTACCCAAAGATACAGGTGTGCTTTATCATCGGCTATTTCAGAAACAGGAAGAGATTTTATTTCCTCTAATGTCATGGTTTCATATCGCGTCAGACGCTTGTGCTCCGGCGCAACCTTACCTGTTCTGTTCTGGAATTGCCATGGCGGATCAGCATATATTGTGTTGTATTTTTTTTCGTTAGTGAATGCTAAAAAATTCTCAATGGTACGCTCTATGTTACTCATAACCGTCAACACACCCTTTCTTAATACCAATCGCCAAGATTGGGCATCCTCCGTTTCTTCTGCTGTCCAGTCGA
>CACWKB010000033.1:7990-26524 GCA_902761375.1 uncultured Ruminococcus sp. | reverse complement strand
TTTACTAAAACCTGATTTCTCGCTTTTTTGTAAAGGAGCTGTCATCGAGGCTGACTGATGCCGGTGCTTTGCGGATCATCGGCTCAACGCTTCTGCTTCTTGTAATCTATCGCGAGCTGAGGCGTGCGGCTGTAATCGTAGTGATAATCCTCCACCATATTCTCGAAGAGGAACGAGACCAGAGCCTCGTGACCGCGTGCCTTTTTGAAGAACATCGCCTGTACTGCGGGAGAATAGAACCTATGCTGCACCTTTCTGCCCTCGTTGACTATGCGGATCAGGGGCTGCACGCTCTTCAGATAGCTCTCCTTGGGCGTATCGGTAAGCGCCGCCTGAGCCGCGTCGATACCCGAGCGCAGCGCCATATAAAGCCCCTCGCCCGTGATAGGGTCGGTAAAGCCCGCCGCGTCGCCGATCAGCATGACGTGCCGGGGCAGCTTTTCCTGAGCTACTGTGTAGCCGCAGGGCAGGAAGGCGCCGATGTAACGCGCGCAGTCCGGGTCGACGCCCAACTCGCGAAGGAAGGACGAGAGCACGTCGCGGTAATTGACGTGCTTTCTGAAATGCTCCGCCGCGCCCACGCAGACCGTGTCGCCGTGAGGGAACACCCAGATGTAGCCGTCCTTGAGGAAGTCAAAGTATATATCGACGCTCTTTTGCGGCAGAAGAGAGGCGGGAACATAAGCCTCGATCCCGAATACGAGCTTTCTCTTGTCCACGCTTACGAGCCTGCGCGACTGACTGAGCGCGCCGTCGGCGTAGATCAGCTTGTCATAGCTCAGCACGTCGCCGTTCTTCAGCGTGAGCCTGCGGCTGTCGTCGTCGATGACATAGCCGCGCTCGCCCTCGAGCATAAAGCCGCCGAGCTCCTTGTACCGCTCGACCAGCGCGTTGTCGAAATCTCTGCGGTTTACGAGCCTGACCGAACGGTTCAGCGGCGCGCCGGTCAGGAGCTCCGTTCTGCGATAGAGCCTCAGCTCGTCGGATTCCGCGCAGAACAGCCCGTCCGAAGCCTCGCCGTCGAACAATTCGCTGATCAGCTCGTAGGTTTTTTTGGTGACCAGACCGGCGCAGGTCTTGTTTCGGGGGAAAACCGCCTTGTCGATCAAACAGGGCTCGGCTCCGTTTTTGCGCAGGGCTGTGCCGCAAGCCGAGCCCGCGGGACCTGCCCCGATGATTATCGTGTCAAAATGACGTTCCATAGCGCACCGCCTTTCAATGCTGTTTTGATCTTATTATATATCACCGCTTGGATTTTTGTCAATGACGGCGGCTGTTTTTGTTGCAAAAGCCATCGTTTTGTTGTATTATAATCTAAAGACACCCGTTACAAGGAGGACGTCATGGAGCGGTTCGGCAGATTCTATTTGGACAAGGAAAAGGACATAATCGCGGAGCTTTTCAGGGACGGCGACAGGCTGCGCTATGTGATCCGCACGCCGAATCACGCCAAGGGCAACCTGATAACCAACTTAGCGCGGCTGTGCGGACTAGAGCTCGACACGGGAGAGGACGGACTGCGCGTGATCAAGGGCGAGGTGCCGTGCTATATCGACGAGCGCAACCGCGAGGTTTATGTGCTCAGGCTTGCGAACACCAAGGTCGCCAACATCTACCCCGACGGCGATATCGAGCGCAAGGCTTACATCCCTGCGATCTCCAAAACGCTGATGAGCCAGACGAAGGATTACCGCCTCGATGCATGGAAAACCATCGTCAAGACCTACATCCCGCGCGAGTACAAGTTCAGAACCGACCTGCACACCCACATGAATGCCAACCTCGACCCCGATCTGCTGATCGCGCTGGGTATATTCCACGGGATACGCTATCCGCTCTACTATATCAAAAAGCTGAGGCTGCGCTGTACCGACGATCAGCTTCGCCTGCTTGAAAAGCAGCGCAGAGCCGTCGCGCGCCGACACGAGGGCTGCGGGCTCGGCGGAAAATACCTCACCCGCAGGATCGACGACAACACCTTCATCAATTTCGCCGACCTCATCCTGAACAACCTCGAAAACTCGGCGTACAATATCCCGCGCATCCGAGCCTCGCTGACTATCCTCAAGGACGGTCAGGCGGTGTTCACCAACCTCGAGAAGGTCTACCTTTACCGCTATGTGTTCACAAAGGGTCAGCCTCACATGGATAAAATTCCGATAGAGAATTATAATTTGATCCCCGACGCTGAAATCGCGGCGGCGGTCGGCAGGATGATCGCGGACAGCCGAACCGCGGAATACTCCTCGCTGACGCTGTTTGAGAACAAGCTCCTATGGATAGCGCGAAGCTGCGCCGCAAGGGGCGTGAAGTATATCGAGATCTCGGACACCACGCTCGTGAAGCCTACGGGCGCGGCTGAGATGCTGGCTCAGGTACACCGCGTCATGCCGATGATCACGCGCGAGACCGGGGTGGTGATCCGCTTCTTGGCGGCGATAAGGCGAATCCCGCTAACCATCCTGCGCGACAGCGCACCGGCTCAGGAGGACGTTTACCGCCAGCTCGGGGTGATACGCGCGGTCGCCTGTGACCCGTATGTTGCCGGCAGCGACATTATCGGCGAGGAGATCAACGACATCCGCGAGCTCAGAGCCGTGATCGGCGAGCTGGTCGCCGTCGCCGGCGAGCACGAGGGCTTTGTGATACGCATCCACGCAGGCGAGAACGACGGCCTGCGCGACAACGTCGCCAACAGCCTTGCCTGTGTGCGCGAGGCTCTTGCCGACGGTCAGCCGATGCCTCCGCTGAGGATCGGACACGGATTGTACACCGCAAATCTCCATTCCGCGCGCGGCAGACAGCTCATCCGCGACCTGCGCGAGAGCGGCGCGGTGCTGGAGTTCCAGCTCACCTCGAACGTCCGCCTCAATAACCTCAGCAGGCTCGAGAACCATCCGCTGCGCGAATACTTGAAGGGTGGCGTGAGCTGCGTTCAGGGCACCGACGGAGGAGCCCTCTACGGCACGGATTCGATCGACGAGCAGCTTGCGCTTGAGCGCCTGCTCGACCTTAGCGCCGACGAGATGCGCGCGATGCGCGCCGCCGAGGACAGGGTGCTCGACGAGAGCATGAGGACATTCATTAAAAAGACCGCGAGGTTTGAGCGTATCTGCGACGGCGAGCCGGTAGGGTCGTACCTTGCGAGGCGTATCGCCGAGACCTCTCCGGCGACGGCGCAGATCGGTCTGATGACGGGAAAGCTCGACAGCGAGACCTGCCTGAAGGAGCAGATACGCGAGCTCCCGACCGACAAGGCGCCCGTGATCCTGCTCGGCGGCAGCTTCAACAGCAGCCGTCGCTCGGGTCATATGAACGCCTCGCTCTGCGGACTGCTCAGGGAGCTGACCGAACGGCTCGATCCCGAAAGGGTATTCTTTGTGATCGGCAACCGCCTGACCGAATACGAGCGCGAGCTGGCGGAGCTGGCTGTCGGAAGGTTCGAGGTGTTCGCCATCGTGCCTACGCGCGTCACCTCAGCCGAGGCGCGCCGCCTGCAAAAGTCCGGCGTCGGGGTCAGGGTCTCGATCGAGCCGACCTCAATGGGGCTGTACAAGAGCTTTGCCTACGAGATATTCAAGCGCAGACCCTCGGTCGTGATCGCCCTCGACGGCAATTCCGCGGGCGCGAACACGATACAGGAGGCTAAGAACGGCAAGCGCAGGTCGAGGATATTCGTCTACCGCCACGCGCGCACGCTGTACTCGAAGGCGCAGGCGCTCCAAGGCTATGTGAGCGTGTTCGACGGCGCCGAGGTCAAAATCTCGGCAAGGCGTCAGCCTTACCTTGATTTATTTGTACAACCTGACGAAAAATCTTGCTGCGCAATCCGCACACCTGAATTATGCGGTATTGCCATAAAAAACGGACGCTCAGGCTCAGTCGAGCCGGGCGTCCGGTCATATTTTATCAAGGTCAATGAATTCAAGCTCCGCGTCGGCGGGCTTGTTTTTTGAACATACCGAGATCGTGTAGTCCGAAAAGCAGAGCGTTTTCATGGCGTAGAGGTCGCCGTCCTCGCGGAAAATGTCTCGGCTGACGTCAACGGTCCTGGGGTCGCGGTGAAAGCCCAAGCCCATGCATTTGAGCAGGGCTTCTTTTTTTGTCCAGAAGCGGAAATAGCAGCCCAAGCGGTCGGCGCTGTTTTTGAGCAGCTCGAGCTCGCGTTCGCAGAACACGTGCCTTCCGAGGCGCAGGGCGTTGATCTGGCGGAGCTGCTCGATGTCGCAGCCGACGTCGGCGTCGTCAACGGCGAGGATCACATAGTCTCCGCTGTGCGAGAGGTTGAAGCAAAGCCCGTTCTCGGTCTCCGGCTTGCCGTATTTTCCGGTTCGCAGCGGAGCGTCGCCGAGCGCCAGCCTCAGCAGAACTCCGGCGGCGATACAGCGGTCACGGTCGGGCTTCATTCGGTATCGCGCCGCCTTTTCCAGCCGTTCGGGCGCGACCATCCCGCTGTGGCGCGGCAGGAGCCCGCGGATATCCGCGATACAGAGCCTCATATTTTAACGTCCCCCTTCATAGATTGTTAAGGGATCAGCCGTTGAGCTTGCCGAGGCAATCGCCGCAGATGAATTTGCCGTTCAGCTCGCGCAGACTGTTCTCGCCGTTGCAGAACACACAGCGGTTTTCTGCCTTGCAGATAGTGATCCTCTCGTCGTCGGCGTTGATGAGCAGAGTGTCGCCGGGCAGGATGTTGAGGTGTTGGCGGATGTCCTTGGAGATAACGATACGTCCGAGCTTATCGATATCGCGATAGTTGGTATAAATCATAGCGATCGCTCCTTTTCGTCATATTTTGATAATATTTTACCATAAACTGGCGATTATGTCAATCATTACCGCAAAGTTTTATCGGTTGCCATATATTTTTTCTCAGGCGGTGAATAAGATGCTCAACTATATCTGGAGCGGTATCGTGATACTCAGCGTAGGCTGTGCGATAGTGTTCGGCAAAGCCGAGAGCCTGTCGGCGGCAATGGTTGACAGCGCGGCTGAGGCGGTCGAGCTGCTGCTGACGCTGTTAGGCATACTCTGCCTGTGGTCGGGCATAATGCGGATCGCGGGCGACAGCGGACTGACACGGCTGCTCTCGAGGCTGTTCGCGCCCGTGCTCCATCCGCTGTTTCCGCGCCTTGACCGCGAGAGCGAGGCGTTCGGCGCGATCTCGATGAATATCACGGCGAACCTGCTCGGACTGGGCAACACCGCGACCCCGTTCGGTCTGAAGGCGATGGAGGAGCTGCACCGGGCTGACCCCTCGTGCGACGTCGCCACGGACGAGATGGTGGTGTTCGTGGTGATGAACACCGCGTCGCTGCAGCTTTTGCCGACGATGCTCGGCTCGCTCAGACAGAGCTACGGGAGCCGCGAGCCGTTCGAGATACTCGTGCCGGTGTGGATAAGCTCCGCCTGCGCGCTGACGGTGGCGCTGGTGACAGCCGTGGGGCTCAACCGGCTGACAGGCAAAGAAGGGAGGCGGCTCGGTTGGCGATCGTCATGCCTCTTATCGCGGCGCTGATCGTGCTGTTCGGGCTGATACGCGGCGTGCCTGTTTTTGACAGTTTCATGCTCGGCGTTCGGGACGGCGCGCGCACGCTCAAAATGATCGCTCCCACGATCTTGGGGCTGGTTTTTGCCGTGACCCTGCTCAAAACGAGCGGAGCGGTGGACGTGATCTGCAGCGCGGTAAAGCCCGTCGCCGACGCGCTGGGCTTTCCGAGCGAGATTGTGCCGATGGCGCTGCTCAGACCCGTCTCGGGCAGCGGAAGCTCGGCGCTGCTCATCCAGGTGTACAAGGACTGCGGCGCGGACAGCTTTGCGGGTCGGGTCGCCTCGGTGATCGCCGGTTCGAGCGAGACCACCTTCTATGCGACGGCGATGTACTTCGGCTGCGTCAGGGTCAAGCGCATTCGTCATACGCTCGTCGCGGCGCTCGCGGCGGACTTTACGGCGATGGCGGTCAGCGTTATTGCGGTCAGACTGTATTTCGGTTACAACTTGTAATTAAAAAGCCATGCTAAGGCTATTGACACCCGAATAATACGGAATGTAAAGAGAGGTTTTCCATGTAATGTGGAAAAAAATCCTGTGGAATTGCGGAAAAACCCTTGACATTTCGATGAACCGCTCACAATGTGGGGAATCAAAGGCTAACCGAGGGCTGATTTTAACACTTTCCACATAGTTTTCCACACTATTATGAAAAGAAAGAAATATACAGATAGTATAAATTCTTTGCGAGAATAATAAAGATCAGTGTTTGATTCCGTATAAAAATAATACAATTCTGTCACAAATCGGGAGGTCCCATGAAATATTCCGACGCGCTGCTGTGGAAGCTGGAGCTTTCGGGCGCAGCGCTTTGCACGGCGCTCTCGCTCTTTCTCAGGGAGCTTTACACGCTCTGCGGACGCTCGCTGACCGGCATATTATTCGGCGCGGTGAATCACAGCATTTGGGAGGGCGCCAAGACGCTTTTGCTGCCTCTGCTGATCTGGGGACTGCTGGTGCAGCTTTCGATCAGCCCGGTTTTTCACCGCTATCTGCCCGTCAAGGTCTGCGCGGTCTCCGTCTCGCTCCTGCTCTATATCGGGCTGTCGGCGTCTGTGCGTCAGGCGGTCGGCTGCGCGCTGTGGGCGGAGCTCTCGGTCACGGCGGTCTGCGCCGTGTTCTGCGCGGCGACGACCTGCCTGTGCTACAGGTCGCGGCTGCGCTGGGAGCTCTGCTTCGCGCCGGCGGCGGTCGCGGTTTTCCTGCTGGCGGCGTTCTATTTCAGCTTCACGCCGTTTCCGCCGCACAACGCGCTGTTCCTCGACCCGGACACGGGGATGTACGGCGTGATACCCGAGCACATCGACAGGGGAGCCGCAGCGCTCGACGCCATGATAAAAACCGGGTTATAATTCCTCAGAATACTATTATTTCCCTGAAAAGTATGTTATAATCAATATAAGTATGTAATGATCCGATCATTTGAAGCGGAGGGGGAAATAAAATGAAGGAAAAAACTGCCGAGCCTAAGCCCGACGTCATCTCGGGCAGGAATCCCGTGAGCGAAGCGATACGCTCGGGCAGACCCATCGACAAGCTGATGGTCGCCCGGGGCGAGAAGAGCGGAGCCGTGGTCGGGATCATAGCAAAGGCTGTCGAACGCGGGATCCCCGTCAAGGAGGTCGACCGCGCCAAGCTCGACTTTATCAGTGCGGGCGCGGCGCATCAGGGCATAATCGCCTTTGTCGCCGCCAAGGAGTACTGCACTCCGGACGATATCCTGAAATATGCCGAACAGCGCGGCGAGGCTCCGTTTATCATCGTGCTCGACGAGCTCGAGGATCCGCACAACCTCGGCGCGATAATCAGGACTGCCGAATGCGCGGGCGCGCACGGCGTGATTGTGCCAAAGCGCCGCAGCGCCGGACTGAGCTACACGGTCTCAAAGGCTTCGGCGGGAGCTGTGGAATATATGAACGTCGCCCGTGTGACCAACATCGCCGCCACCGTGGACGAGCTCAAAAAGCGCGGCGTGTGGGTTTTCGGAGCCGATATGAACGGCGAGTCATACACGAGCTGCGACTTTTCCGGCGCGTGCGCGCTGGTGATCGGAAACGAGGGCAAGGGTATCTCGCGCCTGGTGCGCGAAAAATGCGACGTGATAGTCTCGCTGCCGATGAAGGGGCGCATAAGCTCGCTCAACGCCTCGGTCGCCGCGGGAATACTGATGTACAAGATAATGGAAGGCAGAGAATAAAGCCTGAAAGATCCAAAGGAAGGATGTGAAGGAATTGTCCGATCCGGATAAAAGAGACGATCTGATGCGCGAGCTTGAGATACAGAGCATCCTCGACGAGCGCCATGAGGAGGCTGACCGCGAGAAGATGAGGCGAGTGGCGCAGCGGTACCGCGCAAAGCCCAAGATGACCGAGATCTTCAGCAACGCGGACAAGAAGCCCCGCCTCAAGAACAGCAATCCGCTCGACCTCGACAGGGAGGAGCAGGAAAAGAAAGAAAACAGGGAAAAGCAGGAGAGCAACGGCATAGTCGGCGACAAGACCGCCGCCACGATCCAGACCGAGCTTATCATGGACGGCAACGCCGACCCGGCACAGCCGAAGGACGAGCCCGAGCCCGAGCAGGACGCTCCCTCGCCCAAGATCGTGATGCTCAAGCCCGAATACGCCGAGGACACCACCTTCTCGGGAGAGGTGCTCGGCGAGGTCGAGAGCTTCCGCGAGAGCCCCGCCATCGAGAGCATTAAAACGATTGACATCGACGTTGACGGCGAGGCTTACCGCAGGGAGGAGGAGCAGCGCGCCGAGGAGCAGCGCCGCCGCATCGAGGAGCTCACCCCTCAGGCTGACGGGGATCCTCAGCAGCCGCCTCAGAAGGTGGTCGCCAAGGTGCCGGTCTACCGCCCCGAGGAGCCGGGCAACATCCTCAACGTCAAGGCAGGACGGTTTTCTCAGGTCGTCGCCGCCGAATACGAGGAGTACATCCGCTCCAAAAATCCCTCGGTCATGGCTCATGTGGTGCGCCGCGAGCCCAAGCAGCGCGACGATAAGCGCGCCGAAAAGCCGCATGACAACCGCTCGACTCAGGAAAAGATAGTCTCCGCCGTCGTGGGCGTTTTCTCAAAGGACGAGTCCGACGACAACGATGTTCCGCAGGAGAAGGTCAAGCCGATCGAGGACTACACGGGCGAGGAGGATGAAAAGAGCATCTTCTACGAGCTCAACCTCAACATAAAGAAGCTGTTTGTCCGCAGCGTGATCATGGGCGTCATCGCCCTGATCTCGATCGCGCTGACGGTAGCGACGCGCGTGGCTCCCGAGGCTATCTGCTCGGCGATCCCCGTCGCTCCGGCGGCATACGGAGTTTTCAATATTCTGATCATCGGGCTGTCGGTGTTCCTCAACCGCACCGCCTTTCTCGGCGGACTTGCCCCGTTGATGCGCTTCAAGGGCAACTCCGACACTGCGGTATCGGTGGCGCTGATCGCCGCCGGACTGCAGACTACCGTGTCGTTTTTCACCCTCGGCGACATGACCTCGTTCCCGGTCAACTATTACTGCTCGGTCGTGCTGCTGGCGCTGCTGGCGAATAATCTCGGCAAGCTGATAATGGTGACGAGGGTCAAGGAGAATTTTAAATTCACCACGGCGAAGGGTCAGCGCTACGCCGCCAAGATATACAACAACGAGGACGTAGCCAACAAGATGCTCAGCGGCACAGCCTCCGAAAAGAGCCTGATCGCCTATCAGCACAGGACGGGCTTTCCCTCGAACTTCCTCAAAATATCCTACGCGCCCGACCCCAGCGAGGACTTGGCTTCAAAGCTCGCGCCGATAACCTCGGTGGCGGCGGTCGCCATCGCCCTGCTCTACGGGATAGTGAAGCTCAACTTCGCCGACGCGATCAACACCATGGCGCTGATAACCGCGCTGGCTGTTCCCGTTTCGACCCTCCTCGCGGTCAACCTGCCCGTGCGCAACCTGTGCAGGACGCTCGTCGGCTACGGCGCTATGCTCGCGGGCTATCCGTCCATCAAGCAGTTCTGCGACAGCACGGCGCTGATGCTCGACTCCAACGAGCTCTTTCCGCCCGATACCATCGAGCTCGAGGGCATCAGGACCTTTGAGGACTACAACGTGGACGAGTCCCTGCTCTGCGGGATAGCCATCCTCAAGGAGGCTCAGAATCCCATCGCCAACGCCTTTGACAGCGTGATAACCGACACAAAGGAAAAGCTTCCCGAGGTCGAGAGCGTGCTCTATGAGGACGAGCTCGGCTTGGTGGGCTGGATAAACGGCGAGCGCATACTGGTCGGCTCGCGCGCTCTGATGGAAAAATACAGCGTCGAGATCCCCTCAGCCGAGGACGAGGAGCACTATGTGAACGCCGGAAGCCAGATCACCTATCTTTCGAGGGCAGGCAGACCGGTCGCGATGCTCGTCACGCGCTACCACGCCGACCCCGAGCTCAAAAACGAGCTCCAGCGCGCCGAGGCTAACGGCATCAGCTTCCTGATCCGCACCACGGACTACAACATCACCGACGACCTTGTGGCTAAGCTCTACCGCCTCTTTTACCGCAGCATCAAGGTGCTGCCCACGGGCTTGGGCAACGTGCTCAAGGAGGCTCAAAGCGAGGTCGAGGACAGCTCGCGCTCGTACCTGATAACCCACGGCAAGGCAGCCGCGCTCGCAAGGGCGGTCTCGGGCAGCGTCAGGATCAAGAGCAATATCTCGCTCGCCATCGTGATACAGCTCATAGCTGTGGTTTTGGGCATCCTCATCGCGGCGACGCTCTCGCTCTACGCCAACATTGGCGTAATGGGCTCGCTCGAGGTGCTGATCTACGCCCTGTTCTGGGCAGCGGCGGCGATAATCGCGCCCGCAGTCCAAAAACCATAAAAATAATTAACAATTAACGGTTTTTGGTCGCTTCGCTCCGGATTTGAAGTGCTGCGTGTTCACAGCCGAACGTATCATAGTGAACGGTATGAGGGCGAAGCCCAATAAGACTTTTCAGTAACTATAACGTCTGTGTCTGCCGGAGAGCCTGATGTTTTTACGTTTCTCTATCAGACGTTACGTTTATGTCGAGATTCTTTAAATAGAAAGGAAATAGCGGTATGAAAATTGCACCGTCGCTTTTATCTTGCGACTTTTCGATAATGGGACAGGAGGTCGAGCGCATGGACCGCGCCGGCGCGGACTGGATGCACCTCGATGTGATGGACGGCCATTTTGTCCCCAACCTGACCTTCGGCGCGCCTGTGATCAAGGCGGTGCGCCGCTATTCTAACAAGCCCTTTGACGTCCACCTGATGATCAGCGAGCCGCTGCGCTATATCGACGACTTCGCAAAGGCGGGCGCTGATATCATAACCTTCCATGTCGAGAGCGACTCCGACATCGACGCGACGATCGAGCGCATCCGCACCATGGGCGCAAAGCCCGGTCTGGTGATCAAGCCCAACACTCCGGCGTGGGTGGTGTTCCCTTATCTGGAGAAGATCGACCTCGTGCTGGTGATGACCGTCGAGCCGGGCTTCGGGGGTCAGAGCTTTATGGAGAATATGCTCCCCAAGGTTCGTCAGATCAGGGAGGAGTGCCGCCGCCGCGATATCGACCTGCTGATCGAGGCAGACGGCGGGATCGGCGAGGCGACCATAGCAGCCTGCGCCGAGGCGGGCGTAGACGTCTGCGTAGCCGGCACCGCCGTGTTCAAGGCGTCCAACGCAGGCGAGGCTATCGCCCAGCTCAAAGCGCTCTGCGGGGACGCGGAATAATAACGGAATAAAGAAAAAAGGCACGCGCTCGAATTGAGCCGTGCCTTTAGTATTATCGGGGTTTTCGATCAGAGAGTCACGTTGAAGCCCGCAGCGTACTTCTGGATCTGTGTGGCGTTGACCACGGTGACGGGCTTTAATCCGCAAACCTCGGCGAGCTTGAGCTGCTCGGGGTCGAGCTCCTCAAGACCGGCGGCGTAGCGCTGGACCAGAGTAGCGTCTACGACGTCGACCCTGCCGTCGCGGTTAACGTCGCCCATCTGATATACGGGCGCGTTGCCGGTGGTGGAGATGTAGTCTCCCTCGGGATAGGTGATCTCATAATAGCTCGAGCCCTCGGGATAGGTGAGAGGAGCTACCGTGGTGTACTGAGGCTCGGTGCCGAACTCGGTTTGACCGATGGGGTTGTTTGAGGCCATGATCACAACGCCGTCGCCGACGATCACAAAGCTGTGATGCGTCGCCTCAAAGATGGTGACGTCGCATTCCTCGGTGACCTTGAACGCGAAGTTGTTGCCCATAGCGGTGCCGTAGGTGCCGTAGGTCTGGTTGAAGAAGCGCTCCTCGACATAGAACTCATAAACCTTGTCCGAGGCGGGAACGTTTTTGAGCACGACCTTGGCGTTGGGATCGCCGGTGTAGATCTCGGGGGAAGAATTGTTGGTGAGCTGAGCCATGTTGTCGTTGGCGGGGATGATGAAGTAAGAGGTGTAGTCCGCGCAGACGGGCTCGGTGGTCGGATAGGTCTCCTCGTTGCTCTCGGTGTAGGAGGTATAGGGCTGAGTGACGTCACCTGCGTATTCGCCGACGGGCGTGCTCGAGGCGACGGCCTGTACGCCGCTGCCGGTGACCGCAAACTTGTGGTAGCTTGTTTCGGTGATCGTTACGTCGCAGGCAGAGGTGACGGTAAAGGCGAGGTTCATACCGTTGCTGTCGCCGTAAACACCCCAACTGCTGCCGAAGAAGCGCTCCTCGATGTAGAACTCATAGACCTTGTCCGAAGCGGGAACTGCGGCGAAGGTGATCGAGTGGTCGGGATTGCCGTTGTAGATTTCGTCGCTTCTGCCATTGAGCAGCTCTGCCATGTTGCTGTTCGCGGGAATGATGAAGTAAGAGGTGTAGTCCACGCAGATAGGATCGGTGGTCGGATAGGTCACGCCGTGACCCTCGGGGTAGGTGACTTCATAGCCTCCTGTAAAGCCGATCACGGGCGCAGAGGGCTTTCTGCCCTTCATCGCGCTGACGCTGCCGACGCCGAGGATGCATACGGTCACGGCAAGAGCAACAACAACTGCGATGATGCTGATAAAGTGTTTTTTCAAAGCTGTCTCCTTTATTCCTTTTATATTTGTATTACGGATCGTCATTAAGTATAGCACAAAAAACCTGTCGCGCAATGCGATAACTCGACAGGTTTTTCGGCGGATAAAACAGCAAATCCGTCAATATTATTAATATGTTATTCCTCGTATTATTCCTCGGTCGCCTCGATCTCGATAGGATCGTTGTCCGAGGTGTTGCGGCGGTTGATCGATTTGCCGATTTTGCGCAGCTTGATCTCAATCATAATGAGGTCGGTGATGCTGATGACCTCGTAAACGATCAGCATGATGCCCGTAAAGCGCGTCACGAAATCCTTTGCGATCAGGAAGCCCAGCACACAGAGCGCGCCGATAATGATGCCGAGTATCGAGAGGATAAGGGGAATCAGTATCTTGCTGCCGCCGCCCTTGCGGACGTTGATCACCTGGATCAGCGTAGCGAACGAGGTGAACAGGACGTAAACGCCGATCATAATGGACACGATGTCCTTGATGAAGTCGGGACGGCACAGGAACATTATGCCTGCCGCCGCCAAAAGCACCCCGAAGAACAGCAGAAAGTATTCCAGAACCGTGGTTTGCTTTTTGATGAAGAACTGCGCCACGCACAGACCGCCGAGCAGCAGCATCACGACGCCGAGCGCGATGAAGATTATGTCCGTGAACAGCTCGGGATTGACCGCCATAAACACGCCCAGCGCCAGAAAAATGACGGAGACGGCGATGTTGATGACGAGCGCGTATTTGCGCGCCTTGTTGAGGAGAGGCGATCTCCCCTTTTGTTTTTTCTTGCTCATGATCATTCTCCTATCTTTACCACATACGTGGTTATTTCCCTGTCAGCCGATGATGATTATCACGTCAAAGCTCTTCGCGCCGACGTCGGCATATTCGGTGCAGACGGCGCACAGCCTGCCGTCGCTGTCGAGGAACAGCGAGGCTGAGCCGAGGTTTTCGTCACTGAGCGTGCGCTCACTGTTCCGCTCGTAATTCTCGGTCGACTTGAATTTTGCCTTGTAATCCTTTTCAAGAGCTTTTTTGAGCTTGCCGGTGACGCTCTCCATGCTGCCGCCCAAAGCCTCGACCAGACCCTCGTTAGTCAGTCTGCGCTCGGTGTGGACGTCGATATTGTATACGTTGTAGGCTATGACGTGCGAGTAGTAGACGCGCGTGATCATCACGCTCAGCACGCTCTCGCGGCGGATATATTCATAGTCGAGCGAGTCGCAGCTAAGGCTGGACTTGTCGCGCATACAGTTTTCCGCCTCGGTGAAGATCGGCTCGAACTCGGCGGCGATCTCGGAGTTGATCTGCATCGCGTCGGTGCTGAACAGTGTGATCTCGGGGATGCGGTAGGTGACGTCGTAGTAATTGTCTACGGAATCGGTATATGTAAAATTCTGCTCGCGCGCGGTCTCGATACAGTCTCCGCTGCGGCGAACCGGAGCCGTGGTTTCCTCATGATGAAGAGCCGTGGGAACGGTTTCCTGCTCCTCGGAGGAGCCGTCGGTCGTGCAGGCGCACAGGATGAGCGCCGTTATCACCGCGCAGAGCAGAAGGGAAAGTATATTTTTTTTGATTTTCATAAGCCGGGGTCCTTGGAATAACAAAATATAATTATATTGTACCCTTATTTCCCTCATCCGTCAAGTGCCGAGCCGAAATCCGGTTTTATAATTTTCAGCTCGTCAAATGACAGCGGGCTTATCCCGAAGGAGCGCAGCTTGTTGAGGCAGTGTTCATACGCCCCGACGTTCAGCAGAGCCGAGGGCGAGTGAGCGTCCGCTCCGAGCACCGCAGAATTGCCGACCTCGGCGGCTATCCGCCAGAACCTCTCGGAGGGATAGCTTCTGCCGTTCACATATCCGAGGATATTGTATTCAAGCGGTATGCCGAGTTCCCTTGCCCTTTTGCAGAGCCGCGTCATCTGCTCGCGGTAATACCCGTCGTCAGAGCATTCCGAGATGTCGGGGTGAGCAAGGTAGGTGAATAAGCCCGTCTCGAGCCCCTCGATCGTCTGCTCCGCATAGAGCCGCAGCCGTTCTTTGTCGTCGTCGCCGTGCGAGCCCGAAAAGAACGAGCCCGCGTCGTACTCGTTGCCGATGAAGTGCTGACCGAGTATCATGTAGTCGAGGTCATATGGGCGCAGAAACTCGGTCAGCCTGCCGAAGATCTCGGGGTAATACTCGGTTTCCAGCCCGAGCAGGATGGTGATGTCCGAGGCGTATTCGCGCTTTAGGTCGCTGACGCAGCGCACATAGTCCTCGAGCTGCTCGGGAAACATCCTGAAGTGGCTGTAGTAGTCGGTGGGGAAGAACTGCGGGCAGTGGTCGGAGAAGCCGAGCACGGCGCAGCCCGCCTCAATGGCCGCCTCAACATATTCCCTGTCCGCGCCCGAGGCGTGACGGCAGCGGTAGGTGTGGGTGTGCAGATTGTATTCCATAAAATCATCCTGTTCCTTTTTGTGTTGATAGGGGTTAGGTGTTAGGGGTTAGGGATTAGGGATTAGGTGTTAGGGGTTAGGGGTTAGGGGTTAGGGGTTAGGGGTTAGGGATTAGGAGCGAGAATTGTATGGGTCGGTCTCTCACTTCTCACTTCTCACTTCTCGCTTCTACGTCATATTCACCTATATTATACCGAAAAAGAGGTTACTTTTCAATAACCTGACAATTATTTGTTAATTGTGGTAAAATTGATTTAAATCAAAGTTGTTTCGGCTTGATTTTTGCTATAATCTCTTTAGCCGGAGAAATGGATGATGGGTTCATTATCCGTATATCTTGTGGCTGATTATATGTAGATATACAAGATATACACTCCAAAGATTTACGACAACGGAGGTCGGGCGATGGACGGCAGGATACATTCGGTTGAGACCTTTGGCTCGGTTGACGGGCCGGGCGTGCGCTTTCTGATATTTTTTCAGGGCTGCCGCATGCGCTGCCGCTACTGCCACAACGCCGACACCTGGAAAACCGACGGCGGCGAGCCGATGTCCGCTGACGAGCTGCTTGACCGCGCCGAGCGCTACCGCGCCTATTGGGGCGAGAGCGGCGGAATAACCGTGAGCGGCGGCGAGCCTCTTTTGCAGCTTGATTTCCTGACCGAGCTTTTTGAGAAAGCAAAGCGCCGCGGGATAAACACCTGCGTCGATACCGCGGGTCAGCCGTTTAGCCGCGAGGAGCCGTTTTTTTCAAAATTCAAGCGGCTCTGCGAGGTCTGCGACCTGTTCCTTGTCGATATAAAGCACATCGACCCCGAGGCGCACCGCGCGCTGACGGGCTTTTCAAACGAAAACATACTCGATATGCTCCGGTTCCTTTCGGAGCGAAAAAAGCCGGTCTGGATCAGGCACGTTCTGGTGCCGGGGCTGACCGACGACGACGCGGCGCTGAGGCGCACGCGGCAATTCATAGATACGCTCGGCAGCGTTGAGCGCGTCGAGGTGCTGCCTTATCACAGCATGGGAGCGTTCAAGTGGAGGGAGCTCGGGCTGGATTATCCGCTCGGGGACACCCTTCCTCCGAGCAAAGAGCGGATACAAAACGCGGAGAACATCTTGGTTGATTGAGAATTAATGTGAGGTGCAAACAGAATGAGAGTTGTAGTAAAGATCCCCGACGAGATAAAAAACGAAGCCTGGCGCGGCTTTAAGGGCAGACAGTGGAAAGAGGACATCGACGTCCGCGATTTTATCCAGCACAACTACACGCCCTACGACGGCGACGAGAGCTTTCTTGCGGGTCCCACCGAGGCTACCGATAAGCTCTGGGGCAGGCTGCAGGAGCTGCAGCGCGAGGAGCGCGCCAAGGGCGGCGTGCTCGAGTGCGAGACCGAGGTGGTTTCGGGACTCACCTCCTACGGCCCCGGCTACATCGACGAGAGCATGAAGGAGCTCGAAAAGGTGGTAGGTCTGCAAACCGACAAGCCCCTCAAAAGGGCGTTCATGCCCTACGGCGGCGTCAAGATGGCACAGCAGGCGGCGGCGACCTACGGCTATACGGTCAACCCCGAGCTGGTCCATATCTTCACCGAATATCACAAGACCCACAATCAGGCGGTGTTCGACGCATATACCCCCGAGATGAAGCTCGCCCGCCACAACCATATCATCACCGGACTGCCCGATACCTACGGCAGAGGCAGGATCGTCGGCGACTACCGCCGCGTAGCGCTCTACGGTCTCGACTATCTGATCGGCATGAAGGAGAAGGACCTGTTCTTCTGCGGCGGCAGAAACATGAGCGAGGAGCACATCAGGCTCAGAGGCGAGATCGCGGATCAGATACGCGCCCTGAAGGGCATGCTCAAAATGGCTGAGATCTACGGCTATGATATCTCTAAGCCCGCGCGCAACGCAAGGGAAGCGGTGCAATGGCTGTATTTCGGCTATCTCGCCGCCGTCAAGACCCAAAACGGCGCCGCGATGAGCGTCGGAAGGATCTCGACCTTCCTCGATATCTACATCGACCGCGACCTGCGCGAGGGCGTTCTCACCGAGAGCGAGGCGCAGGAGCTGATCGACCACCTCGTTTTAAAATTCCGCATGGTCAAGTTCGCTCGCATACCCTCCTACAACGAGCTGTTCTCGGGAGACCCGATCTGGGCGACGCTCGAGATGGCGGGCGTGGGCATGGACGGCAGACACATGGTCACCAAGAACGACTACCGCTTCCTGCACACCCTCGAGAATATGGGACCCTCTCCCGAGCCTAACCTCACCGTGCTCTATTCCTCGCGCCTGCCCGAGACCTTCAAGAAATACGCTGCCAAGATATCGGTCAACACCTCGTCCATCCAGTACGAGAACGACGGAGTGATGCGTCCCGTCTGGGGCGACGACTACAGCATTTGCTGCTGCGTTTCCGCCACCCAGACCGGCAAGGAGATACAGTTCTTCGGCGCGCGCGCGAACCTCGCAAAGTGCCTCAACTACGCCCTTAACGGCGGCGTAGACCTCAACACCCGCCAGCAGGTGGGACCCGAGATCACTCCCGTGACCTCCGAGTACCTCGACTACGACGAGGTCATGCACAAGTTCAACGCGATGATGAGCTGGCTGGTGGAGCTGTATGTCAACACGCTCAACCTGATCCACTATATGCACGACAAATACTACTATGAGGCTGCCGAGATGGCACTGATCGACACCTATACCCGCCGCACCTTCGCAACGGGCATAGCGGGCTTCAGCCATGTGGTCGACTCGCTCTCCGCGATCAAGTACGCCAAGGTCAAGACCGTCCGCGACGACAGCGGTCTGATCGTCGATTATGAGATCGAGGGCGACTTCCCGCGCTACGGCAACGACGACGAGCGCGCCGACGAGATCGCGGTCTGGCTGCTTAAGGCGTTCATGAAGAAGGTCAGGGAGCACCACACCTACCGCAACTCCGAGCCCACCACGTCCATCCTTACCATCACCTCGAATGTGGTTTACGGCAAGGCTACCGGAGCCACCCCCGACGGCAGAAAAGCCGGCGCACCCTTTGCACCGGGCGCGAACCCTGCCTACGGAGCCGAGAAGAACGGTCTGCTCGCCTCGCTGAATTCCGTTGCTAAGCTGCCCTATACCTACGCGCTCGACGGTATCTCGAACACCCAGACCATCAGCCCCAACGCCCTCGGACACAGCCTTGAGGAGCGCGTCGATAACCTCTGGCACATCCTCGACGGCTACTTCGATCAGGGCGCTCACCACCTCAACGTCAACGTTTTCGGCGTGGACAAGCTGCGCGACTGCATGGAACACCCCGAGAAACCGGAGTACGCAAACTTCACCATCCGCGTTTCGGGCTATGCGGTCAAGTTCATAGACCTCACCCGCGAACAGCAGCTCGACGTGATCGCGCGCAGCGCGCATGAGGTGCTTTGATAAATAATAACAGCTTCGGTCGGGAAGACGGAACGCATCGTGATTTT
>CACWKB010000033.1:0-7962 GCA_902761375.1 uncultured Ruminococcus sp. | reverse complement strand
CTAATCCCTAATCCCTAACCCCTAACCCCTAACCCCTAAGTACGGCTTGATTTTTCCGTGAAAATCGCATATACTGTGTTTAGGCAACACCGCACATTTCACGGCGCACGCCTTGCTTGAATATTATTCCGTCAGACTGCAAAAAAACCTCGGCAAGGCGTCACCTTACCTCGGTTTGTTTTTGCACTCTGACGAAAAATCTTACTTCGCAATCCGCACACCTGAATTATGCGGTATTGCCTATAGGTGATAAATATGAAATTCGATCCCGATTGCAAAAGTCCGCACACCTGCGGCGACTGCGAGAATAAATGTATAAACGACGTCGCGTTCCTCTGCGGTCTGCCGGCGGACAGCCAGAACGAGATCCTCAGCCGCGCCCTGCACAAGACCCTGCGCCGCGGAGAGTATGTTTTCCGCGAGGGACAGAGAGTCGATTCGATCGTCATCATCAAGCGCGGAAGGGTCAAGCTGAACACCTGCGACGCTGACGGGCGCGAGAATATCATCGGGATCTTCTCGGACAACGACACTATCTGGGAGGGGATCTTTGCCGAGAACCGCCACTATCCCTATTCGGCGGTCTGCCTCGAAAAGACCCACCTCTGCTATATCAAGCGCGGCGACGTCGAGGACGCGGTCAGCAACACGACCGTCGCGCTAAAGGTCATCAACCTTCTAAGCAACAAGCTCCACGACGCCAACGAGCGCAACATGATACTCTCTATCAGTGAGCCGATGAAGCGGATCGCCGCGTTCCTCATCTACAACGAAAAGCGCAGCGAGGAGCCGACGCTTACGCTCAGGCTCGACGATATCGCGGGCAGCGTAGGGCTTCGCCCCGAGACCGTCAGCCGCTACATTCGCAAGATGATCGGCGAGGGTCTGATTGAAAAGGTAGGTCAGAGCGGCTTTCGCATCCCCGATTTCGACAGGCTGAACGCTGTAGTCGGGGAGTAGAACACAGTTTTGAGGTGTAATATGAACAGATTTCAAAGGACCCGGGCGCTGATCGGAGAGGCGGCGCTGCAAAGGCTCGCCGGGGCGCGCGTCGCGGTTTTCGGAATAGGGGGAGTGGGCGGCTACGTCGTCGAGGCTCTCGCCCGTTCGGGAGTGGGCGCGCTCGAGCTCATCGACAACGACGTTGTGAGCGTCACCAACCTCAACCGCCAGATAATCGCGCTCGAAAGCACCGTCGGGATGCTCAAGACCGAGGCTGCCGCCGCGAGAGTGCGCGACATAAATCCCTCCTGCGACGTGTGCACACACAATGTTTTCTTTCTTCCCGAGACTGCGGAGCAGTTTGATTTTTCGCGGTACGATTATGTCGTGGACGCTATCGACACCGTAAAGGGCAAGCTCGGGCTGATCGAGCGCGCAAAAAGCGCCGGCACGCCGATAATCTGCGCTATGGGAGCCGGCAACAAGCTCGATCCCGCCGCCTTTGTCGTCAGCGACATCTACAAGACCTCAGGCTGTCCGCTGGCGCGCGTGATGAGGTACGAATGCAGAAAACGAGGGATAAAGTCACTCAAGGTCGTTTATTCCTCTGAGCCGGTGCGCCGCCCTGTCGAGCAGATCGCCGAAGACGGAGTTCGCCGCGATATCCCGGGCTCGGTAGCCTTTGTGCCTGCGGCGGCGGGCATGATACTGGCGGGCGAGGTCATACGGGATCTTATATCCGACGGAGGAGGAAAAGCATGAAGGCGCTGTTTATAGCTCTTGATACGGCGATCCTGACGCTGTGCGCCTGCGCGGTCGGGCTCGGCTTGCTGCTGCGCTCGCCGCTTTTCGTGCTGTTTTTGCTGCTGTATGTGCCGCTCAATATCATCCCGTCGCCGCACCGGTTCAGGATACGCTCGTTCAGGCTGCGCGTCTGCGGCGAGGGCTCCGATCTCCTGCTCGTATTTCTGTTCTCGGCGGTTTTGACTGCGGCGGTGTTCGTGCCGGCGGGCTTCAAGTATATTCCCGATCCCGACGCGCGGCTGTTCTATCTGATCGCCGCGGCGTCCGCGCCCTTCGTGTTAGGGGTCGTGTTCTGGAACGGCATACTGAGGGTGTACCTGACCTCGGTGCAGCTCGGTATCAAGCACAGGGTGCTGGGTATTTTGCTTGCGATCATTCCGCTGTGGAATGTGGTGTACCTCTGCTACATCATCATCCTGACCGACCGCGAGGTCAGATTTGAGGTGCAAAAACAGCGCCGTGACGAGGAGCGCGCGCAGCAGAGGGTCTGCGCGACGAAATATCCGCTGCTGCTCGTTCACGGGGTATTCTTCAGGGATTCCGACCTGCTCAATTACTGGGGCAGGATCCCCGCAGAGCTCGAGAAAAACGGCGCGGATATCTACTACGGCAACCACCAGTCCGCCGCCGCGATCTCAGCCTGCGGCGAGGAGCTTTCCGAGCGCATCCGCGAGGTAGCGGAAAAGACGGGCTGCGGCAAGGTCAATATCATCGCCCATTCAAAGGGAGGTCTCGACTGCCGCTACGCGATCTCGCGCGGAGGAGCGGCGCAGTACGTCGCCTCGCTGACCACGATCAACACGCCTCACAGGGGCTGTCTGTTCGCGGATTATCTTTTGAGCGAGACCTCGGTCAAGATCAAGCACTCCGTGGCGCGCACCTATAACCGCTTTCTCAGAAAGCTCGGCGACAGCAAGCCGGACTTTTTGGCGGCGGTTAACGACCTGACCGCGCGAAGCTGCGAGGAGTTCAACCGCGAGACGCCCGACAGCCCGGAGGTGTACTACCAGAGCTTCGGCTCGCGGCTCAACCGCGCCCGCGCCGGCAAGTTCCCGATGAACCTGACCTTCCACGTCGCAAAGGCGTTCGGAGGCTCGAACGACGGGCTTGTCGCGGAGGATTCCTTCCCCTGGGGCAGCAGCTTCAGGCTGCTCACGACCTCGGGCAGACGCGGCATCTCTCACGGCGACATGGTAGACCTCAACCGCGAGAACATCCGGGACTTTGACGTCAGGGAGTTTTATGTTCAGCTTGTCGCCGATCTCAAAGAAAAGGGCTTTTGATTTTATTTATATATTCGGTCGTGCGGAAGGACAGCGCCTTCCGCGCGGCTTTTTTTGTTTGGAAAAAGCCTTGCAAAATTCAAACATATGTGCTATAATTAATTAAAACAAATGTTTGAAAAGAGGGCGTAAAAATGGAGGACAGACAGTATATCGCAATAGACCTGAAGTCGTTTTACGCCTCGGCGGAGTGCGTCGCGCGCGGGCTTGACCCGCTCAATACCTTTCTGGTCGTCGCCGACCTCAGCCGCACGGAAAAGACGATCTGCCTTGCGGTCTCGCCTCCGCTCAAGGCATACGGCATCGCCGGAAGAGCGCGGCTGTTCGAGGTGGTTCAGCGCGTGAACGAGGTCAACGCCATGCGCCGCGTCAAGGCTCCGAACGGAAAATTCGTCGGGGCTTCACAGTTTGAGAACTTCCTGTGCGACCGCCCCGACCTTGCCCTCGATTACATCGTCGCGCCGCCGCGCATGGCGTACTACCTCAGACTCAGCTCGAAGATCGTGGGGATATATCTGCGCTTTATCGCGCCCGAGGATATCCACGTCTACTCGATCGACGAGGTGTTCATCGACGCCACTAACTACCTGCGAACCTACCGCATGACCGCGCGCGAGCTTGCCGAGACCATGATCCGCACCGTGCTCGACGAGACCGGCATAACCGCCACCGTCGGGATCGGAACCAACCTTTACCTCAGCAAGATCGCGATGGACATCGAGGCTAAGCACATCAAGGCGGACAAGGACGGCGTGCGGATAGCCGAGCTCGACGAGCTGAGCTACCGCCGCAGTCTGTGGAGCCACCGTCCGCTGACCGATTTCTGGCGGGTCGGCAGGGGCATAAGCCGACAGCTCGAGCGCTACGGGATGTTCACGATGGGCGACGTCGCGCGGATGTCGCTCAACAACGAGGAGCTGCTGTACAAGCTGTTCGGGGTCAACGCCGAGCTGCTGATAGATCATGCTTGGGGCTGGGAGCCCTGCCGCATTTCCGACGTCAAAAGCTATGAGCCGCAGGTCAAGTCGCTCAGCTCGGGTCAGGTGCTGAAGCAGCCCTATCCCTTTGACAAGGCGAGGCTGATCATCCGCGAGATGACCGAGCTGCTTTCGCTCGATTTGGTGAAAAAGGGGCTTGCCACCGATCAGCTTGTGCTCAATGTCGGCTATGATATCGAGAATCTCAGGGACAGCGAACGCCGAAGGGCATACAAGGGCGAGATCAAAACGGACGGCTACGGAAGAGCCGTGCCGCGCTCCGCCCACGGCAGCGAAAACCTCGGGCGGTTCAGCTCGTCCTCGGCGCTGCTGTGCGAGGCGGCTCAGCGGCTGTTTGACCGCATCGCCGACCCGACGCTCTCGGTGCGACGTGTCGTGATCGCGGCGAATCACACGACCCCGGAGCGGGCTCTTGCCGGTGAAAGGCAGGCGGAGCAGCTCAGCCTGTTTGAGACAGCGGAGGCGCTCCGAGCCCGAGACCGCGAGGAAGCCGAGCACGCCCGCGAGCGAGAGATACAGCGAACCGTGCTCGGACTGCAAAGGCGCTTCGGCAAAAACGCCGTGCTGAAGGGCTTCAACCTGATGGATGGAGCGACCACGATGGAGCGCAACGGTCAGATAGGAGGTCACAGGGCGCAGTGATTAGAGGTTAGAGAAGTGAGAAGCGAGAGGTGAGAAGCGAGAAGTGAGAAGCGTTTATATTTATCGGTTGCCTTCTGCCATGTAAATCCTTCGTCACGGCGCTCTGCGCCGTGCCACCTCCTTTAACAAAGAAGGCTTTTGCTGCCGTCGAACGTTCGGCTTACTGCCGAAGGATCGGACTTGGAGGCAACGTCGGTTCCGGGGCGGTCGAGACCGCCCCCTACAATTCTCGCTTCTCACTTCTCGCTTCTAACCCCTAACCACTAACCCCTAACCCCTAACCCCTAAAAAAGCCGACTCATCCTCTGAGCCGGCTTATGATAGCTTTTATTCAACTGTAACTGATTTTGCGAGGTTTCTCGGCTTGTCTACGTCGTTGCCCTTGTTGACCGAGGTGTAGTAGGCGAGGAGCTGCATGGGTACGGTGGCGACCATGGGCATCAGCATCTCGCTGATCTTGGGCACGCGGATGAAGTAATCCGCTGCGTCGCGGTCTATGTCCGCCTGCTCGTCGCAGATGACGATCGTCATCGCTCCGCGCGCCTTGACCTCCTTGATGTTGGAGACGGTTTTCTCGAGCAGGGTGTTCTGGGTAGCGACGGCGATGACGGGCATTCCCTCCTCGACGAGCGAGATCGTGCCGTGCTTGAGCTCGCCGGCGGCGTAGCTCTCGGAGTGGATGTAGCTGATCTCCTTGAGCTTCAGCGAGCCCTCCATCGAGAGCGCGTAGTCAAGCCCTCTTCCGATATAAAGCAGGCTGTCGGCGGTTATCAGCTTGGTGGAGACGTACTGGCAGACGTCGACCACCCGGGCTATGGTGTGAGAGATCACGTCGGGCATTTTGACTAGCTCTGCGGTCAGCGCCTTGCACTGCTCCCGAGTGAGCTTGCCCTTGGCGTATGCCATCTCGAACGCCAGCAGGTACATTACGCTGAGCTGCACAATGTAAGCCTTGGTCGAGGCGACCGCGATCTCGGGGCCTGCGTGGGTGTAGATGACCATGTCGGCTTCGCGGGCGATGGAGCTGCCCTTCACGTTGACGACGGCGAGGGTCTTTGCGCCGAGCTGCTTTGCCATGCCGAGCACAGCCTTGGAGTCGGCGGTCTCGCCGGACTGGCTGATTATGACAACGAGGTCGTCGGGCGTGAGCAACGGGTCGCGGTAGCGGAATTCGCTGGCGATGTCCACCGTCACGGACACGCGCGCCAGCTTTTCGATGACGTACTTGCCGACCATTCCGGCGTGCATCGCGGTGCCGCAGGCGACGATGAAGATGTTGTTGAAGCTTTGGAGCTTGTCGGGAGTTATTCCGCACTCGCTCAGGTTCGGCATGCCGTCCTCGATCCTCGGGGTGACGGTGGTTTTGACGGCGGTGGGCTGCTCGTGAATCTCCTTGAGCATGAAGTGGGGATAGCCGCCCTTCTCGGCGCTGTCCTCGTCCCAATCCGCGGTGTGGAGCTCCTTTTCGATCAGCCTGCCGTGCAGACTGCAGAAATGCACCGAGCCGTTCTTCAGTACGGCGATCTCGCCGTATTCAAGCAGATAATAGTCCTTGGTGTATTTGATGATGGCGGGGACGTCGGAGGCGACGAATACCTCGCCCTGACCCTGACCGACGATCAGGGGGCTTTCGCAGCGGACGGCGTAGACCGTTTCGGGGCGGTCGGCGAATACGATGCCGAGCGCGAACGAGCCGCGCAGCTCGTGGAGCACCTTGCGGATGCAGCGGACGGGGTTGCCGTCGTAGTAGAAGTCGAGAAGCTGAGCCACTACCTCGGTGTCGGTGTCGGAGAGAAACTCGGTGCGCTCGTTGTCGATGAGGAACTGCTTGAGCTGCTTGTAGTTCTCGATGATACCGTTGTGGACGATGGTGACGCGCCTGCCGGAATGGGGATGCGAGTTAACGTCGGACGGCTCGCCGTGGGTCGCCCAGCGCGTGTGACCGATGCCCGCGTGACCCTTGGGCTTGCCCTCCTTTTCCATTTTGGCGGTCAGGTCGGTGAGCCTGCCCTTGGTTTTCGCCACCGAAATTTTACCGTTCTCAAAAACCGCTATTCCCGCGGAGTCGTAGCCGCGGTATTCAAGCTTGGTCAGCGCCGAAACAAGCACGTCGGTGCAGTCGCGCGGACCCACATATCCTACAATGCCACACATAATAACAGCTCCTTATACTATTCTTAAAAAACGCAGGGCGCGGGAAATCGTCTGATCTCCGGCGCCCTTGCCGTACCATTGGTGTAATTATAACGCTTTGAGAGGAGGTTGTCAAGCAAATTCGCAGGATTTAATGTCACCTCCTGCAATTTTCAGGAAAGCGACGGTCGCTCCCAATGCGAGCAAATCGCGGATTTCCCGATAAAAGCCCTGCGGAAAAATCGAAGGGAATTGCGCGGTATTTGCAGCTTTGCGTCATAAAAACTGCAAAAAACGCTTGCGCCGTTTGTCATGCGTATCGCTCCCCGACGGCAGGTGTCAGGCAAATGATTATGCCCGAAGGTCGCCCGGTAAGTCATTCCGGGCTGAAGCCTTTGAGCTTTTCCGTGTTGAAATAGAGGTCGAGGAAGGTGTATTCCGCTACCTCAAACACCACATATTCAGGCTTGAATTTTTCATAGTAGTATTCAAAGTCAAAGATGTTCTGATAGTCGTGGACAGCGATGTATTCGTTGAGGGCGTTCGCCATGAATTTGTAGCCGCGGGTGTTCATGTAGCTGCCCTGGAACATCAGCGTTTTCGGCGACTGTTTGTCGTCGCGTTTGGAATAGTAGAAGTAGCGGTAGCTCGGGTCGAGCTTGAGGCCTTCCTTGTATTTCTTCGTCAGCACCTCGGGCTTGACCTTCGGCTTGTATTCCGGAACCTTTTCCTCGACCATAACGCCGTTTTGCTGCAGATCCCTTTCCTGCTTTTCGCCGATGCTGAATTCGTCCTCGGTATTGAGCTTGATCTGAGGGCAGCGGCGCTGCATCCCCTCGAGGATGCAGTTGACGCCGTAGAACGCGCCGATGTCGTTCCAGTGTCCCGCGTCGTACTGACGGTTAAAGACAGGTATGCCTTCCCTGTGCTTTTGGGTGAGGATCACGGTGTTGTCAACGTAGTCCACGCCGTTTTGATCGAGTATATCCAAAAATTCATCTACCCATGAGTCGTCGTAGTTCATGCCGACGGGCGCGAATTCGCGCATTACCGAAAGCTTTTCGGGCTCAAAGACAAAGAGAAAGGGAACGCCGCGCTTTTTGCAGTATCTGTCTATCTGCACGATCATATCGGCAAAATCCCTGTGGAAATCCGTAAAA
>CACWKB010000032.1 GCA_902761375.1 uncultured Ruminococcus sp. | reverse complement strand
TGTTAAGCACAAATCCCAAAAGTTCCCCCAAAATCAAAGACCGTTGTGATTTTTCTTAAGTTGACGACATTGCCCTATCAGGGGAATCACCCGCACCCGTTTTATAATGCTGTGTGCTTATGCTTCGGGTTCTTCGCAGGGGAAAACTTATTTGTATGCCCCTGCTTTTTTCTAAAGCCAAGCTCCTTTTAGAAAGAATATCCTCTCTTCTCGCTTCTCGCTTCTATCTTCTCGCTTCTTTCTTCTATCTTCAAAAAATCAGGAGCCGGAATCGCTTATTCCGAACTCCTGATTATTATCCCGTCCTGTCTGACCGAGACCTCGACGCTGTCCGACTTACCGTTGTAGGAGGTGACGACGATCTGCGCCTTTCCCTCCGATCTCGCGGTCAGCTCGCCTGTGCTCCTGTCGACGCTGCACACCTTGGGGTCGCTCGACTTGAAGCTTACGCTGCGCGAGCGGCTGCCATCGATCTCATATTCGAGCGTATACTTCTCGTCGGGAGCAAGTGTTACCATTTCGTCGGCGAGAGCGATGGACTGCGGCTCGCCCTTTACGACGATCTCGCAGCTCTCGGAGCAGCCGTTGTAGGTCGAAACGGAGATATTTGCCCTGCCCTCGGACTTTGCGATAAGTTCACCTTTCTTGCTGACTGAGACAACGTCGGGGTTGTCGGAACGCCACGTCAGCTTTGAGGCGGAGGCTTCGGGGATGGAGGCGTTGAGCACGCTGGTCTCGCCCACGCCCATTCCGAGCGAGGTCTTGTCTAGCGCGATATAGGACGGCGCTTCCTTTACGATCACGTTGCAGTTCGCTATCAGACCGTTGTAGGTCTTGGCGATAACGGTCGCCGTGCCTAAGGACTCGGCGCACAGCCTGCCGCCCGAGGCGGAAACAGATACCGCGTCGGGGTTATTAGAGGTGTATTCGATCACGCGGGACGCCGTTCCCTTGGGTATCTTGCTGTTGAGGTCAAACTCCTCGCCTTCGCCGAGTATCAGCATATGAGCGTTGAGACCGAGCGAATCGGGAGCATCCAAAACTGTCACATTGACGCGACACCAATCGCCGTTCGACGCCCTGACATATATCTCGGCGGTTCCGCGGCTGTTGGCGGTTATCTTGCCCGTCGGGGTGACTGAGGCTACCGCCCTGTCGGTGCTCGACCACACAAAGCGCACCGCGGCGTTGAGCGGCTCATAGCTGAGCGCGGGCTCAAAGGTCTCGCCAGCCCCGAGGGTGACCTCATAGGTATCGAGAGCCATATAGGTGAGCTCAGCCGCCGTATATGAATTTTTGCCGATCTTGCCCTTCGTTTTCTTGTCCTTGAGCACGGGCTTTTTCTTACAGCCCGAGATCGTGTTTCCGGCGACGTTGCCCGCGTCGGAGCCGGTCAGCACATGGATGCCGTTCTGACCGCATTTCAGGATATAATTCTCCGTGATGACTCCGATCACGGATTTATTGTTCAGCGAGATACCGTCGGTGCCTGAGCCCGAAAGCCCTGTGTTAACGATAGCATTGACCCTCGAGGCGTCAACGTATATTCCCGAGTTGAGGCTGCCGTAAACGTCGCAGCCGATTATACTGTCGATCCGGGAGCCGCCCTTGATCGTCAGACCGTGATATTTCACATTATCATAGCTGTTCACGCCGCAGGTCAGGCTGTTTGCCTCGAGCTTTGCGTCGCGGACATTTTCGAGGCGTATGCCGTGACCGTCAGCCTCGATAAGATTGCCGCGCAGGGTAACGCCCGTTATGTAGTAGTCGCCCGCGGGCAGTCCGCCGCTGCCGTCGTCAAATTTGGAATACACTCCGCCGAGCCTCTTGCCGGTCACGGTAATACCGGCGTATTCATATGAGGCGTAGTCGTCGCGGACGCGGCCGCAGTAGGTGATCACGTTGTCGGCTATCAGCAGCTTGCTGTCGGTCGGGGTCTTATACTCTCCCGAAGCCGTGGCGGAGGTCTTGCCCTCACGCGCGAGCGTATCGGCGTAATAGCCGCCTACTCCGTAGGACAGCAGCGAGTAGATAGCGATACCGCGCGGAGTGTTCGAGATGATGTTCTCGGTGATTTTGCAGTCCTTCCAGTTCACGCCCTGAACGGCGGCGCTGGTGAGGTTTGTAAAGCGGTTGCCCTTTATCCTGATGCCCGTAAATGGGACGTTGAGTACCATGGTATGGCTGCCTATGCCTCGCGGCACGTTATTGAACGTACAGCCCTCGATCGTGACGTTCTTGACGGGGATAGCCTCGGAGCGGCAGTCGCAGATATGACCCGACTTCAGGATATCGAGCTGGATAGCCTCGTAGCCTATCCCCTTTGAATCGAGGGTCTGGTTCTCGAACCTGCAGTCGGTGACATGAAAGCCGTCGACTCCGGCTACCTCCATCAGATGGCCGTTGTGTACGTTCTTCAGGCTGACGTTGACTAGGCGGAAGTTCTTGGCGTGGGCTACCTTCATGACCGTGTTGGCGGTTCCCGAGCCGTCAAATATGCCGCCTCGGATCTCGATGTTGCTGTGCGCGGCATAGCCCGTTGCGCCCTTGCTCTCGGTTTCGTAGTCGCCGGTGCGCAGCATATTTGCCTTGCAGCCCTTGTTTCGGACAAAGCTCACGCCGCCGAGATACAGAACGGTGTTGCTGTAGATATGCAGCGCGCGGGTCAGATCGTATGAGCCGGGCTCGACGACCACGCGGTATATATTGTCGGAGGTCGCGCTGTAGCGCGCGGAATCAAGCGCAGCCTGGACCGCTCTGTATGTTCCGAAGTTTTTGATCTCGGACGCGCGGACGGTGATCATCGTCTCAAGCTTGCCTCCCTCGGCGGAAAACGCCGGCAAAGCGGCGGCGAACACAAGTGAAAGCGCGAGTATGACCGACGCGATCTTGAGCCATCTGAGCTTCAAAGCAACACCTCCCTTTTTTAACAACTTATTATATTTTAGTACATTATGCGGATAAAGTCAACAATACTACCCTATTTTTTTGTTATTTTTTTAAAGAATCTCTTATTATATGCTTGATATTTTGAGAACGCGATCAACTCCGATACTCTCCGCCGAAATATTAAAAAAACTATTCTCCGCTCTCCTCCAATCTTATAGCCACGGCGGTTATGTCGTCGTCCGGCATATCCCTTCGGCGGCGAACCGCCTCGCTTACCACCGCCTGAGCCAGCTCCTGAGTGCTACCCTTGTTCCACGATCTTATCAACTGTTCGAGCCATTTTTCGTCGCCCGTTATCACGCCGTCAGACACCATTACCACCATATCTCCGGAATTTAGACGCAGCTCCTCCGCCGCGAAGCGGATGCTGTTGAGTATTCCGGCGGGCAGCGAGCGCATATCGCGCCTGCTGACCCTGCCGGAGCGTTTTACAAAGGTCGCCGCAGCGCCCGCCTTTCTGAGCGTCAGCGCTCCGCTGTAGAGGTCGAGCTGCATGAGGTCTACCGTCGATAGGCTCTCGTCCTCGCTTTTGACCATCAGCGCAGCGTTTACGATCTGCAGCGAGCTGTCGGCTCCGAGCCCTGCGCGGAGCAGTCTGCCCATCACCGATGCAGCCATGTTACCGTCGACGGCGGCTCTGCCGCCCGTACCCATGCCGTCGCACACAAGGGCGCACAGACAGCCTGCGCCGTCGGTGAAGTAATCTATACAGTCGCCGCAGAGCTTGCCTCCGTCGGCTATGTGCTGATCCGAGCCGATCTCCGCGTCATAGCGAGACAGCTCGCAGAGAGCTACGCGGATTTTGTCTCCCTCCGCCGCGACCGACGGAAGATCGAACCTCCTGCCGCAGCACTTGGAGGCGATGCGGGCTATCTGAGACCTCCCAAGCTTCTCGCCCTTTGCGCTCAGCAGCAGCTCAGCCGACAGCCTGCCGCCGTCTGTAAGCAGGCAAACGCAGTCCTCGACGATCGCGCCCTGCTCATGGAGCGCTCCGGTCAGTCTTGCGGCGCTGTCCTCATCTGTCCGAGTGCGGGTCTCGAGCTCGCGGCTGAGGTCGAGCAGGATATCGCTGACTCCTGCGAACTGACCGGCGACGACGCCTCTGAGCTCCGACACCCTGCGCTGAGCCTCGCGCGCGGCGACGAGGTTGCGGTAATTCGCGGTCATCGAAGCCGCTATCTCGCCCTTTTTGCAGCAGTTCTTGTAAAACGCCGCGTCCACATCGGACTCGGTCAGGTTCTTGTTCTCCGCGAGCACGTTCTCGAGACGGAAGAAATCGTCCTTTGTCACGCCGCTTTTATGCTCATAGCAATACATGCGCAGCCCGCAGCCCGAGCAGACCTCGTCGGCGACGTTTTCGCAGACCCACGCAAAGCTCGGCGAATACAGCTCGTCGAGCTTCTCGCTGACCTTTGTCACGTCGTTCTTGACATTTCCGATAGCCTTTGAGACAAAGCCCAGCCGCATTACGAGCTTTCTTCTCAGCGCGTCGGACAGGCTCTCGTCGCGGTCGGCTCCGAACAGCGGAGTTATCACTGCGCCTACGTCCTTTGGCAGCAGCATGAACACCAGCGAACCCGCGACGCTCTCAATCAGCACCGCCGCCGACATCCGCTCGCTGAACGCAAGCCCCATCATGAAGTTGCTCAGCGTGAACGCGAGCGCGCAGGGCAGCTTTCCGAGCCTTGAAAACACCCCTGCGGTCAGGCCTCCGAATGCAAAGCCGCCGCAGATGAAGCCGAGGCTCGGGTCGGACAGACTGAATACCGCGCCCGTCGCCGCCGCGCAGACCGTGCCGCCTCCCACGCCTCCGTAGCGCGCGCACAGCAGCACGGCGATCACCGCCAATATCCTGCCGAGGGATACGCCCTCGATCTGCAAGCTGCCGAATGCCAATATCATCAGGCATGCCGACACCACCAAGCAGGCGCTCTCCTGACCCGACAGGCTTTTCAGTCCCCTGTTCTCGGTGACGGCGCTGATCGACACAGACAGAAAATACGCCGCCGCTGCCGCCAAAAACGCCTCGGTCACGCAGATCACAAACCGCGTGACGCTGCCCGAGCTGCCGAACAGCAGCGCGAGCCCCGTACCGAATATCGGCACAAAGGCGCAGATCGGGGCGAACCACCGGCTGCGGCTGAATGCCTTCAGCCCGCCGAAAAGCCAGCGCACTCCGCCTATCGCCGCCAGCACCGCCAAATAGCGGAATGCGTCGGTCGGATTTAGCAGGATCGTTCCGAGCGACGAGCCCAGCAGCGACGGCAGCAGATATTTTTTGGGGACAGCCGCCGCGAACGACGCTCCGAACGGCGCGAGACCGCCCATAACGGCTCCGCGCGACAGCAGCAAGCCGCCGCCGAAATACGCCGCGATCTTAGCGGCCTTTGAAGCCAGCCGCCTTCCCTCGGTCTTGGGGAGCCGTCCCACGGCTTTTACAGACCTTACAGCCCTAACGCTTTCCATCCTTTATACTTCCTTTTCGTTTTGATATGATTATTATAGAATACAGGCGGCATTCAATTTGTCGTTTTGAGTTCGGGCGATTATTGATTCTTTTGAGAAAAATCAGCGACGCGCAAACTTTACGCTTGTTTATTATCCGCTTTTGGCTTATAATAGTGACAGAAAGCCGAAAGGGATGAAAACTATGATAATCATGTCGGTCGATCTCGGAAAAGCGCGGACGGGGATCGCGGTCTGCGACAAAACCGAGTTCCTCGCCTCACCTTACACGGTCATTTTTGAGAAGTCGCCCAAGGCGCTTCCCGACAAGGTCGCGCAAGCCGCTAAAAGCTGCGGAGCTGAGCTGATAGTCGTAGGGCTGCCGAAAAATATGGACGGCTCCGAGGGCGAAAGCGCCCGAAACGCCCGCGAGTTCGCTCAAAGGCTCACCGAGCTCACGGGGCTGAAAACCGTGATGCAGGACGAGCGCGGCACCACCGTCACCGCCCACCATTACCTCAGCGCCACGGACACCAGAGGCAAAAAGCGAAAGGAAAAGGTCGACGCGGTCGCTGCGGTGATAATCTTGCAGGACTATCTGGACAGCAGGCGCAGATAAGCAAATGTAATTTATTTTCAAGAACCAAGAATAATTCTATTTCGGAAAAATAACGATATATACAAAGATAAAGAGCGAACCTTTTTGTGGTTCGCTCTTTGAGGTTTAAAGCATTTATTTACTTTTTCAAGCGCATCAGTTCCAGTTGAGCGTATCGCTGTAGACGTTGATGTAGTCCTGAGCGGAGCGCTCCCAGCTGTTGTCGCTCATCATGGCGCGCCACATGAGCTGATGCCAGCCGGTGTTGTCCTGGATGCCCCAGAGGGCTCTGCGGACGGCGTGCTGCATATCCGCGGTGTAGTAGTTCTTGAAGGTAAAGCCGTTTCCGTAGTTGTCGGCAGAGTCGAACACGCTGTCCTTGAGTCCGCCGACCTCGCGTACTACGGGGATGGTGCCGTAGCGCAGGGCGATCATCTGAGACAGACCGCAGGGCTCCTGAGCGGAGGGCATCAGGAAGATATCCGCGCCGGAGTAGATCTTGCGGGCGAGCTCGGGTACGAAGCCGTGGCAGAAGATGAGTCTGCCGGGGTACTTCGCCTGCATGTGGTTGAAGTAGTCCTCATACTCCTTGTCGCCGGAGCCGAGGATGACGAACTGCATATTCTCGGTGTTCATCAGCTCTTCGAGACCCATGCGAACGAGGTCGAGACCCTTGTGGGATACAAGACGGGTGACCATTGCGACGATCGGGATGCTCCAGTTGACCTCGAGGGTGAGTCTCTCCTGGAGGGCGCGCTTGCACTCGCCCTTGCCGCTCATATCCTCCTTGGTGTAGTTGCAGTAGATCTGATAGTCGGTAGCGGGATCGTAGCTTGCGAGGTCGATGCCGTTCTTGATGCCGCAGAGCTTGTAATGGAAGTTGTTGAGGACATCGTGGAGACCCCAGCTGTACCAGGGATCCTTGATCTCGGCTGCATAGCTCGGGGAAACGGTGGAAACGCGGGTCGAGGTCTGGATGGCGCCCTTCATCATATTGAGCTTTCCGTTGTGCTCGAGGATGCCGCACTCGCTGGCGGGAATGCCCACGCACTCGGTGTTGACCTCCCAGCCGTACTCGCCCTGATACTGGATGTTGTGGATCGTAAACAGGCTCTTGATATTGTAGTACCAGGGTCTGTGCGAATAGAATAGATAATAGTATACGGGAACGAGGGCGGTCTGCCAGTCGTTGGTGTGGATGATATCGGGATGGAAGTCGATATAGGGCAGCATCTCGAGGATGGCGCGCGAGAAGAACGCAAAGCGCTCGGCGTCGTCATAGTGGCCGTAGAGGGTGCCGCGCTTAAAGTAATACTCGTTGTCGATAAAGTAATAGGTGCAGTCGTTCCAGCGAGCCCAGAACAGTCCGCAGTACTGGTGACGCCATGCTACGGGTACGGTGAAGTTGGTGATGAAGTTCATCTGATTCTTCAGATCCTGCGGGATGGTGCCGTAGAGCGGAACTACGATGCGGCAGTCCTGACCCTTTCTGCAAAGGGTGTGAGGAAGGCTGCCCGCGACGTCGGCGAGACCGCCGCTGCCGCAGAAGGGATTCGCCTCGGAAGCACAGTATAAAATTCTCATTGGTATTATATCCTCCTTTTTTTAAGAATCTCGACATAAACGGTCGTCATAGTGGAGAATGCAGAAAAGCCAGCATACTCTCCGTCAGACTCCGACGTGCGAGATGATAATAAGTTTAATTAGGCTTAGCTTTTAATGCTAACCATAAACTGTAAACAATTATACTACCGACTTCTTGGCGATATAAATCGGATAGCTGTCAAAGCCCATCAGCGAGCGCTCGTCCTTGATCGTTACATCCTTGTCGATGATGACGTAGTTGAGCTTGGTGTCCTTGCCGATCTTGGTGTCCTGCATGACGATGCAGTTCGAGAGCTTCGCTCCCTCGCCCACATATACGCCCTTGGAGATGACGCAGTTCTCGACCTCTCCGTCGATCACGCAGCCCTGAGCGATGATGGAATTCTTGACCTTGCTGTTGAGGCCGTAGCGGGACGGAGCGTCGTCGCGCACTTTGGTGTAGATCGGGCGCTTGGGATTGAACAGCTCGTCTCTGACCTCCTTCTTCATCAGATCCATGTTGAAGTTGAAGTAGGAGTTGATGGAGCTGATCGCGGCGGTGTAGCCCTTGTTCTCAAAGGCATATACCTTGAACTTGCCGACGCAGTCCTGGAGCAGGCGCTTGATGTCGAGGCTGTTGAGGCTCAGCGCAAGCCTGATCTCATCCATGAGCAGGGACTTCTTGATGAGGATTGAGCCGAACACCTGATTCAGCTCCTCGTGGGTGTTCTCGGGCTTGATGAATATCTGCTTTACCTTGCCGTCACTGTCGACGTCGACGGTGATCGGACGGTCGTAGCCCTCGGGGATAACGCCCTTCTTGTACACGACGGTGATATCGGCGTCGTGTGCCGAGTGGAAATCAAAGAGATCGGTGTAATCGAAATTGGTGACGATATTGCCCGGGGAAAGCATTACGTATTCCTCGCGGCAGTGCTCGATGTAGCCGTGCATATTGTAAATGGTCTCCACATAGTTGGAGAAGCTCTTGCCGCCGTAGGGGGTCAGCAGAGTGAGGTTGCTCCTTCTCTTGGAGAGGTCGTAGGCGCCGCCCGAGCCGACGTGGTCGGTCAGGGAGAGGAAGTTGCTCTTGGCAACGATGCCTACGTTATTGATGCCCGAATTGGACATATTCGACAGCACAAAGTCGATCAGGCGGTACTTGCCGCCGATGGGAATGCTGGCGGTGGTTCTGGATGCGGCGAGCTCGGGTATCTTGTCGTCAAGCGTACCGGCGAATATAAAGCCTAAAACATCATTACTTCTCATTGTGCGTTCACCTCGCTGTCAATCATTTCCTTCGCCTTGATCACGGCGTTTTCGGGGATAACGGTGTTCTCGCCGATTACGGCTATGCCCCAGTTGTCGCGGTTGGCGACCTCCTCGGGACGCTGTCCGACCTTGGCTCCCTTTCCGATGACCGTGTTCTCTGCGACGATCGCAAACTGTACGTTCGCGCCTTCCTCGATCACCGCACCGGGCATGATGATGGACGAGTTGACCGTCGCGCCCTTGCCTACGGTGACGCCGGAGAACAGGATCGAGAACTCAAGATCGCCCTCGACGTTGCAGCCGTCCGCCACGAGCGAATTCTGGATATTCGCGTCGGGAGAAACGTAGTGAGGCGGCATCATCGGGTTGCGCGAATAGATGTCCTTGAGATCGAGAGTGACCTTGGGATCGAGCAGATCCATGTTCGCCTCCCAAAGGCTGTCGATGGTTCCGACGTCCTTCCAGTAGCCCTCGAACGGATAGGCGAACATCCTCTCGCCGGCGTTGAGCATCGCGGGGAGCACGTCCTTTCCGAAGTCGTGGCTGGAATTCTCAAGCTCAGCGTCCTCGGTCAGATACTTGTGCAGCTCAGCCCAGCTGAAGATGTAGATACCCATCGAGGCGTTGGTGCTCTTGGGATGAGCGGGCTTCTCGTCGAACTCATAGATCTTGCCGTCCTCATAGGTGTTGAGGATGCCGAAGCGCGACGCCTCCTCGAGCGGAACGTCGATGACCGCGATGGTGCAGGCCGCGTTCTTTGCCTTGTGATACTCGAGCATCTTGTTGTAATCCATCTTGTAGATATGGTCGCCCGAGAGGATAACGACATAGTCGGGATCGTAGCGCTCGATGTAGTTGATATTCTGGTAGATCGCGTTCGCGGTTCCCGAATACCAGTCAGCGCCCTTGATCGCCTGATAGGGGCTCAGGCAGTTTACGCCCGAGTGCATGCCGTCAAGATCCCACGGCTGACCGTTGCCGATGTACTCGTTGAGTATCAGCGGCTGATACTGTGTGAGGATGCCTACCGCCTCGATGCCGGAATTAACGCAGTTTGACAAGGGAAAGTCAATGATGCGATATTTTCCGCCAAAGGGTACGGCGGGCTTGGCAAGCTTCTTGGTGAGCACGCCGAGGCGCGAGCCCTGGCCGCCTGCAAGCAGCATTGCCACTACTTCCTGCTTAGGAAACATTTGCATACTAAATACCTCCGATATTTGAATTTCATTTTTGATGAATGTATATTATAATTCTGAAACAGAATTAATAATCGGTTAGGGGTTAGGGGTTAGGGATTAGGGATTAGGTGGTAGGCGTTAGGGGTTAGGGATGCTTTGTTATTACAGCATCATAATTCCTGTACGCACTTCAGATAAATCACGCCCATCGGCGGCAGCGCCAGGGACAAGCCCTGATTGCAGCCGTGTATCTTCATCGGCTCCGAGCGCAGACCTCTGCCGTTCAGGAGTCCCGAGCCGCCGTATTCAGCGGCGTCGGACGAGAATACCTCGTCGTATATTCCGAGCTTCGGCACGCCTACGGTGTAGTTGTCGTGGCGGACAGGGCGGAAATTGCAGACCGCCAGCAGCTCGTTGCCGTCGGAATCGACCCGCTTGAACGCAATTACCGAGTTGGTGTAGTCGTCGTGGTGGATCCAGTCAAAGCCCTTCCATGTGGTATCGAGCTCATAGAGCGGGCGCGAATCGAGGTAGAAGCTGTTGATATCGCGGAAAAAGCGCTGGAGCTTTGAGTTGCACTCCTCGGCGGCAAGCTGCCAATCTACGGGGATATCGTAGCTCCACTCTCTGATCTGTCCGTTCTCGATGCCCATAAACACAAGCTTCTTGCCCGGGTGGGCATACATATAGGTGATGAAGGCGCGCAGATCGGAGAAGCGATCCTCATCGGAACCCGGCATCTTGCTCAGCAAGGCTCCTCTGCCGACCGCCACCTCGTCGTGCGAGAGCGGCAGCAGGAAGTGCTCGGAAAAGGCGTAGAAGAAGCTGAACGTGAGGTTGTCGTGATTGAACGGGCGCCACTGCGACGGAAGCACCATATAGTTGAGCATATCGTTCATCCAGCCCATGTTCCACTTGAAATCAAAGCCGAGTCCGCCCTCCTCTATCCTGCTCGTAATCTTAGGCCACGCTGTGCTCTCCTCGGCAAAAACGATCGCCTCGGGAAAGAACAGATGCACCGCGCTGTTCATCCGCTTAATGAAATCTATCGCCTCGAGGTTTTCCTTGCCGCCGTAGCGGTTGGGCTCCCACTCGTCGTCCTCCTTGCCGTAATCAAGGTAAAGCATCGAGGACAGAGAGCCTACGCGCAGACCGTCAAAGTGATAAACGTCAAGCCAGAACACCGCCGACGACACCAGAAAGCTGATGACCTCGGGACGGGAATAATTGAACAGGCAGGTGTCCCACGAGGGACGCTCGCCGAGCTTGGGATCCTCGTTCTCATACAGCGCGCTGCCGTCGAACTTGATCAGCGCAAAGCTGTCCTTGGGGAAATTGGAGGGCACCCAGTCGACGAACACGCCTATGCCCGCCTGATGGAGCCTGTCCACAAAATACATCAGATCCTGCGGCTCGCCGTAGCGCGAGGTCGCGGCAAAATAACCCGTGGTCTGGTAGCCCCAGCTTCCGTCAAAGGGATATTCCATGATCGGCATGAGCTGGACGTAGTTGTAGCTCATCTCGAGCAGATACGGCACCAGCGCGTCGGCAAGCTCGCGGTAATTGCAGAAGGTGCCGTCGTCGCGGCGCTTCCACGAGCCGAGGTGAACCTCGTATATATTCAGCGGAGCCTTGAGCGGATTTTTCAGCCTGCGGCTGTAGAGCCACTCTCCGTCGCCCCACTCGTAGCCGTCGAGCGAACGGACTATCGAGGCGTTGTCGGGACGAAGCTCGGCGTAAAACGCAAAGGGATCGGATTTGAGGATCTTCTCAAACCACGGGGTCTCGATGCAGTACTTGTATATCTCGCCCTGCTCTATCCCCTCTATGCGCAGCTCCCAAACGCCGTTTGAAAGCTTGCTCATAAAATGCGAATTCCGGTTCCAGTCGTTGAAGCTGCCTACGACTGAAACGCTCAGAGCGTTCGGCGCCCAGACCCTAAAGGTCACGCCGCCGTCCGCGAGGTGTGCGCCGAAGTATTCATAAGCGCGTGCGCTGTCGCCCGACGCAAACAGTTCAAGTGGGCTCCTCTCCTCGCTCAGACTGTAGTTCATGGCTTCAACTCCTTCCAAAAAAGCATATCTCTGCTATCTTATAACTATCTAATATATATAATACCAAAAAAATCTGTGAATTTCAAGCAAATTTGGAAATTTACCAACTAAGTTTTGGTATATTTTTTATAAAATGTGTACAAAAAAGAGCCGTATCGAGGACGGCTCGGTGATGTTTTTTCTGATATAGAATTAAAACTGAGAATTATAGTTGAAAGTTGAGAGTGGATAATTGAAGATTTCAGTCGAGTGGATTGGTAATGCCGTGCTTTCCGCCGTTTGCAATCGTCAGGTTTTATTGATTACCGTTTACAATTACCGGTTGCCGCCTGTTATGTAAAACCTCACGTCGAGATTACAGTACGCAGCACTACAAATCGGGTGCGGGTGTCCCGCCCTCAATTTTCCATTCTCCATTTTCAATTATCCATTAAAAAATCGGGTGCGGGTGTCCCGCCCTAAATTATCCATTTTCCATTTTCAATTCTCAATTATTATCAGCTCCTGCTTCCGACTTTGAGCTCTAACTTTTTTCCCTTATTAGCCGTTCCAGATCCTCAGCCGTAAACACATACCTTTTATTGCAGAACTGACAGACAGCCTCGGTTTTGCCGGTTTCGTCGGGGAGCGTGCGCAGCTCTTCGTCGCTCATCGTCATAAAATATCTTTCAAGTTTTTCGCGCGAGCAGCCGCAGACATAATTCACCGGGTATTCATCGAGCACCTCGACCTCGAAGCCGTCGAGGGCAGTCTTGCAGATATCGAGGATGCTCATGCCCTTTGCGAGCATCGTCGTGACCGGCTCGAGCCTTGCGACGTTCTGCTCGAGGCGGTCTATCGTTTCGTCATATGCTCCGGGAAGGAGCTGGATCAGCAGTCCGCCTGCAAGCATTACCTCGCCGTCGTCCTTATTGATAAGCACGCCGAGGGCGCAGACCGTCGGTATCTGCTCCGAGGTCGCGTAGTAGCCCGCGATATCCTCGGCGATCTCGCCGCTCGTCAGCTCGACCTGTCCGATATAAGGGTCGCCGCTGCCGTAATCGCGCAGCACGCTGAGCGTACCGTTTGCCCCCACAGCCTTGGCGACGTTGATCTTTCCGTTTGGATAGTACTCGGTCGGGCAGTCGGGATTCTCGACATAGCCGCGCACATTTCCGCGGCTGTCGCCCACCGCGACCACGGCTCCGAGCTCTCCGTCGCCGAGCACGCGCAGGTTCAGAAAGGCTCCGTCCTGCTTTAGCATATTGCCCATGACCGAAGCCGCGCATAGCAGCCTGCCCAGCGCCGCAGTCGCGCTGCGGCTCAGGTTATGGAGCTTCTTCGCGGTAAAAACGATATCCGAAGCGTCGACGGCGGTCGCCATCACAGCCCCGTCCGAGGTTATGCATCTGATGATTTTATCCATAATTATTATTCCTTTTTCGCAATATAAACAAATCTCTGCTCGTCCGGCTCAGGCGTCTCGAAGCTCAGGTCGCCGTAAACCGCCGATACCGAAAAGCCCGCCTCTTCCAGCCATTTTCTAAGCACAGCATCGGAGTACGCGCGCTCGCAGAAGCTTTCGCTGAACCTCTGATACACGCCGTCCTCCTCCTCGAAGAAATCGAGGTCGATCCTGACCGTATCATTTTCGAGCAGAGTATTCTGCCACGCGCAGAAAACGCTCTCATTTTCTGCGATAAAAGCGTTGTCCGCCAATACCTCACGGTGCTTATATACCGAATTCACGTCGAAGATAAACAGCCCGCCCTTATTGAGATAAGCGGCGACGCGGCGAAAGGTCTCCCTGACGTCGTTTTCATCCGTGAGGTGATTCAGGCTGTCGAGGGTGCAAATGCAGGTATCTATCATCTCGGGCAGCTCAAGCTCCTGCATCTGCTGACAGACAAAAAGTATCGGCTCGCCCTCCTTGGCGGCGCGCAGGTAAGCCTCCGAGAGCATATCCACACTGCCGTCCGCCCCAAAAGCATCGACTCCGGACGCCCTGAGCAGCCGCGTGAGCGTACCTGTTCCGCAGGCGAGGTCAAGCGTTCTGCCCCATTGATGATCAAGCCTTCTGCACAGCTCCAGAAGATAATCGCGCCTTTCCTCATAGCGCGCGTCCTCCATCAGCCCGTCATAAAACCGCGCAAAATCGCCGTAGCCGGGCATCAGTCCTTCTTCTCCCCTAACTTATCGAGCACGAGGCTGTAGCCGTAGGTGTCGTTGTCGAACAGCGAACGCTTTACTCGGCTGATAGTCGCGGTGGACGCACCCGTTTCGCGCACGATCTCGGTATAGACCTTCTTCTCGGTCAGCATCTTAGCCACCACAAGGCGCTGAGACATTGCCTTCAGCTCCGCGCTGGTACACAGATCCTCGAAAAAGCGGTAGCACTCCTCCTTAGTCTCCAGCGAAAGAATAGCGTCGAACAGATAATCCGTAGCGTCGTTTTTAAGCTTGGAATTCACTTTCAAAACCCCCTAAAGTATTTAAGCACTTATCATACTTTAAAATTTTACCACACAAAAGTAAAAAAGTAAACCCTTTTTTGGGAATCTCTGATAGAAGTTCGGTTTTATCGGAGAGCTTCATCCGCTATCATACTCTCCATCTAACATCAACGAAGCGAGTTAGGAAAAGTATGCTTTGCTTCGCTTTTTAGGAATCTCTGATATAACTACGGTTTTTTGAAAAGCTACATCCACTATCATACTCTCCATCTAACATCAACGAGGCGAGTTAGGAGAAGTATGCTTTGCTTCGCCCTTAAAACGTTCCCGACTGCGAACTCTTGATAGAGAAGAAAAATCCTCCTTTGTTAAAGGAGGTGGCACGGCGCTTTGCGCCGTGCCGGAGGATTTACATGGAAGATTGTTACCGATAAATATTAACGTTTCTCGATAAAACCCAACGTCCGGCAGGGGCGCACCCGCGTGTCCGCCCTTGATAGGATGGCAATGCTTTCCTATCAAAAAGCTGTCAATCCGATAAGGATTGACTGAGGGGTGGCATGCGCCGCACTTTCCTTACAATCCGACGTCGCTCGGTAAAACAAACGCATAGTTCATCGCAAAACGGTATCACAGAAAGATAAAGTTCGTTCCCGTTCC
>CACWKB010000031.1 GCA_902761375.1 uncultured Ruminococcus sp. | reverse complement strand
GTGTCCGCTCGCTGAGATACTCAGGAGCGAGGGCTTTGAGCTTTCTGGCTCCGACATGAACGAGGGCGAGACCCTCGACCGTATCAAGAGCTACGGGATACCCGTTTATATGGGTCACGCTGCGGAGAATATCAAGGGCGCAGAGCTTGTGGTGTATTCCGCGGCTGTCAAGGAGACCAACCCCGAGAGGATGGCGGCGGCAGAGCAGGGTATTCCCTGCATCGAGCGCAGCGTGATGCTCGGCGTTGTTTGCAGGCGCTACAAGCGCAGCATCGCGGTTTCAGGCACCCACGGCAAGACCACCACGACCGCCATGCTCTCGCAGATACTTATCGGCAGCGGCTTCGACCCCTCGGCGATTATCGGCGGCAAGCTGCCCTTTATCGGCGGCAACAGCTACGTCGGTCAGAGCGATATCATCGTCTGCGAGGCGTGCGAGTATGTCGACACCTTCCTCGAGCTCAATCCCTTTATCTCGATCATCCTCAACGTCGACGCCGACCACCTTGACTACTTCAAGAACCTCGACAACATAAAGAAGTCGTTCCGTCAGTTCGCCACCCAGACCACGGGTCTGCTGGTGCTCAACGGCGACGACCCGAACACCCTCGAGAGCGTCGAGGGCGTCGAGCTGCCGAGGATAACCTACGGCTTTGGCGAGGACTGCGATTACCGTGCGGTGAATATGAGCGCGGATAAGGGTGTTCATGAGCAGTACGACCTGCTTTACAAGGGCGAGAAGCTCTGCACCGTTAAGCTGATCGTTCCCGGCAAGCACAACGTATACAACTCGCTCGCGGCGGCGGCAACGGCGCATTATCTCGGGGCGACGCCCTCAGAGATCGCCGAGAACCTGCACAAATTCGGCGGCGTACACCGTCGCTTTGAGATACTCGGAACTCCCAAGGGCATAACGGTCGCCGACGACTTCGCCCACCATCCCACCGAGCTCACCGCTACCCTTAACGCGGCGATGGGCATGGGCTTCAGAAAGGTATGGGCGGTGTTCCAGCCCCACACCTTCTCGCGCACGGCTATGCTGCTCGACGACTTCGCAGAGGCGCTGAAGATCCCCGACGAGGCGATAATCTCCGAGATACTGCCCGTCAGAGAGACCAACACCTACAATATCTATTCCACCGATCTCGGCGCTAAGGTACCGGGCTCAAAATGCCTCGACACCTTTGAGGAGATCACAGACTACGTCTGCAAAAACGCCGAGGAGGGCGACCTGATTCTCACCATGGGCGGCGGAAACGTATATATGTGCGCGAATATGATCTACAAGCAGCTCCGCTACATGGAAGAGACGGATGAGAGTTGAAAGTTGAAAGTTGAAAGTTGAAAATTTCGGTCGGGCAGACAGAATGCTTCTTTATGTTGCGTTCTCTGCCCGACAGAGTTTTTTAAATAATTAACAATTAACGATTAACAATTAACTGTTAACCAAAAAAGGGATGGCGCGTTTGCCATCCCTCGTTTTGTTATATTTGATAAATCAGGCTTCCTGCTTTACCACAGGGGCGTCGGGAGCATTTCTCTTGATGCTGTCGATGCCGTTAAGGGCGCTCGCCTTTGCCTTGTAGCCCTCGGAGGTAGCGATGATCTCGCCGTTCTTCGCCTTTAAGCGGAAACGGAACTCGCCTGCCTTGTCGGTGTAAAGCTCATACTTGGGATGCTTCTTGACCTCGAAGCCCTCGACGGTCTGATCCTCGACCTCGGCGGCGCAGTTGGTTCTTACGCTTTCAATGCCCGCAAGACAGGATTTCTCGGATTTATAGATCTGAGAGGAAGCGATGATCTCGCCGTTGCCCGCCTTTAAATCAAACTTCATGCCGCCGTTGGCGGTATCCTTGTAAACAAATTTGCCCATAACTAAGCCTCCTTATACTATGAGTATACAGCTTCGGCTGCAATACTTCGTTTATATTGTAACATATCTATTAAATTATGTCAACTGTTGCTGAAGTTTTATAAACATTTTTAGGAGCTTTCAAAAAGCGGAAAACAATTGACTAATCCGCTCTAAAGTGCTAAAATATTAAAAGCACATTTGAAAGGAAGTTTTTTACATGGTTATTACCTGTTTGGATTTAGAGGGCGTTCTGGTACCCGAGATCTGGATCGCGTTCGCCGAGGCGACGGGTATCCCCGAGCTCAAAAGAACCACCCGCGACGAGCCGGATTACGACAGCCTCATGAAATTCCGCATCAACATCCTCAAGAAGCACGGCTTGGGTCTCAAGGAGATACAGGACGTTATCTCGACCATCGAGCCCATGGAGGGCGCAAAGGAGTTTCTCGACGAGCTGCGCTCGATCTGCCAGGTCATCATCATCAGCGATACCTTCACACAGTTTGCCGCTCCGCTTATGAAGAAGCTCGGCATGCCCACCATCTTCTGCAACGAGCTTGTGGTTTCCGACAGCGGCGAGGTCGTCGATTTCAAGATGCGCTGTGACAAGTCGAAGTATACCACCGTCAAGGCGCTGCAGTCAATCGGCTACGACACCATCGCCAGCGGCGACAGCTACAACGACCTCGGCATGATCCTCGAGAGCAAGGCGGGCTTTCTGTTCCGCAGCCCCGACAGGATCAAGGCGGATTATCCCGAGATCCCGGCATTCGAGAGCTACGACGAGCTGCTCGACGCCATCAAAAAGGCTATTGCGGAATAATCTGACAGCAAACGAACCGGCGCTCTGTCGGTTCTCTTTTTGCTCGGCTGCAGCTACCATTCCGCAATGATAATACCGAAAGGAAACGATGTGAATATATGAAAAGGATTCTTACGATCCAGGATATTTCCTGTGTGGGCAAATGCTCGCTGACCGTTGCGCTGCCGATAATCTCGGCGGCGGGCGTTGAGGCGGCTATCCTGCCGACAGCGGTGCTTTCCACGCATACAATGTTCAAAGGCTTTACCTGCAAGGACCTTGACGATCAGCTCCTGCCGATCGCCCGGCACTGGAAGAGCGAGGGCTTGACCTTTGACGCCTTTTACACGGGCTATCTCGCCTCTGCTCAGCAGATCGAGAAGGTCATAGCCATAATCGACAGTCTCAACCGCGGAAACGACCTTGTCATCATCGACCCCGCCATGGCGGACAACGGCAGGCTCTACCCCGCCTTTGACAGCGATTTTCCGCACGAGATGGCTAAGCTCTGCGCCAAGGCTGATTATGTGCTGCCCAACATCACCGAAGCGTGCCTGCTGACCGACACTCCCTACCGCGCCGAATACGACAGAGCCTTTGCCGAGAACACCGTCAGAAAGCTCGCTTCTCAGGGCGCGAAGAAGGTAGTGCTGACCGGCGCGGCGTTCGACGGAAAATACGGCGTGCTGCTGTACAACAGCGAAACCGACAGCTTCCGGATGTATGAGCAGGAGAAGATCGACGCGATATTCCACGGTACGGGCGATATTTTCAGCTCGACGTTCACCGGCGCGCTCATGCGCGGAATGAGCGAGGAGGACAGCGCAGCCGCAGCCGCGGACTTCACCGCCGAATGCATCCGAATCACAAAACAGAGCAGCGACGCGAACTGGTACGGAGTCGACTTCGAGCGCGCTATCCCCTATCTTTTGAACAGACTTTCATAAAAAACAAACGCTTCCGGAATCGATTTCGGAAGCGTTTTTTGAATAAATGTTACGGCAGGATGCGGCCTGTCGAGGTGTAGAGGCGGTACCATTCCTCGCGGGTCAGGGTGACGTCGGCAGCCTTGACCGCCTCGTCGAGACGGTACGGGTTCATAGTGCCGACGATCGTCTGTATCTTGGCGGGATGGCGAAGTATCCACGCCGCGGCGATGCTCGTCTTGCTCACGCCGTACTTGGCGCCGATCTCGCCGAGCGCCCAGTTGAGGTCGGGGTACGCCTCGTTGCTGTCGATAAAGGCTCCGTGCCGCCCCTGGAACGGCGACCACGCCTGAACCGAGATATTGTTGAGGCGGCAGAAATCGAGCACGTTGCCGTCGCGGTCAGCCGCACCGTCGGTCATCATATTAGCCTCCAGACCCGCAGAGATCATGCTCGAGAACGAAATGCTGAACTGGAGCTGATCGACGCAGATGGGCTGCTTTACGCAGGTTTTGAGGAGCTTGATCTGGGTAGGACGGAAATTTGAAACGCCGAAATTGCGCACCTTGCCCTTTTTTAACAGCTCGTTAAACGCCTTTGCGATGTCCTCGGGCTCAAAGAGCGCGTCGGGACGGTGAAGCAGGAGCACGTCGAGGTACTCGGTATTGAGCCGCTTCAGGATGCCGTCGACCGCCTTGATGATGTATTCATACGAAAGGTCGTACATCCAACCCGGAACGATGCCGCACTTTGACTGCAGAATGATATCCTCGCGGTCAACTCCGAGCTCGGCAAAGCCCCTCGCAAATCTCTCCTCGCACTCGCCGCCGGAGTAGATGTCGGCGTGATCAAAAAAGTTTATGCCAAGCTCAAGGCAGTGATTAAGATAATTGGGGATATCATTCTCCTCCAGCTCGGTGATGCGCATACATCCCAAGCCGATCACAGGCACGGAAAGCTTTGAAGAACCGAGTTTTATCGTCCTCACGGACAGCACCTCCAGTATATCCGCAGGACGCGGATAACGTATTAGAATTCATATAATCATTATACACAAATCTTTCAATATTTTCAAGTATTATTTATAGATTTTATTATAATTCATTAAAAGTCGGACAAAATTAAAAAAATATCGATTTAGGTCTTGCAACGTGGCTGAAAATGTGGTATTATAATAAAGCGCCGTAAAAGGGTGCATTCGGGGGCTTAGCTCAGCAGGTTAGAGCGCTTGCTTGACATGCAAGAGGTCACTGGTTCGAGTCCAGCAGTCCCCACCACGAAAAAAAGTCTTTTGTCCGCAGACAAGGGACTCTTTTTTTCTTGCTCAACGTATTCACTCAGAAAAATGACCTCCTATGGTATTGCTCTGCCATAGGAGGTTTGTTTATCTGTTTTTCTGCTTTAAGCTTGTTCTGCGCCTTCTCTGAGCTTTTTGCGCTTGATCACCTTCAGGCGGCTGAACTCCTCTCTGTCCTTCTCGTCGAGCGCGTCGGAGATGAACTTGACGGTCTCCTCAAACCGAGGGATCATGATATTCTTCAGCGCGTTGGCTCGCTTCTGGGTTTTCTTGATCGAATCAGCTAAGCGGTAGACGCTGTTCTCAATCTCGGCGAGCTCAACGGTCAGCTCCTTTACCCTGTTGAACAGGATGAACGCCTTGTCGACAGCGGAATTTGTCATTCTGGTGCCGTAGTGCAGATAGTCGAATTTCTCGCTCTCGTCCATCGTCAGGATCGGGATCTCGACGCCCATTACGCTTCGGGATTCCAGCTTCAAGCCGTCCTCGATCGGCACAGCCTTTGAGATATCCTCGCAGAAGCCGTTTGTGATGTTGGCGGTCTGCAGGGCGATATAAGCCTGGGCGTAAGCGTCGTCTATCTTCGATTGGATGGCGTTGGCGTGATCGATAAGCGTCATCATCTCACGGATCAGGATGTTGCGCTTGCGGTCAAGAAGCTCGTAGCCGTTGCGGGCAAGCGCCAGCGACTTCTTGGCGTTCATCAGGTTGCCCTTGGTGGGTACTGCCTGTACAGCCATTGCGACACCTTCTTACCTGTTTTTGTTCTTTTCCTTGTCCTTGATATAAACATCCAGCACGGCGTCGTCGACGCGGTCGAGCTCGCTTCGCGGCAGGGTCGACAAAAGCTCCCAGCCGAGGTCGAGGCTCTGCTCGATGGTGCGGTTCTCGTCGAAGCCCTGATTGATGAATTTAGTCTCAAACAGTCTGCCGAACTCGATGTACTTCTTGTCGACGGGAGAAAGCTCCTCCTCGCCTATTACGGACGCCAGCGCCCTTGCGTCGATGACCTTTGCGTAGGACGCAAAGAGCTGGTTTGCGAGCGACTGGTGGTCGCCTCGGGTGTAGCCCTCGCCTATGCCGTCCTTCATCAGGCGCGACAGCGACGGCAGCACGCTTACCGGCGGATATATGCCCTGACCCTGCAGCGAGCGGTCGAGCACGATCTGACCCTCGGTGATGTAGCCCGTGAGGTCGGGGATCGGGTGAGTGATGTCGTCGTTGGGCATGGTAAGGATCGGTATCTGGGTCACTGAGCCGGGATGATCCTTTATCATGCCCGCCCTCTCATAGAGCGACGCGAGGTCGGAATATAGGTAGCCGGGATAGCCCTTTCGTCCCGGGATCTCGCCCTTTGAGGACGAGAACTCGCGCAGCGCCTCGGCATAGGAGGTCATATCCGTCATGATGACGAGGATGTGCATATCGAGCTCAAAGGCGAGGTACTCGGCGATGGTCAGCGCACAGCGCGGAGTGAGGGTGCGCTCGATTATCGGGTCGTTGCTGAGGTTGAGGAGCATTACGACGCGCGAGAGCACGCCGCTTTCCTCAAAGCTCTTGCGGAAATACTCCGCAACGTCCTTCTGCACGCCCATCGCGGCGAACACCACGCCGAAGTTGCTGCTGTCGGCGCCGCTGATTTTCGCCTGGCGCACAATCTGCACCGCGAGGTCGTTGTGGGTCATGCCGGAGCCCGAGAATATGGGCAGCTTCTGACCTCTGATAAGGGTGATCAGGGTGTCAATCGAGGAAATGCCCGTGTTGATGTAGTTTTTGGGGTAAACTCGGGATACAGGGTTGATCGGGGTGCCGTTGATATTCGCCTTTTTAACGGGGAATATATCGCCGAGCCCGTCGATCGGTCTGCCCGCACCGTCAAGCACTCTGCCGACGATCTCGGGAGACAGCGGCATCTCCATCGGGTGACCGGTCAGTCTTGTGCGGGTATTCTTGAGGCTGATCCTGCGGGTACCCTCAAACACCTGGACAACTATCCTCTCGCCCTCGATCTGAACCACTCTTCCCTGTCTGGTCGTGCCGTTGTCGAGCTTGATATCGACGATCTCTTCATTGGAAACGCCCTTTACGCCGTCCATCACGATCAGCGAGCCGTTGATCTCTTTTACGCCTACATAATCAATAATCAATGTGCGTTTCCTCCTTACTGCAATAATGCGCCGAGCTTTTCGTCGATCTCGCGGATGTAGTCGTCAAACATATCGAGCCTGTTGTTCGGAATGTCATACTTCATCTTGGTGAGCTTGTCAAAAAGCCCGAGCTCTATCACCCGCGCTATCGGTATCTCGCGGGCGACTACCTCCTTAGCCTTGGCGTGGAGGTGAAGGATCGCCTTCATCATCAGCTTCTGCTTTTCAAGAGGCACATAGGTGTCCTCGGCATGGAAGGCGTTCTGCTGCAGGAAGCCGACGCGGATGACGCGCGCGGTCTCGATGACGAGCTTCTGGTCGTCGGGCAGCACGTCCGCGCCGATGAGCTTGACGATCTCCATCAGCGAGCCCTCCTCCTGGAGCAGGGCGCTGATGCGGTTTCTGTATTCCACAAAGTCCTCTCCGAGGTTCTCCCTGAACCACGGGTCGAGGTCGTTGAAGTATTCGCTGTAGCTGTTCATCCAGTTGATCGCCGGATAGTGACGCGCGTAGGCGAGCGCCTTGTCGAGCGCCCAGAATACGCGGGTAAAGCGCTTGGTGTTCTGGGTGACGGGTTCGGAAAAATCGGAGCCCTGGGGCGATACCGCTCCGATCAGGGTGACGCTTCCCTCGGAGCCGCAGAGCACGTCGGCGCGGCCGCCTCTCTCGTAGAACTCTGCGAGCCTTGAGGGCAGATATGCCGGGAAGCCCTCCTCGGCGGGCATTTCCTCGAGCCTGCCCGATATCTCGCGCAGCGCCTCAGCCCAGCGCGAGGTGGAATCCGCCATCATCGCAACGTGGTAGCCCATGTCGCGGTAGTATTCGGCGAGGGTGATACCGGTATATATCGAAGCCTCACGAGCCGCGACCGGCATATTGGAGGTGTTGGCGATCAGCACGGTGCGGTCGGTCATCGGGCGGTTCGACTTGGGGTCGATGAGCTCGGAAAACTCCTCGAGCACCTGGCTCATTTCGTTGCCGCGCTCGCCGCAGCCGACGTAGATTATGATGTCGGCGTCGCACCACTTGGCGAGCTGATGCTGGTTCATGGTCTTGCCGGTTCCGAAGCCGCCGGGGATGGCCGCGGTGCCGCCCTTTGCGATCGGGAACAGCGTATCCATGACGCGCTGTCCGGTGATCAGCGGGATAGAGGGCGTGAGCCTTGTCTTTACGGGTCTTGCGGTTCTGATAGGCCATTTCTGGCAGAGCGTCAGCTCGTGGCGTTCGCCGAGATCGTCCTCGAGCACGGCGACGGTATCGAACAGCCTGTACTCGCCGTCGGGTCTGACCTCGGTGATCACGCCCGAGAGCTCGGGATGGAGCATGACGCGGTGCTCGATGATCGGCGTCTCGGGAAGGGTGGCGTAGACCTGACCGCCCTCGAGCCTGTCGCCCGGCTTGACCTTGAGGGCGACCGTCCAGAGTCTGTCGGGGTCGAGCGGGCTGACGGCAGCGCCTCGGGCGATGAACGCGCCGGTCTGCGCCTCGATCGCCTTTAAGGGGCGCTCGATCCCGTCGAAGATGTTATCGAGGATACCGGGTCCGAGCAGAACGTTCATGGGAGCGCCGGTGCCTGTCACCGGGTCGCCCGGCTTGAGACCCGTGGTCTCCTCATAGACCTGGATCGTGGTCAGGGAATCGGTGATGCCGATGACCTCGCCGACCAGCTCCTGCTTTCCGACGTGGACCATCTCCATCATCTCGAAGCAGTCGGCGTCCTTTACGGTTACGACGGGACCGTTGATCCCGAATATTACATTATTGTTCATAATCATTCATCTCTTTCGGTTCGGAGGGATCACAGCACGGACAGCGAGGCGTTCTCGATGAACCAGCCGCGCTGCGCCTCGAGCTTGCTGTCAAGGGTCTCGTCGGCTATGATGCCCATACTCTCGCAAAAGCCCCTGACGCCTCCGATTTTGATGGTTTTATCCGCCTTGACCTGCGCGCTGCCGCTAAACTGCGCCTTGAGCTCATCCGCCATCCCGAGGTCGCGCTCGTTGACGTAAAGCACGCAGTCGCTGCCGCCGAACAGCTCGGCTATCTCAGCGGCGCTTTTGAGCACGCCTGCGGTGTATTCGTCGGTCTTTCTGTATTCCTCAAGCCTTTCGGCGGCGAGCCCGAAGATCTCCTCGACCATGCCCGCGCGCTCGATGAAAAGCCTCTTCTGACCCTCGCGGGTCTTTGTGGCGAGGGCTGCGGTTTGGCGGCTGCGCGTCTCAAACAGCTTTTTCTTGATAAGAGCCTCGCTGTCGCGCTTTGCCGTCTTCTCCGCCTCGTTGAGGCGTTCGGTCTTTAGCTGCCGCACCTCGCCCTGCATGGCGTTCTTCTGCGCCTTGGCGTATTTCTTTATTGCCTTCAGAAAGTTATCGGTTTTATTCTTAGGCATAGGTTCCCTTCTCTCTGTGATAACGTCAAAAGCACCGTGATATCATGCCCGTTGAGCGTCAGAGCTTCAGCCCTATCGCTTCCTGAACATATCTCGTGATGCTGTCCTTGGTCCTGCCGTTGCCGTGGCGGTCGGGGATCTCGACTATCAGCGGCTTTTTGCAGGTGAGCTTGAGCTCGTAGATTATGTCGGGACACAGCGAAACAAGCTTCTCGGTCATCAGGATGACGGCGACGTCGTCCCTCTCGATAGCCTTTGTCAGCTCGCGCCTGACCTCCTCCTCCTCGTGAACCACGACTCCCGGAATGCCGGCGAAGCGCATACCCATTTTTGTATCGACGTTATCGCTGATTAAATAAAATTTCATTTTATATCACTTAACCGAGCTTGGAAATGATCATGATGGAAATAAGCATACCGTAGAGCGCGATACCTTCGCCGAGAGCGACGAAGATGATCGCCTTACCGAACGCCTTGGGATCCTCGCTGGTGGCTCCGATAGCCGCAGGCGCGGCGTTTCCGACGGCGATACCTCCGCCGATGCAGGAAAGACCGGTAGCGGCGGCTGCGCCGATGTAAGCCATGCCGTCAGCTCCCGAGGAAGCGGCGGCAGCGTCGCCGGTTGCTGCGCTCGCGACGAACGGACATACAAGGCAGACCGCGAAAACGGCGGCAAAGGACGCGAGCTGCATGAGCAGGGCATTCTTTCTGCCTCTGCCGCGGGAGACCGCCTTGACCGCGACCAGCACCGAGGCGATAAGGAATACAACGGGTAAAGCCATAAACAAGCAATCAAACAGTGTCATAATATATAACCTCCAAAATTATCATATATTTCAGTCAAGCGCGATCCTGATCGGCTCAAAGGGTCTTCCCTCTCCCGAATAGAAGCGGCTGAACATCTCGTAAAACTCAAGCCTGAGCACCTGGATAGCCACAAGCAGCGCCTCGAGAACCATCACGAGGACGTTGCCGAGCACGACGATCATCCAGTACCAGAAGCCTCCTGCGGTCTGAGCCAGCACGAACACGACGAGCATCATTCCGGCGTGGACGAGAACAAAGGCTCCTACGCGCAGAAAGCTCATGGTGTTGGTGACATAGCCGAGCAGCACCTCGATCGACTCGAACAGATTCTCAACTATATAGCCGAGCCAGCTCTCGGGCTGCCAGTCCTTCTCGCCGTTGACGAGATTCGACAGCGGCTCCGCAAAGAATATCAGTATGAACGGGAACACGATCAAGCCCAAAATGTAAGGCAGGGTCATTACGTGCATCCCGAGGAATATCTCAGCGACAAGCCCGAACACAAGCGAACCGTAGAACACTATGCCCGCGACTCCGCTGGTTCCGAAGAGCGCCCTTCCGAAGTTTCGCTGACGGAAGGAGGTGTAGACGTTGAGGCACATCGCCAGCACCAGCAGCACGATTCCCAAGCCTATGGCGCCCATGATTATGAAGTTGGTATTCTGGGACGCCATGACCTCGATCGGCTTTTCCTTGAAGCCTGCAAGCCTGAACAGCGGGTCGAGCAGGGTCTCGAAGCCGAACACGCTGCCGAACAGGGTTCCGAATACCATCGCCGAGATGCCGCACGGGAAAAGTATCTTGCCGATCTTCATCTTTTTGAGCTTCCACATCAGCAAGCCCGCTATGGAAAGGCAGAGTCCCTGACCGAGATCGGCGAACATTATGCCGAATATCAGCACATAGGTGATCGAAACGAACAGCGTGGGGTCGATCTCGATGTACTTCGGCACGCCGTACATCTCGGTATAATACTCAAACGGCTTTGCGAATTTGCAGTTTTTGAGCTTTACCGGCGGGTTCTTGTCCATCTCGTTCTTTGCGTCGGAGAAGTCGAGCTCAACGCTCCTGATCTTTTTCAGACGCTTTTGCAGTGCCTTCTGATTCTCCGAGGGGATCCAGCCGACGATGATGAAGCTGCTGCCGTGCTGCAGCGCCTTGCTGCGGATGCCCGAGTACAGATACAGCTCCTCGAGCTTAGACAGGTTTCGCGTTATGCGCTCCTTGTTTTCGTCGAGGTACCTGTCGATCTGCTTTTTGGCTTCCTTTACCTTTTTCTCGAGCTGCGGGATCTCCTTCTTTAACGCCGCTACGGTCTCCTTGGGGGTCTCGTTCTCCCTTGCCAGCTCGGTTCTTTCAAAGTAGAGCCCGTCAAATATCCTGTCGATCTCCTTCGCGCGATCCTTGGGCGCGAAGTATACGCCCCAAAAATGCGTTTTGTCCTCGGTGCAGACGGCGAAATCGACGAAATCGTTGTCCTTGTACGCGTCGAGCTTCTGCATACTGTCCTTGGGGAGCCGTCCGAAGCGAGCCTTTGTGTACTGCATCTTCACAAGCTCCTGGATCTCAACGTCAAGTCCCGCGAAATGCTCGGCGGTGTTGAGGTCCCTTCTTGCGTCCTCGAGCTGCGCCTCAGCCTGAGCCCTTGCCTCGATCAGCGAGTCGATCTGTGCCGTCGTTGTCGCGGAAAAGCTCTCGAGCTCCTCGAAGGAGGGGCTGAAATCGCTCACGTCGACCAGCGGGAATTTGCGCTTGGTGAGGTTGAGCGCAGCCTTGAGATTAGTCAGAGGCTCGGCGTAGCTGTTTTTTGACTGCAGGTGTGTAAAGCCGCTGAGGTCCTTGTAGAACAGTCCGACCTCGTCGGGATGGAACGCGCCGGACTCGCCGAGCACCGTGATGACCTCGTCGATGTAGTCCACAAGTCCGATTATATTCACAGCCTGCATTGATGATACTGCCAAGTTAAAATCACCTCTTTTTTCGGTCAGCGTATCAGAAGCTGCCGAATAGCTTTAGGGTCGAGCTGATAACGCACTCCCTCGATGAGACTGATGACATTCATCAGCTCGGTCTCCGAGAGGAACATGAACGATATCATGACGACCGATGGATTGTTTGAAAAATGGATATTCTTCCTCGCGATCTTGAACTGCACCCGCGGAGCGATATCTCCGGCGTAGGCGTAGCCTATCTTGCCGATCATCCTGCCGCAGCCCGTGCTCTGCATTATCTGAAAGACCTCAGCCGAGGATTCCGCCTCGCACATGAGGTCGATCAGCTTGGGATTGAGGCTGCCGAACTCATAGAGCATATTGCTCTTGATTACCTCCGGCGACAGATTATAATACTTTTTCAAGCGCAGGATCCTTGAAAAAATACTGTAATCGCTGATCGTGCGGAACATCGTCAGCAGCTCCCTCTGTTCGCTGCCCTTGGTCTTTTTTTCGATGAGCTCAAGCATATGCTTCATCGTAAAGGCGTAGAGCCTGTTTTCGATATCCGACACGGGCAGTCTGCCCTTTTCGTCGGGCTTGTAGTCCCTGAGGATCTCGTAATACGGGGTCGGTCGCAGCACATTCAAAAACTCGTCGTAATCGCGCGCGTTGGCGAGCAGGTTGGCGTCGAGCTCGGTGTGCTTCGAGAGGAACGCCGGGAACTGGAATATGAACTTCTCGGTCGAGTTCGAGTTGAGCAGGATCAAAAAGCGCACGATCTGCTCGACCTCCGTTTTCTCCACTACATAGCTCGAAAAGCCCGCGCTTATGCTTGAATCGTAGCGGCACAGGGAGTCGAATTCGTCAAATAGATACTGCCTGAGCAGCAGCTCCAGTCTGCCGCGGTGCACGTCGCGCTCGTTGACCTCGGATAGAACCGAGGCGTAGTGGGTGTGGGATTTGAGATACACCATCACCTCCGGCACGCTCTGGCAGGAAAGAAGGCTTGAATAGTCGCGCTCCGTGAGGAATCTGCCGTACTTCGCCCTTGCCTTGGCGGAGACGGCGTAGGATGTGGCGGACATAAAATCACCTCCCTGTCAGCCGACAACTCGGCTGACGAGCTCGTCTACCCATCTGTCGCGGTTTTGCTCGTAGTCGGCTCTCATTTTTATCAGCGCCGATTCCTGCTTGGCGGAGACATCCGCAAGCTTTCTGGAGAATCGCTTGTTGAGATACGCGTCGTTTCTGTCGATCTCCTTTTGAGCGTCCTCCATGTATCGGGTGTAGATCGCCCGGGCTTCCTCCTCAATGCGAAGCTTTTCCTTTTCTGCTGCCCTTTGGTTCTGCTTTTCAAGCTCCTTAGCCTTTGTGTCAGCCTCGACGATACGTCTGATCATGTCCTGCAATATTCTCACCTCCGGTAAGATCGAATACTCAGTATATTTTAGCACAATAGAGGCTAAAATTCAACTGAAAACAATACTATATTTAAAAGTCCGCAACAATTTAGTCTGTTTACACAATAAAATACACATTAGATCGGCTGAAAAGCCTAACGTGTCAGTCGAGACGACCGCTGTGGAAATATGTAAAAAGCAGGGGCTTGGCTCTTACTCGAAAAATGAGTCATGAGCCAGCCCCGTAAGGTCATTAATTAAACTCTATCCAGCCCGAATAGCCCTCGGTATACATATCGTCGGTACATGAGGCGTAGCGCTGTCCGTCGTTGAGCTCATACCAATCCATGAAACCGCTTTCAGCCTTGTATATCTCGCCGGTCTCGGTGTCGTATACGCGCTCATAGCCAAGTGTGACGTCGCTCTGCTTCTGGCTGATGATATCCTCCGACCTGTTGCGAGCCTCCCACGATTCCATCATCGCGTCGCCCGCGTCATAAGCCGATGCGCTTCCGCCCGTGCCGGAATAGCTGCCGGAGCCGCCCGAGGACTTGAAGCGCGCCTGATAGGCGTCGGTGACCTTGAAACTCGTCTGTATCCTTGCGAGCGTGTCGATCCAGTTGTCGAGCTCTCCTCTGACCGAGTAAGCCGCATAAGCCGTTACATAGCCGTAATAGCCGTCGAGCAAGCCCTTCTCGAGCACCGCCTGACACATTACCTCGCGGTCGTCGCCCTTGGTCTTGTCGGTATAATCGGCGCGGATGACCTTTGCGTCGAGCACTACGTCGGGATTATCGTCGATAAAATGCTGCTGCCACTCGGCGGTCTTGGATTCCTTGATAGTAAAGTTCGGAAGGCTCTTGTAAAGCGCGTCCCTGAACAGCGATTCGACCGTCGCGTCCGTCATATCGGCAATAGCTGCCGTTCCGAAATCGACCATATCAGTTCCGACGGTGTCCTCGGGATTGCAGACGTTGATCTGGAGTCCGGCGACCCTGCCCGCGCCGTACATATCGGTCACATCGATCTTCCAGCCCTTTGGCATCTCAAGGCTGAAAAAGCCGGTTTGGTCGACATAGGTCTCCCATTCGATATCCGTCCATTCGCCCTTTTTGATCGAAACGTCGTCAGCCTTGCCCACGCTTCCCGCCTGAGACGAAGCCGGCGAGGATGAAGAACCTGTATCCGAAGACGAGGAGTCGGCAGGCTGAGAAGCGCCTCCGGCATTCTGTCCGCCGCAGCCGCACAGAGCCGCGCCGAGGAGCGAAGCAGCCGCCACAACGGTCAATACTCTTTTGTATAACTTCATAAAATACACCCCTTTATGAGAATTATACATATTATACCGCATATTTTTATATAATTCAATAGTTTTCCCGAGAAAGATTGAGTATCATTAAGGAAAGCCGCAAGTATAAAACCGCACCTCCCTATTACGTGTAAAAAAAACAGTTTACTCTTGACTAAAGCGCAATTTTATGTCATAATAAACAAAAGGGTATATGCAGATTCCTCTTTCCCGATTATTTCTGAAAGAAACGGAGTGTTTATTATGGGACTTTTTGACAAGAAATATTGCGATATCTGCGGCGAGAAGATCGGCTTGCTCGGCAACCGCAAGGTCGAGGACGGCAATGTGTGCTCGAGCTGTGTTAAGAAGCTTTCGCCCTTCTTTACCGGCAGAAAAAAATCCACCGTCGAGGATATCAAGCAACAGATTGCCTACCGCGAGCAGAACCGCCAAAACCTGAACAGCTTCAATCCCATGCGTTCCTTCGGCAGAAAAACCAAGGTCTATATCGACGATTCTCAGGGCTGCTTTATCGTGAGCCGCCGCAATGATTTCCGCGAGGAGAACGCCGATATCATCTCGCTTTCTCAGGTTCAAAACGCCCGCTTTGAGGTTGAGGAGCACCGCTCGGAGATTTACCGTACCAATTCCGAGGGCAAGCGCGTTTCCTACACCCCGCCCCGTTATGAGTATGCATACGAATTCTCGATCGAGATCGACGTCAACTCGCCCTATTTCAGCGAGATCAAGTTCGAGCTGACCGACGACCGCCCCGACAGCCGCAACAGCGCTGAATACAGGCGCTTTGAGCAGGAGGCTAACGAGCTCGTCGCCTCGCTCACCGGCAGAGGCTTTCAGCAGCCGATGGGCTACGGCGCTCCTATGGGCTACGCTCAGCAGCAATACGGTCAGCCTCAGGGCTATCCTCAGCAGCAGTACGGTCAGCCTCAGGGCTATCCTCCAGCCTCAGGGCTATCCTCAGCAGCAGTACGGCCAGCCTCAGGGCTATCCTCAGCAGCAGTACGGCCAGCCTCAGGGCTATCCTCAGCAGCAGTACGCCCAGCCTCAGGGCTATCCCCAGCAGCAGTACGCTCAGCCTCAGGGCTATCCTCAGCAGCAGTACGGTCAGCCTCAGCCCTTCGCTCAGCAGCCGTACGGTCAGCCCTTCCCTCAGCAGCAGAACATTCCTCAGCAGCAGTACGGCCAGCAGCCCGCTCAGTACGGTCAGCCTCAACAGCAGGGCGGCTGGACATGCCCCGCCTGCGGAGCCGTCAATATGGGCAAATTCTGCGATAACTGCGGCACCCCTCGCCCGTGAGCATAACCAAAGCTACAAAATCTATTTATTATCTCCTAACAAAAAAGAGTCGGTTCCAGCACGGAACCGGCTCGTTTTTTTGAAACTCAGCGGTCATTTCTTTGTCTTATTCACGGAGGCGGAAAGCTTGTCGAGAAAACGGTCACGCTTATCCACATTCATCGAGCGAAACATGATGACCATTTTCAGCTCGTCGCCGGACAGCTCGGGAGACTGATCGATCGCTTTTTCAGCAAAGTCAACATCAAGCCGTACCTTAGCCAATGTGTCGAGAGAAACCCCGTAAATCTGAGCGATCTTTATCAGCGTATCAAGGTTAGGCTCGGAGGAGCCCGATTCATACTTGGTGTAAGTAGTGCGATTGATATTGAGAATATCGGCAACTCCCTGCTGTGTAAAGCCGCATAATCTCCTCAGAATCGGAAGATTCGTCGACAGCACCGATTTATCTGCCTTTTTTTCAATTGACATCAGCTACACCTCACAGCATTCACTTCTCTTACTATATTATAATGCAACCATTTCATCAATTCAATACATGTGACTATTTCTCACATTACGAGCACTAACGGAACACGAAAATGAACGGGGTAAATTTTTTCGCGGAAAGGCTTGCAAAATCCAAGAAAGTATAGTATAATACAAAAGGTTTGAACGACAAAACACGCTAATGTGGCGCAGCCGGTAGCGCAACTGATTCGTAATCAGTAGGTCGGGGGTTCGAGTCCCCCCATTAGCTCCACGTAAAAACCGCATGGGAAAGCCGTTTTTCGGTGTTTTCCATGCGGTTTTTATTTTTCTTTATATGAATTATACGCCGATTTGTTGTTTATTTGTTGTTTATTGTATCTTAAATCATCTAAAACTGCCGCTTGATAAGGCTTGATTATGTAGCTCGCTTTCCGTTTGGGAAGCGTTTTTTATGCGGTTCTTGTGGTTCGCAGGTGTTTATCCGAGGCTTTACGGTGGAGGACATTATCGAGTGCTTCGGCGGCAGCTGCGTCGGCTGACTGTATAGCATGGGTATAAATCTTTGCTGTGGTCGAGGGGTTAGCGTGACCGAGTCTTGCGGAGATCGTGGTGATCGGAATTCCTGAATTGATCATCAGAGTAGCGTTTGTGTGGCGCAGGCTGTGTATTGTGATATCCGGCAGACCGTTGCGCTTGATAAAGCGGCTGAACCAGCCCGTGATCGTGTCGGGGTGGATGGGTTTGCCTGTGTCGGTGGTAAAGAGCTTGTCGAAATCCTCCCACCTGTCGCCGAGCATTTCGCGGCGCTCGTCTTGCCATGCGCGGTAATCGCGCAGCATTTCGATCGCGGCGGCAGGAGCCTTTATTGAGCGTTCTGACGAGCGGTTCTTGGTGCTGTCGGTCATAACGCCCTGATGTGGGATATATACCGAGGCTCGCTCTATGGTGATCACGGAGTTGTCAAAGTCGATGTCTTTCCACTCAAGACCGCAAAGCTCCTCGCGGCGCAGACCGAGATACATAAACAGCTTTATCATAGTCTTGTGCTGCATGTCCTCCTGTTCGAGGCAGTCGAGCAGCGCGGCGGCTGACTCCTCGTCGAGGTAGCGCGGTTTGTTTCTGCGCTGCTTGGGAAGTGTGACGCGCTCACAGGGGTTCGAGAAAATAAGCTGCCATTTGACCGCGGTTCCGAGAGCCGAGGAGATAAAGCGGTGATAATGGCGCACGGTCTCGGGGGAGAGCGGCTTGCTTCTGACCTCGCGGCGAAAGGCGCACGAGATATCGAGCTCAAGAGCCTCACAAAGAGCACGAGCGGTTTGCTCATAAACAGCTTTGCCGTTGACCGCTTGACCGAGAGTGCTTTCCTTTACTCCGTATTGACGGGCGCAAGCGGCAACAGACAGACTCTTTGACTTGAGCAGCGCCTTGAAATCATCCCTCAGCGGCACAAATACATCCTGCTTTCTCGAGCCGACCTCTGACAACTGCTTGTAAAAGGCGTTAAGCTGGCGCGGCTGGAGCTTATCGAGGCGAAGATGACCGAGAGCCTGATTCACGACGGGCAGCAAGCCCCGGTAGCCTACAACAGTCTTTTGCTTTAGGGTAGTCTCGGCATATTCGGAGAACCACATATCAAGGTAATCGGCAAGCTTTATTGCGCCGTTCAGAGCAACGCCCTTTTGACAGTCCTCCTCAAAGAGAACCGCCTGCCTCT
>CACWKB010000030.1 GCA_902761375.1 uncultured Ruminococcus sp. | reverse complement strand
GCAGCCCACCACTACCGGTGGTTCCACAAGCGACACACCCACCAATCCCGGCGGCAACACTTCCGGCGGCACTAACGGTTCCGTACAGACAGGTAGTGCTTCTATGGCGTTGATTATCCTTATCGTTCTTCTGTCCGGTACTGCTGCTATCTTCTTCGCTCGCAAGAGAGAGAAAAAGTAATTAAACCGTCGAATGGTAAAGACGCTTGTTAAAAATAAATAATCATCATTGATTTTTCACCCTCCGAGCAATCGGAGGGTGTTTTTTAAATACAGTCGAACATACAATGCTGCGCCTATATGAAGTTTGTTCCGGCTATGCGTTTCTTTGTCTAAGGAACGTTTGTGGCAAGATACCAAAAGTTTTTTTAAAATACAGTCGCACATACAATGCGGCTCCTATATGAAGTTTGTTCCGGCTATGCGTTGTGTCGTCTAAGGGACGTTTGCAGCCGGTAAATCGAAGTTTTTTAAATACAGCCGCACATACAATGCTGCGCCTATATGAAGCTTGTTGCGGCTATGTGTTGTGTCGTCTAAGGGACGTTTGCAGCAGGTAAATCAAACTATGTTTTATTAAATACAGTCACTTATACATTGCTGCTCCTATCTGACGTTTGATTCGGCTAAGTGTTATGCAGTATTTCATGATAATTTCTACTAAATCATTTCCTTTTTTCAAAAAATAATTGCAAATTAGAATAATATGGTTTATAATATAAACAATCATGAAAAAAAGGATTTGAGCGTATGAAAAAAATATCATCCAAACTCACTGTAATCTGTCTCACCTTAATGCTTGCCGCAATATCGACGCTGCCTGTATTCGCTGCGGACGGTCTCAAAATCAACGGCACGGCTGAGGCGCAGGCAGGGGACAAGGTCAAGCTGACCCTGAATCTTGCGGACGCAAGCGAGGAGATCATCGGCTTTGAGCTTCGTTTATTTTACGATCCCGAGAAACTCACCTTTAATGAGGACTCATTCAGCGCGCCTCAGTTTGAAGGCTGCGTTGTCAACGATATGGGCGACGGAAAGATCTATATGACCTGGACTGACCTCTATTATCCAGCGAATTTCTCGTCAAAGTCCGAATTCTTCTCCTGCGAGTTTGAGGCTGCGGGCGATGGCGAAACCGAGCTGTCCTTCTTTGTCAACGAGCTGTACGGCGAGAGCATGTTCAACACCGGAGCAGGCTCCACTCACCTCAGCTCCTACACCTTTACCTATGATCTCTATGTCAACGACGAGGCGCAGATCTCCGACGGAGTTATGCCGATCAGCAACGATCCCGACACTCTCGAAAACCACCAGGGCTCATTCATCAATTACCTTGACGGCAAGGGTGAGATGAATTCTCCGCTTCACGGCTCCGAGCATGAGGCTGTGGTCGGAAGCACCCTCGGGGCTGCGGACAGCGGTTCCGGTCAGGAGCCGGTCGATGTTACACGCGACAATAACGGCGGACTGAAGCCCTTCCAGATATTTTTATTCATCGGTGTTCCGGTATTTATTATTCTGATCGTCGTCGCGGTAGTATTTGTTGTAAAAAATAACAGGAAATCGCAATAAAATTATTGTTAAAAATCAGGAAATTGTAACCTTTTTGCAAACTTTCCCTCAATAATATAGAATTAACACTTGATTTTTAAATTCTTTTATATTATAATATTGATAACCGAAAATATCGGAATTCTATTGGAGGAATAATTCTATGAACAAGAAAATTTTCAGCATTGCTCTTGCGGGCATGCTTGCAACCTCTCTTGTAGCCGGCAGTGCGCTCAGCGCTTCCGCGACCGTTAATGCAGACGGTACCTACACTCCTACCGATCCCGCTACCAAGACTCGCAAGGTATACTGCGCTATGCCCGGCGCTTGGTATAACGAGGGCTCCAAGTCCACAGGTGATTCCATCGGATGTTACTGGTGGGGCGGCACCGACGCTGCGGGCGCTCTCGACGGCTCCGGCGGATCTCTCGCGTGGCCCGGATACAGAGCGAACAAGGTGACCGACGAGGAAGGCATCGAGAACCTCTTCTACTGCACCGTTCCCGAGGACGTCAAGGTTCTCGTTTGGAGTAACTATCTCGACGGCGGCACAAAGGCTCAGTATGACAAGGGCGAGGCTCCCTACTTCTACGACGCTCTCCAGACAGCTGATACTCCCATCGGTACCAACGGCTACTGCGAGGACGACGATACTTACTATGATGAAGTTCCCGGCTTCTGGGATGAGATCAACGACGCTTTTGACAACGACGAGCTGGAAGAGCGTTACGGCGAAAACGGCAAGGCTTTTCAGGATGTTCCCAAGTACGGTCTGACCATGACCTTCGACAACATGATCTGGATCGTAGACCTTGATCCCGAAAAGATCACTGAGTCCGAGCTCAACCCCGGCAAGTATTCTTATGCCGGCGAGTGGTTCTTCTACTATGGCAACGGTGAGTACGGTTCCTGGCCCACCAAGGAGCTCAACGAGCAACACAAGAATGACGGCGTTACCAAGTCCGGCAACATCATGAGCGACGAGTATTTCAAGAGCTCTACCGCTGATAACCCCACCGGCGGCGACAGCGATACTACTGTTCCCACCGCTAAGCCCGACGCTACCTCTGCGACCAGCGCAACAGCTACTCCCGATTCTCCCACCGGCAACGGCAACGGCAACAACGCTAACGGCGCAGTTGCTACCGGCGCTTCTTCCGTAGCTGCTCTTGCTCTCATCATCGCAGCAGGCGCTGTAGGAATCATCCTCTTCACCCGCAAGAGAACTCACGAATAATTTCTGACAACTAACGCCCTCGAAAGAGGGCGTTTTTTGTTTGCACAGCCTTACTTGATTTTTGAGCGATAATGTAATATAATATAAAATAATACTAAAAATAAGTGTGGTGAGCGCTGTGACAAAGAGAATAATTTCATCGGTCGTGTTTTCCGTCATTGCGCTTGCCGTTATAGCTTTGCTGCCTCTTTCCGTCTTTGCCGAGAAGGTCGAGACCCCGGCTGAGGCGGTTTCCGCGACAGAGTCTACCGAGCCTACCGAGCCGACCGCGACTGCCGAGCCTACGACCGTCAATGTGATCACGGGCGATTTTCCGGCGCTGACCGTCAACGCGATCTCCAACTATTTCCCGAAGGTCAGCACCGAATACAACTACACCACCGACGAGATTACGATCACCTACTGGCTGAGGTCGGGGCTTCCGGTACTCAGCACCCAGTGGTACATGACCTACGACGCCGCTGTGCTCGGCTTTTCCGAGGAAAAGAACACGCCGGAAACCATCTGTCCGCTTACCAGAGGCGCCGCCGTGATCAGCAGGGAGGGAGAGGACACGATCCGCTTTAACGCGACCGATATCCGACTGCTTGATTTTACCGCCGACCTGACCCCGTTTGCGGCTTTTGTATTCGACGTGACTGAGCTTTATCCCGAGGACGCGGTTATGAGCAAGGTCGACCTGACGGTTGACGTGCTCTGTGTTTCGCCGCGCGACCCTCAAACCGGGCTGTCCGATCCAACCGGCGAGGTCTGGGTCATCAGCAACAGCGACGAAATAGACAGCAAGGCTGACGAGGCGGTGAGGATTACCACCAAAACCACGCTTTCGCCCTCGAATTTCGCGCTTGCGACCACCGCTCCTCCGACCGAACCCCCGACGGGTATCGACGCGGACGGCAATCCGTACTATATAAATACCCCCGACGAGGCGACCACCGCGCCGATCTCGACGGCTCCCGTTGTTCCGACGAAGCCCGACGATAACAAGGACAAGCCCAATGACAAGCCGCGCAAGGAGAATTACCTGCTCCCGACGGGCTCGCTTGCCTATGCGCTGATTTGCTTCGGCGTGATCACCGCCTGCGCCTCCGCGCTGTTCATCATGCGCAAGCGCGAGCTGTATTAATGGTGTTTTCAGCGTAAAGCCCAAAAGATTTAAAAAATAAAAAGAGCGGTCACAAAACCGCTCTTTGTTGATTGATGTCAAATGTAGTCATCAGTTAGCTCTGGTAACCTTACCGGAACGCAAGCAACGGGTGCAAGCATACACGCGCTTGGGAGAACCGTCTACCACAGCCTTTACGCGCTGTACGTTGGGCTTCCAAGTTCTGTTGGAGCGTCTGTGAGAGTGGGAAACCTTGATGCCGAATTTTACATCCTTACCGCAGAATTCACATTTTGCCATGCGTCTGCACCTCCTTGTGAATTAAAATCTATTCCTAACTTTGTTATCATAGCAGAAATCGAAGAAAAAAGCAAGTGTTTTTTGAAAATTTATCAACTTGTTTTTCTATCTTGTTTTTTTCGCGGCTTTATTGTATAATATTAAGGAGAATAGTTTTCAGCCTTTAGAACAAGCGCTGCTTCTGATCCAGACCCCTGACGGAGGTATATATGATTTCGGAATTATTTGAATTATTCAGAGGAAACGGCTCGGTCATGACGATCATCGTCGATATTCTGGCGATACTGGTCATCATCTTTCTGATACTGCCTTTTCACGAGTGGGCTCACGCCTTTGCCGCCTCAAAGCTCGGCGATACGGGCATCAAGAACCGCGGAAGGCTCACGCTCAATCCACTCAGCCATATCGACCCGATAGGCGCGCTCTGTATGCTGCTGTTCGGCTTCGGCTGGGCAAAGCCCGTTCCGGTCGATTCGCGCTACTTCAAGAATCCAAAGCTTGGAATGGCGATAACGGCGCTTGCCGGACCGCTGGCTAATATTGTCGCGGGCTTAGCGGGAATGATCATATTCAATGTTCTGCGCTTTTTGCTGCCCCAGTTCTCGCTGGGAACGGCGGTCGGCTACTATGTGATGCTGTTTTTAAGCTTCTACGTTCAGGTGAACATCAACCTTGCCGTATTCAACCTGCTGCCGATACCTCCGCTGGACGGTTCAAAGATCCTTTTTGTGATTCTGCCCGACAGGGCGGTGGCATTCTGCTACCGCTATCAGATGTTCTTTTTCATCGCGCTGTTCGCGCTTGTGAGCTACGGTCCGCTCAGATGGGTTCTCAGCTTTCTCTCAACCGGACTGTACAACGGGATGTACTGGCTGACCTCGCTGCCGTTTTTGGCTTTTCAGTGAGGCTGAGAAATGGAAGCGCAGCTCACCTACCGGCTGCCCGTCTTTGAGGGGCCGCTCGACCTGCTTTTGACACTGATAACAAAAAACAAAATAGATATATACGATATCCAAATCTCCGAGCTGCTCGACCAGTACATGGAGCAGATCGACCTGATGCAGGAGAATCAGATGGATATCTCCTCGGAATTTCTGACGATGGCGTCGCGGCTCGTTTATATCAAGTCCGTGATGCTGCTGCCGAAGTACGAGGAGGAGGCTGAGGAGCTAAAGAAGGAGCTGTCGGGACAGCTTCTCGAATACGCCGTGTGCCGCGAGATCGCCGCCAAGCTCGGCGCGGTCTACGATTTTGACACGATCTGCAAGGAGCCCTCGCCGGTAGAGTACGACCTGACCTACACCCGCGTCCATCCTCCCGAGGACATCGTCAAGGCGTATCTGGGCGCCGTCGGCAGAGGCAAGCGCAGGCTGCCGCCCTCCGAGCAGGCGTTCTCGGGCATTGTCGCCCACAGGATAGTCTCGGTGAACAGCCGGATCATCCACTTGATGCGCCGCCTGAGGGTCAACAAAAGCCTCAGCTACGGCGAGATCTTCGAGATCTGCGAGGGCAAGAGCGAGCTGGTCGCCACCTTTCTTGCGACCCTCGAGCTCGTCAAGGGCAAGAGGATACGCATCGAGGGCAGCGGCGAGAGCGCGGTTGTGCGCATGATAGAGAGAAACGAGGAGAAAACCGATGGCTGATTTTAACCCCAAGTCGGCGTGCGAGGCGATACTCTTTGCGAGCGGCGCGCCCGTGGAGCTGTCGAGGCTTGCGCAGGCGCTGGAGCTTTCCGAAGACGAGGTGAGAGGCGTGCTCGACGAGCTGACCGACGAATATCAGACCGCCCAAAGGGGCATAACGATAATAAGGCTTGACAACGCCTATCAGATGGCGACGGTCAAGGAATACGCTCCGCAGATAAGGACAGTGATGGATCTGCGCCGCAATACGCCGCTTTCACAGGCTGCGCTCGAGGTGCTGGCTGTGGTCGCGTATAACCAGCCCGTCACCAAGGCTTTTGTCGAGCAGGTGCGCGGAGTTGACTGCAGCGGAGTGATCGGCAGCCTCACCCAAAAGGGGCTGATCGAGGAAAAGGGGCGGCTCGAGCTGCCCGGCAGACCGCTGCTCTACGGCACGACCGAAAATTTCCTGCGCTGCTTCAACATCAGCAGCCTCGAGGAGCTTCCTCCGCTGCCGGAGGATGAAGAGGGCGGTAGCGAGAAGATAGAAGAGAAAAGCGAAGAGTCGGAAGTTGGCTGAAGCTTTTTAGAATAATAATATCGGCAGCGTTGTAATAAAACCAAAAAGGAGGAGAACAAAATGCTTTGGCTTTATATTTTGCTCGGCGTGCTCCTCCTTATATTCCTGATACTGATGATACCCGTGGGCGTGCGCGTCATATTTGACGGCGAGCTGCGGATAATCGCAAAGGTCGGCTTCATCGGGATAAAGGTATATCCCCCTAAGCCCAAGAAGGAAAAGAAGCCCAAAAAGAAAAAGGAAAAGAAAAAGAAGAAGGACGAGAAAGCAGCCGAGGAAAAGCCCAAGGAAAAGACCAACCTAATCAAGGAAAAGGGCATAGTCTGGGTCATCGACACCGTAAAACAGCTCGCCGATCTCGCCATGGGCGTGATGAAGAGCTTCTTTAAGCATCTCGTCATCAAGAATATGCAGATCAGCATAGTCTATTCGGGCGAGGACGCCGACGATACGGCGGTGCATTACGGCTACTTCTGCATGGCGGTCTACCCGGCGGTCAGCATCCTGGCGCGCGCCGCCAAATGCAGGTATTACGGCGTGGACATTGCGCCGAACTTCGACGAGGACGCTCAGTCCGAATACTTTGCGGATATCACGCTGAGCGTGCGAATGATCTGGCTCGTCGGTCTCGTGCTCAGGCACGGGTTAAAGGCGGTCAGGCTGATACTCAGCATCAGAAAGGGCATGAGCCCCAAAACCAAAGAAACAATAGCGGAGCTTGAAGCCGCTCATAAAGGAGAGAATAATATGGAACATCCTATCGGTAACCTCATGGACATCACTATGCAAAAAATCAAGGAAATGGTCGACGTCAACACCATCATCGGCGAGCCCATCCAGTCTCCCGACGGCACCCTGATCATCCCCGTTTCCAAGGTCAGCTACGGCTTTGCCTCCGGCGGCTCCGACCTTCCCACCAAGAAGGAGAACAAGGACTGCTTCGGCGGCGGCAGCGGCGCCGGCATCACCATCCAGCCTGTGGCGTTTTTGACCGTCCATCAGGGCGAGGTGCGCCTCATCAACCTCAAGGGCGGCGACGGCTTAGACAAGATCGTCGGAATGGTTCCCGAGGTCTTTGACAAGGTCAAGGGCTTCATCAAGGACAGAAAGAACAAGAAGAAGGATGAAGCCGAAGTAAAAGCCGACGATTTCTCGGAGATCACCGTCGACGATATCGATATCTGATGATATAAAAGCAAGCCTCGCACCGTGATTCTACAGGGGACGCTCCGCGCATATAATCTGTTGCGGAGGTGTCCTTATATGAAACGGTTCATTGCGGTTTTTCTCGCTTTTTCAATGCTCCTGCCCCTTGGCTTTAGGGCGGAGGCGCAGGCTGCGGACGTTCCCGAGACCTCAGCCGGGGCGTTTGTGCTTTACTGCCCCGACAACGGCGAGGTGCTGCTGTCGGACAACGCCGACAAGCGGATGAAGCCCGCGAGCACCACCAAGCTGATGACCGCGCTGATCACCCTTGAACGCGCGGCGGCGCATGACGAGACGATCACCTTCACCGACGAGATGACCGCCGAGGGCAGCTCGATGTATCTCGGGCTCGGCGAGCGCGTTAAGCTGAGCGACCTCGCCGTGGGCATGATGATGTGCTCAGGCAACGACGCGGCGAACGCCGCTGCGGTTTCGATAGCCGGCAGCGCGGAGGGCTTTTCGCGCCTGATGAACGAGCGCGCGCGTGAGCTCGGCATGACTCGCACCCATTTTGTGACCCCGAGCGGGCTTGACGACCCCGATCACTACACCACCGCATACGATATGGCGCTGCTGATGGCGGCGGCGCTTGAAAACAAAGCTTTCGCAAGTCTCACCGCGCGAAGATCCTGCCCGGTGGACTTTGTCGCGCCTGCCGATAAGCACGTGACCTACTCCAACCACAACCGCCTGCTCTCGCTCTACCCCGACTGCATCGGCGGCAAGACGGGCTATACCACCGCCGCGGGGCGCTGTCTCGTCAGCGCGGCGAGGCGCGACGGGCTGACGCTGATCTGCGTTACCCTCGACGACGGCGACGACTGGAACGATCATATCAAGCTCTGCGACTACGGCTTTGAGCGGTACGGCAGATTTTTCGGCGACGACTCGGACTTCGCCGTTTCAGTCCCCTGTGTGGGCGGCGAGGCGGACAGCGTGCGCGTCGTTGCGGACAGCGCCGGGGGAGTGGTGCTCGACAGGGCAAAGGGCGAGCTTCTGCGCCGCAGGGTTATGCTCGACAGCTTTCTGTATGCTCCCGTGAAAAAGGGCGACCGCGTCGGCAGGATAGTCTATTACCTCGGCGGCAAGGAAACGGGAGCCGTCGATTTGATTGCGGATAATTCTGTTAACGAAATAAAAATCAAGAAATCATTCTTTGAAAGAATAAAGGAATTCTTTAGTCATGGCTAAAAACGAACCGATCAGACTTCAAAAGCTCATCTCGCAGTGCGGCATAGCCTCCCGAAGAAAGGCGGAGGAGCTGATATTGCAGGGCAAGGTAAAAATCAACGGCAGGACTGCCGAGTTAGGCGACAAGGTCACCGCCGAGGACAAGGTGTTTGTTAACGGAAAGCGGCTGATTGCGCCTAAGGCGAGCTACCGCTACATAATGCTCCACAAGCCGCGCGGCTTCATCACGACGATGAACGACGAGCGCGGCAGAAAATGCGTCGCCGAGCTGGTTGCCGATGTGGGCGAGAGGGTCTATCCGATCGGCAGGCTCGACAAGGACAGCGAGGGAATGCTGGTGTTCACAAACGACGGCGAGTTCGCCAACAAGGTGATGCATCCGCGCAACAGCGTGTACAAGTATTACCGCGTGACGGTGCGCCCCTCGATCAGCGAGGAGCAGCTTGTCAAGCTCGAGACCGGCGTTGAGATCGACGGTCAGAAAACCGCGCCCGCGATCGTGCACGTCCTTCACAAGGAGGAGGGCAGAGTGGTGCTCGAGATGATCCTGCACGAGGGCAAAAACCGCGAGATACGCCGAATGTGCGAGGCGGTCGGTCTTGAGGTCGCGCGCCTGAAGCGCACCCAGATCGGCGGAGTGAAGCTCGGGATGCTCAAGCAGGGCGCATGGCGCGACCTGACCCCTCAGGAGGTCAAAAAGCTGCTCGCAAACCCCCTTGTGAACGGAAAAAGCATATAGGACGCTGTCCGTATGATCGACGCCTGCTCCCGTGAAAAGATGAGCTCTCTGCCATTGTCGGGCTCCCCTTGAGGGGAGTTGTCGCGCCCAAAGCGCGACTGAGGGGTGGAGAAATGGGAACAGGCTTAAATGTTGCGCGATACCCTTTTGCGATGAACGGTTGGTTTGTTTTACCGAGTGACATCGGGTCGTACCTAAATGGCGGCGCAAGCCACCCCTCAGTCAATCCTTAACGGATTGACAGCTCCCCTCAAGGGGAGCACGTTTGGTTTATCGCCTATATCCCTTTTTTCAGCCTTCAATTACTCGGCTGACAGCGATCTCATATATTTTTTTATGCAGGGAAGTTGAGTTATCAGTTATTTGCTATTTGTTATAAAAAAACCACTTGCCCTTTTCCTCAAGTTGCGTTATAATACTGTTGTATGGTAATATGCGGCAGTATGGGCTTCCGCACACATAGGAGGAATACAAATGAGTATTGAAAAAATCAACGCAGCAAGAGCTGAACTGCATGCCACCTCGGCTTACGGTACGCTTGCCGCGTTTTTTGATGAAGGCAGCTTCTGCGAGACAGACGCCTTTGCCGCCTCCGGCGACGGATTCGCCGAGGCTGCGGCGGGCTACGGCACCGTAGAGGGACTGCCGGTTTATGCCTTTGCCCAGAACACGGACGTCTGCGGCGGAGCGCTCAGCAAGGCTCAGACCGCGAAGCTGAAAAAGCTGTACACGCTTGCGATCAAGACGGGCGCACCCGTGGTCGGATTTTACGACAGCGTGGGCGGCAGGCTCGGTCAGGGCACGGAGCTGCTCGCGGGCTGCGGCGAGGTGCTCAAGCTCGCTTCAAAGGCTTCGGGCATGATACCGCAGATCTCAGTGGTGCTCGGCACCTGTCTGGGAACGAACGCTCTCAACGCCTCGAGCGCGGATTTTGTGATAATGACCAAGGACGCTCAGCTTTCGCTTGATGTGACCGGTACCGGCGCGTCGGCGGAGGAGAACGCCGAGCGCGGCGCTGTCTGCGCGGTCGAGGAGAGCAGGGAGGACGCGATCGCCAAGGCGAGGTCGCTTTTGACCTATCTTCCGTCAAACAACCTCAGCCCCGCTCCCGAGGCTGAAAACGCCGAGCCCTCGCCCGAGGGAAGCTGCATAGTCAGCCAAATCGCCGACGGCGGCTCAAAGCTGAAGCTTTCCGACGCCTGCGGAAAGGGCGCGAGGATACGCCTTGCGCGTCTCGGCGGCGCGGTGGTCGGAGTAGTCCGCACCACCGGCGGCAGGATGGACTGCGCGGCGGCGGCAAAGGCGGCTAAATTCGTCCGCTTCTGCGACGCGTTTTCGCTCCCGGTGCTGACGGTGGTCGACTGCGAGGGCTTCGAGACCCTCGGCTCCGCGACAAAGCTTGCGTCGGCATATGCCGAGGCGACGACCGTGAAGCTGTCTGTCGTGGTCGGCAAGGCAATCGGCTCGGCTTACATCGCCCTCGCCGGCACAGGCGCGAACGCTGACGCGGTTTACGCTCTGCCCGAGGCTGTGATCTCACCGGTGAATATCGAGGCGGCGGCGTTCATAATGGCTCCCGAGCAGATGAAGGTCCCCGTTTCCGAGCAGAAGGCGGTCGCCGAAAGGCTCGCTGACGAAAAGCTCTCCGCCTTCAACGCCGCGCGCAACGGCTATGTGGACGGTATCGCAGAGCTGCCCGAGCTCAGAGCGGCGCTGATATCCGCCCTTGACATGATGGCAGGCAAGCGAGTCCCCACCGTAGCCAAGAAGCACAGCACCGTATAAAAGCAGTCGGCGGTTATCGGTCAATTTCCCTAATCCCTAACCCCTAACCCCTAATCCCTAATCCCTAAAAAAGAGGTAATATATATGAAAAATCTCAGAATAACCGTAAACGGAACAGCATACGACGTACAGGTCGAGGAGCTCGGCTCCTTCTCCGAGCCCACGACTGCCGCGGCGCCCGCCGCTCCCGCTCCGGCGGCAAAGCCTGCCGCTCCCGCAGGCGCTCAGGGCAGCATCGTTGTAAAGGCGCCCATGCCCGGTACTGTCGTGAACGTGGTCGTATCGGCGGGACAGGACGTAAAGTCCGGCGACGACCTCGTGTTCATCGAGGCAATGAAGATGGAAACTCCCGTAAAGGCTCCCCAGGACGGCAAGGTAGCCACCATCGAGGTCGCCAAGGGCGAGGCTGTCGATTCGGGCAAGGTGCTTGTGACGCTTAATTGATTCGGAATCTTAATTCGGAATTATAATAGCTATGCCCGATGCTCGGAAACAACTCCGCCATCCACCCTCAACCAAAGGAGATAATCATGCCTAAGAAAATAAAAATCACAGAAACCGCCCTGCGCGACGCCCATCAGTCGCTCATCGCGACCCGTATGTCCACCGAGGACATGCTGCCGATCCTCGACAGCCTCGACAAGATCGGCTACCATTCGCTCGAATGCTGGGGCGGCGCGACCTACGACGCCTGCCTGCGCTTCCTCAACGAGGATCCGTGGCAGCGGCTCCGCACGATCAAGGATCACTGCCCCAACACCAAGCTCCAGATGCTTTTCCGCGGACAGAATATGCTTGGCTACCGCCACTACGCGGACGACTGCGTAGAGTATCTGGTTCAGCGCTCGATAGCCAACGGTATCGACATCATCCGTATCTTCGACGCGCTCAACGACATCAAGAACCTAAAGACCGCTATCGACGCGGCTAACCGCGAGGGCGGTCACGCTCAGGTAGCCATCAGCTATACGACCGGTCCCGTTTTCACCGACGATTACTATGTGGAGTACGCCAAGCGCATCGCTGACGCCGGAGCGCACTCGATCTGCATAAAGGATATGGCGGCGCTGCTGACTCCCATGCGCACCGAGAGCCTTGTAAAGGCGATCAAGGCGGCGCTTCCCGAGATGCCGCTCCAGATCCACACCCACTACACCTCCGGACTTGCCTCGATGTGTCTGCTAAAGGCGGTCGAGGCGGGCGCAGACGCCATCGACACCGCGATCAGCCCTCTGGCTCTGGGCACCTCTCATGCTCCCACCGAGTCTATGGTCGCCGCCCTCGAGGGTACCGAGTATGACACGGGTCTGTCTATCCGCAAGCTCGCGGAGATCAGAGCCTACTTCATGACCCTGCGCGAGAAGTACATCGAAAGCGGTCTGCTCGACCCCAAGATGCTCGCTACCGACGCCAAGGCGCTGATCTATCAGGTCCCGGGCGGTATGCTCTCGAACCTGCTCTCTCAGCTCAAACAGGCGGGCAAGGAGGACAAGCTCGACGAGGTGCTCGAGGAGGTGCCGCGCGTCCGCGAGGATTCGGGCTATCCGCCCCTCGTCACCCCGACCTCCCAGATCGTCGGCACCCAGGCGGTGTTCAACGTGATCACGGGCGAGCGCTACAGCATGTGTACCCGCGAGTTCAAGGGAATGGTCGCCGGCGAGTACGGCACCACGCCTATGCCCATCGACCCCGAATTCCGGAAGAAGATCTGCGGCGACATGGAGATCATCACCGGCAGACCCGCAGACCGCCTCGAGCCCGAGCTCGACAAGCTCCGCGCCGAGATCGCCGAGTACAGCGAGCAGGAGGAGGACGTGCTCTCCTACGCTCAGTTCCCCAAGGTGGCGCTCGACTTCTTTGAGAAGAGAAGAAACGCCAAGGTCGGGATCAACGGCGAACTCCTCGACAGGGAGAACATGATACACCCGGTCTGAGCCGCAGACTTCGACTCAAAAGGTCGCTGCGCATAATAATTCCATATATTTCTGAAAAAAGCTGTTCCTCGGAACGGCTTTTTGTTTTTGATCGCACGAAAATCCGCCGCCTGAAACGTGTTATAGGTGAAAGGAGGTTCTTATGACAAAAATCGGTACCGAAGAAGCAGAAAAAATCATCAGGCAATACTCGGATATGATATACAGGATCGCCGTTCACAATTTAGGGAATTTCGCGGACGCGGAGGATATAATGCAGGACGTGTGTGTTGCGCTGCTGACCAAATGCCCCGGGCAAAGAGACCCGGAGCATTTGAAGGCGTGGCTGATACGCGTCACGATCAACAAGTGCAACAGCCTGCACAGGCTGGCGCGAAGCAGGCGCAGTGAGCCGCTCGAAGAATATACTCACCTCGAGGCTCCGGAGCACAGGGAGGTCATGGAGGAGCTTTGGCTGCTGCCGAAGGACAGCCGCAACATTATCTACCTATACTACTACGAATCCTACACGATAGCTGAGATCGCGCGTATCCTCGGCAAGAATCCAAACACCGTCAGCTCAAAGCTGCAGCGTGCGCGCAAAAAACTGAAGGCGTTACTGACAGAAGGAGAGGACTCTCATGATTGACAACCGTTACACTCAGACGATAAACGAAATCAAGGCTCACGAGAGAGCCGTAGAGAGAATGCTGGAAACAGCAAGGAGCTGTGAAAAGAAAGGAAAAGTGATCCATATGAAGAATTGGATAAAGGGCGCGGTCGCGGCGTCGCTTGCAGTCGCGGTCACGGCAGGCTCGGTAATAGGCTTTAATATTTTCGGCGGCAAGGCTGAAAACGCCTTTGTGTTAAAGGTCGGAGCGGTTGAGCTGAGCGCGGAAAAAAACGCCTCTATCGGCATCGGTGAGGACAAGGGGCTGAATCTCAGCGAGGGCAGCGACAGCGTGGCGGCTTTTTCGGTGGGTATGCCTATGGTCTGCGAGGGCAGCGGCATCAAAAGCGTGACCTATTCCGTTGACAGCGGCAAGCTTATTATTACCTGCCGCCGAGACAACAACCCCGTTATTGCGGGAACAGAGGCAGAGGATAACCGTTACTACCCTTACGGTCTGAGCATGACCGAGGAGGATAGGAAGGAGCTGAACGCGATCATTGACAGTGAAGCTCCCGACGGCGCTACCGAGGAGCAAAACGCAGCCGAGAACGCGGTCTATGCGAGATACACACAGTCGGCATACAGCTCGGTCACCTTTGCCTATGATAATCAAAAGCCCGAGGGCAGCTCCTTTTACTATGCGGGCTTTGCCGAAGATCTGAGCGGCAAGGACTATGAGTATCTAAAGGAGCACAAGGATGAGCTTTATAATGTCTGCGGTGATGAGGCGCTTTTCGATGAGCAGAAAAGCTGCATCGAAAAGCTGATCGGCAGAACGGTTCACTGCACGGTCGCATTTGACGACGGCACCGAGCAAAAGCGGGATATCGTTCTCGGAGCGAGAGTGAGCACCTACAGCAGGGAATATCCCGAGGAATACGCTTCTCTGCCCGACGATATTAAGGCGGACAAGGACTATAAGGGCGTGTTTGTGACTTATACTCTTATACTATCTTCTAAATAAAACCCTTTAACATCAAATCCCCTTATGCAGGACAGAAATGTTCTTGCATAAGGGGACGCTTATTTTTTAGCTTTTGCTTTGCGGTCAAGCCCGATCAGTCGGATTTCTTGCTCTGCGGCTTGTCCGCAGCGGGGTCGGCGGCGCGGGCTTTTTCCTTACGCTTAATATCGAGCAGCGTGTTCATATAGTCCTTTGCCGCCTCGTAGAACGATTCGGTATCGAGCGCAAGCCGGCGGGAGCGGTATTCGTCGCGGATCACCGTCAGCTTAGGCTGTACGCTTAGGGTGAACACGTTGAAGCTGCACCGGCTGTTTTTGCCTTCCAGACCGTCTGCGAGGAGATCGACGATCTCCTTTATGAAGCTTCGCTCGGTGAGCAGCATTTCTCCCAGAAGCGCCTTGTCGGAATCGTAGTTGAACAGCATCGGGATATCGCGCCCGTTTATATCTACAATTTCAATCTCATATTCCATGATCAGTCTCCTTCATAAATCGGGTAGGCGGTGGTGATTTTTTTCTGATTGTTTAGGTACATATCGATCTCGAGGTCGCCGCTGAAGCCTATCCACAGCTCGCCGTAGGGATTATTCGGGGAGCTCAGCGCGGACTCATACGCCTCGTTGATCGCGTCTACGACCTGCTGAGGCGTCCAGCTCTCGGGGTAGAATGAGCTGAAGCCGTTCTTCTTTACATCGTTTACCTTAACCTTCGCGGTGAATACGCCGTGATCGTCTGTCTCGCTGCGTGTGCCTTCGATAATACTGCCCTTGCTGTCTGTCACCATGCTGTAGTGGTAGCCGGTCGCCTTGCCCTTGCTGTTGATCGTGCCGTCAAAGATATGCTCAAGGGCGTTTTTGGCAAAGATATCGGTATTCTCAAGGGCGTAGATGTCGGACATCGTGTAGCCCGTTTTGACGGGCGCGGGCACGGTCTCATCCCGCGCGGTCGCGGCAGGCGAGGTGTAGTCCGTAACTACTCCCGAGCCTGATTCGAGGATATCGTCAAACAGCTCCTCGGGAACCTCGCAGCTGCAGAACAGCGCGGCGGCGACAAGCAGCGCCGCAATGAATGCCAATAGTTTTTTGCGCATTGTGCCGATCATCCTTTCATGATTTTATTATATAATAGTTGTATAAAATTATATCACTGATTTGGTGATTTGTCTACAAAACAGCAGAAACTTTTTGCGAGGTTTTTCACGAAAATAGCTCTATCTGCAAGTTGCACAAAAAAAATATTGCAGATTTGTAACAAAAAACATATACTTTTTTTTATCAATTTGTTATAATGAGAATGAAATTTTTTGAAAGGATGGTTTTTTGATGAAAATGTTCAGAAAACTGGTAAGCATAGTTGCGGCTGCAACGCTTCTTACCTCGTCTCTCGCGTTTTCGTTCTCTGTCGGTGCGGCGCCTGTCGACGAGCCCGTGGGCTCTGAGCCGAACCTTCAGGAGAATGTGCAGAACGGTGTAATCTTGCATGCCTTCAACTGGTCTTACAACTCAATCAAAGAAAACCTGCCCGCTATCAAGGCTGCAGGCTATTCGACTGTACAGACTTCACCATCAAGGCTGCAGGCTATTCGACTGTACAGACTTCACCGGTTCAGCAGCCCAAAAACTACGGTATGTCTACCGACGTTATGGGTCAGTGGTGGAAGCTCTATCAGCCGGTAAGCCTTCAGATCGCCCAGCAGAGCTGGCTCGGCACCAAGGCTGAGCTGACCTCGCTGTGCACCGAGGCGGACAAATACGGTATCAAGATCATCTGCGATATCGTATCCAACCACATGGGCAACCAGATCAAAACCGACGCCAACTCCATTTCGGATGAGGTCAAGACCTATCAGCCCGCACTTTATAACCAAAGCTATTTCCATTCCTACACGCAGGACACCAGCGACGGCAGCGTACAGGCAGTTGTTCAGGGACACGTTTCAAAGTGCCCCGACCTTAACACCGGCAACAGCACCGTCCAGAATTACGTCCTCAACCTCCTCAAGGAGTGCATCGACTGCGGCGTAGACGGCTTCCGTTTTGACGCAGCGAAGCACATCGAGACCCCGTCCGACGGCTCCTATGCTTCGCAGTTCTGGCCCACCGTTACAAACGGCGCTAAGAGCTACTACAAGCAAAAGACCGGCAAGGATCTCTTCATCTACGGCGAGATCCTCAACACCTGCGGCCCAGGCAGAAGCTTCGGCAACTATACCAGCTATATCGGCATCACCGACAATAAGACCGGTGATCGCACCCTTGCCGCTGTAAACAACGGAAGCGCCTCCGGCGCTGCCAACAGCAGCTATGTTACCGGTCAGAACGCCTCTAAGGTAGTGCTCTGGGCTGAGTCTCACGATACCTACATGGGCGACTCCGGCTCCGGCGGAATCAGCAACACCGCAGGCGTCGACGACTCCGTTATTGCCAAGGCATGGGCTATCGTTGCGGCTCGCTCCGGCTCTACCGCTCTGTACTTTGCACGTCCCGGCGACGCGATCATGGGTCAGGCGGGCACCGATGCCACCTACAAGAGCGTTCCCGTAAGCGAAGTCAACAAGTTCAAGAATGCCATGGTAGGCAAGGGCGAGAAGCTCGGCTCCTCCGGCAACATCGCTTATGTTGCGCGCGGCACCGAGGGCGTCGTCCTCGTTAACTGCGCCAAGAACGGCGGCGCGGTTCACCGTATCCGGCGGCACCGTCAGCGGCAACATCGGCGCTTCGGGTATCGCGGTCGTTTACAAGAGCACCTCTACTCCGACCGTATCCAGCTCTGTCGAGAGCTGCTCGTTCAGCACAGATACCATCAGCATGCAGCTCAAGCTCGAGAATGCTACCTCCGGTACCTACTGCCTCGACGATTCCAGCCCCGTGACCTTTACCGGCACCACCGCCATCAAGATCGGTTCCGACTATAGATACGGCGAGGACATCCACCTCACCCTTACCGCGACCGACGGCAAAGCCACCAACACCGTAAACTACACCTACAAGAAGGTGCAGTCCACCTCCTCGGGCGTTTACATCTGGTTCAACGCTGCCAGAAAGTCCACATGGACGGCTCCGTTCTGCGCGTACGTTTACGACGATACCACAGCCGCCTCGCAGAAGAAGGCATATATCGCCGCTGCATGGCCCGGTATCCCCATGAAGTACGACGAGACCCAGAAGCTCTGGTATGCCGAGGTTCCCACTACCTCTATTGTCCAGAACCTTGCGACCAATACCTCTGAGGGCATCGGCGACTTCGACCTCTCCAGGTCCAGCAATACCTGCGTCATCATCAACGGCGCCAAGAAGAGCGGCGGCGCAGAGCTCAACCAGTATCCCGCAGACGGCGCGACCCTGAAGCTCAAGCTCGGCGGCAAGTCCAAGGAATACGCGGTTTCCGGCGCGAACACCTGGGCCGATTCCACCAAGGTTCCCACCGTCACCCAGATCCAGGCGACCAACGTGACCAAGGGCTACGCTCAGACCACCACGGCTCCCATCCCCACCACCGCGGCTCCCACCACTGTGGCTCCCACCACCGCGAAGCCCACTGTGGCTCCCACCACGGTCAATCCCACCACGGCTCCGGTTCCCACCACCGCGAAGCCCACTGTGGCTCCCACCACCGCAAAGCCCACCGAGCCTGTTACCACCATCATCGCGACCTATCATCTCGGCGACGTTAACAACGACGGCGTTATCGACATAAACGACGCGACCTTCGTCCAGATGTACATCGCGCTTGATAACTATCAGTTCAGCAAGATCCCCGCGGATCTCCAGAAGATCATCGCCGACGTCAACAAGGACGGCGTTGTCGATATCACCGACGTTACCTACATCCAGATGTACGCGGCGGAGCTCGACGGCAAGTACACCAATGAGCCCTACTACGTATACGGCGGCGGAGGTCAGACCTCCGACAAGGTGTTCTCCGTTACCGCAAAGTCGAACGTATTCCCGACCTGGACTACCTCGTTCACTCAGTCGGAGCTCGACGCCGCTAACAATCTTGTCACTATTTCTTATTTCATGAACAGCAACGAGATCATGGCGAACACCGAGTGGCAGTTCAATTATGATCCCTCCATGCTGCAGTATGACGCCGCAGCCAACACCCGCAAGATCGGCAAAAAGACCACTGTAAACCCGATGTACTTTGCCGACGGCGGCTATGTGTTCAATCCCACCTTCGCTACCGGCGTAATGAGAGGCAACGCCTCCGACGCTACCGAAGGTTACCTTATGACCGACGAGGGCAAGCAGATCGCATACTTCAGCCTCACCTTCAAGGTGATCGGCAAGGGCGCTACCGAGGTCAACCTCGACGTAGAGACCACCCAGCTCAAGAAAGGCGATACCGAGGTCTATGTCGTAAAGGATTCCAAGGTGGTTGACAATACTGTTGACATCAAGCCCGTTACCTCGGTTTACGACGGCGATTTTGACGAGGATCACACCAATCCCGCCAATCCCGACGAGCCCGTAGGACCCGTTGTAACTCCTACCGAGCCCGCCGAGCAGCCCACCGATCCCGTTGTGACTCCTACCGAGCCCGTAGATCAGCCCACCGATCCCGTTGTGATCCCCACCGAGCCGATTTATACCGATCCTGTCTACACCGATCCTGTCTACACCGATCCCGTTACCACGGAACCCGAGATCATAGCTCCCGAGGGCGAGTTCTACCTTATCGGTTACTTCGACAAGGTCGACTACAACGACAACGATTATAAGTTCGTCGACGGCAAGGTGACCGTAAACTTCAC
>CACWKB010000029.1 GCA_902761375.1 uncultured Ruminococcus sp. | reverse complement strand
ATTCTCGTCCTCGCCCTCGGCTTCGTCCTCCTCGGGATTCTCGTCCTCGCCCTCGGCTTCGTCCTCCTCGGGATTTTCGTCCTCGCCCTCGGCTCCGTCTTCCTCCGGATTCTCGTCCTCGCCCTCGGCTTCGTCCTCCTCGGGATTCTCGTCCTCGCCCTCGGCTTCGTTCTCCTCGGGATTTTCGTCCTCGCCCTCGGCTTCGTCTTCTTCCGGGTTCTCGTCCTCGCTCTCGGCTTCGTCTTCCTCCGGATTCTCGTCCTCGCCCTCGGCTGTATTCTCATCGGGGACTTCATTATTGTCAACAGCGGCGTCCTCGGATGGTTTACTATCCTCTGCGGAGTCATTTGCGTCCCATCCGTGCTGATCGTAATAGTCGTCCATCGCGTTGGGCATATCCTTATCATAGGAATCCGGATCCTGATCGTATAGCTGATCGGCGGTCCTTTCCCAGTCCTCCTGCTCCGCGTTTGATGCATTGGTAAATGAATATGCGTCCCAATCACGGGAACCGTCGGGATGCTCAGTTATTGAATATCCCATAAAAGCATCCGGACGCTCCGAACCGTTAGAGTTATATCCCTCGGTATTAACAAAAACCTTGTCTCCGTTATTCAAGCTTTTAGCCCAATCGTTTTCGACCGACTTATATCCTCCGCGGTTAACGTCCCTGTCCTGAGCATCTAAGTTTTCCTTGTTTGGCGAACCGTTGAATCTGGTGCCGATGTAGTGCCCTCCGTCGTCGTGAACGGCTCTGTCCTCTCCGCCGACCGTTCTCTGGGCATAGGGGTTCCTTTCGCCCTGTGCGAGCTCTAAATTTCCGGACGCGGTCTTGCCGTAACCGGAATTGCCGTAGTTGTAATCTCCCTTGAGATTTTCGTTGAAAAGCTCGGGGTTGTTGAGATCGTTGTGCAGGCTTCTTTCAGAGCCCTGCGGCTTAGACATCGATTCTAAGCTCGGGTTATCTGACGCGCGAAAATTGCCTGTATCGGCATTGCTCCTCAGGTTACCGGTATCGAGCGCATTGTTGGTATTTAAGCTTTGGGGGTCATAGCTATTACTGTTATTGTATATGCCATGTCCGCCGGAGTTATCCGGCGAGCCGCCTAAGCTCTTCTCCTTATTATTGGTATACTCCGTCCCGACGCGCACCGGCATATCGTAACCCAGTTCCTGAGCGGCGAGTATGCGGTGGCGGTTGCCCTCTCCGGCTATGTAAGTGTCTCCGTATTTAGAAACCACCGGCATATTCGAGGGATTAAAATAGCAGTTTGCGCAAGCTCCCACTTTCGGGTCATGCATAACAGACTGAAGGCTTTCGCCTGAGTTGAGCCGCGACTGTACCTCGGGGATATGCGACGCAAGCTCCGTGTAGTCGCTTTTGGACAAGCCGTGCTGGTTCCAGAAGCGGTCGGAATCCCTGCTCTCTCCGAACAGGTCGATACCGTGGATATTTGACGCGCTCGTGGTCTCGATAGGCTGCATATCGATCGGATTACGAATCGTCTCGAGCTCTCCCGCTTTGTCAAGCTGAAGATATTCCATGTACTGACCAAGGTTCTCGGTTCCGTTAACGAACCTGTCCGAGCCGTAAAACGGATCGATATCGGCAATAGAAGGTGCCGAAGGCTCAGGCGCGGTGGGCTGAGCTTTTGGCGAATCACTGAACAGCTCGCTGAAAAATGAAAACAATCCCATAATCTATCCTCAAATCCGAAAGGGCGGCAAGCCCGAAACTGCCGCCCTGTAATTTACTTGCTTTCTACTTTGTTTTCCACTTCTCGATGCCGAAGTCACCGAGCTTCTGGATATCGTTGAGCAAAGCTCCGATCTCCTTGATCGCAAGGTCGGTGTCCTTGGCGGGAAGCACCTCGCGGAAGCCCGAATCCTCGCCGGTGAACAGAGCCGGGAAGAAGCCCCGTCCCTGACGCTTGATCGAGATAGGCGCCATGCCGCCCTTGGTCTTGATATCGATGACCAGATTCGGCTTATAGCAGAACAGATACAGCTGCACGAACGCGACGATGGCTGTCGTCACGCCGAGGATTATCATCACGACGGTAATGAACCTTAAAAAGCCGGCGGCGTTATATAAAAAATCATAGTTTTGATGAGATAAAGCGCTGATCGTTATCGAGCTCGGAAAAGCGAAAAACGTCGTCGCCGCTCCGCTTAGCAGCACGGTATTTACAAAATGCTTCTTCCAGCGGGTCACCGCCATGAAGCCCGCAACGCCTAAGATAGGTAACATAAGCATTAACGAAACGGCAAAGCTCGCTCTTGCCGTTAATGCCATCGCGCCCACGGTGAGAGCATTTACGACTCCTAAGAGCATCATCATAAGGATAAGGTCGATAATGCTGAAGCGGAAGTTCTTGTGTATCTCGAGTCCGGCGATCTCATCTATTGCGAATTCATGCTGCAGCGTCGTCTTGCCGCGCAGCGACGGACCGGTCGCGCGGAACAAAAGGCGCTTGTTAGTGACCTGCATACGGCACTCGGAGCGCATGAACTTGCTTCTCGTGCGCATTACCGCAACATCATACTGCTTGATAGGGACCTCGCCCTCATTCTCGCTGATATTGTCGGGAACTATCCTTGCTCCGCGCTCATACAGCGTTCCGTTGAGCATTTCGTTTTTTGAAAGCCTGCCGTTCACCCTGTCCTTAACGTCGCCGATCACGGCTCCGGGGTTCGGCGAGGTGCAGTTGCATACCTCTCCGGGTCTGAGCCTTCTGCCGCATTTGGGGCAAATTCTCGACTGTTCCGCGCCGGGCTGAGAATACTGCTGTTCCCTGCGCTGAGGCTGAGGACGCGGCTCCTGATGACGGGGCTGAGGACGCGGCTCCTGATGAAGGGGCTGAGGGCGCTGAGGCGCGGGCTGTGCGTTATTATCGGCGTTTCCGAGCCTGCACGGGCAGGGCTCGTTCCCGCGAAGAGGTCTGCCGCAAAAGCCGCAGAACAGGGTCTCCTTTTCCTCTTGAAAAGCATCCTGCGTTGGTTGAGGCTGCCACAGAACACGCCGCTGCGGCTCGGGGTTCCTCGGAGTATAGCCCTGAGGCTGCCTCTGATTATTCTGATTAGCGGCGTCATTTCGTGACTGACAGTTGCAGACCTCTCCCTGCATCAAGGGACGTCCGCAGTTGGTACAAAACTCCATTGTGATTCCTCCTGATTTGTATATTTGCACATTTCCCGGCGTTGCCGATAGTTCTTTTATATTGTATCATTTATCTACTGTTTTTTCAAGATATTTTGGGAAATTTTATGCAATGCGGCATAATCACGGCAATCGGATTGCGCAGTGAGTTTTTCATCAGGTCAAACAAACAGCCAACCCCCATACTGACGCATGGGGGCTGTCGAGGCGATATTAATCAATATTGAAATTCTTATTTGCTTTGACGCTTCTTGATAATCGTCAGATGGTTCTTTTCTTCGGAATAAACGTAGAAAAGCCTGTCGCTGAACTTCTTCACAAGGAAGATGCCGAAGCCGCCCTCTTCCCTGTCCTCGACGTTTTCGACATCGGGGACCGGAACATTCAGCGGATTGAACGGGATGCCGCTGTCGGTGAAGGTGATCTCCGCCTCGTCGGAGGCGGGATCAAAGCTGAACGCGACGGTAAACGAGCCAGTTTTTCCGGGGTATGCATACCGCACGATATTAGCGCAGATCTCATCGGCGATTATCCCGATCTTGGCGACAGCGGTGCTGTCAAAGCCGGTTTCTTCGAGCATATGCTCAAGGAATACATACACCGGCTCGAGCCGGTCGAGCCTCGCCTCGGCGGTGATCTCCTCGTAAACACGGCAGCCGTTGAAAAGGACCGAGAGCATGGTGATATCGTCGGACTGAACCGCGCCGTCGGAATAAGCCTTGACGTCCGAAAAGACCCCGTCGCAAAGCTCCTTGGCGTCGGCGTCAGCAGGCAAGGCGTTGAGCACGCTGCGCAGCCTGTCCTCGCCGTAAATTTCATCGTCGTCGTTGACTGCCTCGGTGACGCCGTCGGTGTAGAGGAACAACGCGTCTCCCTTGCCGAGAGTGAGCTTCCTTTGCTTATACCGTATGTCCTCGTAACCCGCAAGGACAAAATCGGGAGGCTCGCAGATATACTCAAAGCTTCCGTCGGCGTGACGGACAAGCGGCTTGCAATGCCCCGCGTTCACAAACGAAACGCTGCCCGTATCGGTATCGAGCGCACCGAACCAGAGGGTAACGAACATATCGGCGCTGTTCTCACCACAGAGCGCGTTGTTAGCGCTGAAAATCACCTCGCCGATATCGCGGTTTGTCTCGGCAAGGGATTTTATTATAGTCTTTGCCTTCATCATAAACATCGCCGCCGGGATGCCCTTGTCGGAAACATCCGCCACAAGGAACACAAAGCGGTTGTTGTCGACAAAAAAGAAATCGTAGAAATCGCCGCCGACCTGCTTAGCCGGAGTCATCAGCGCGAAGATATCTATATCATGTCTTTCGGGATAAGGCGGAAAAACGTTCGGCAGCGCCGAGGTCTGTATTGAATGCGCCAGCTCCAGCTCCTTTTCAAAGCGCTCCGCTTCCGCGGCGATTGAGCGCTTGAGCGAAGCTACGGTGGTGTTGATACCGTCGGAAAGCCGTGTGAACTCGACATTGTCCCTGACGTCCACCTCAACGTCGAGATCGCCTCCGGTGATCTCGGAAAGCCTGCTGTTGACCTTCTCGATGTTCTTCACTATCAGCTTGTTCGTGATCGTGTTGACGCGCAGGAATATGATGATCAAAAGCGAGCTTATCAGAACGGCGAACAGGATCAATAATACGGTGATACTGCGCGTGACCTCGCTTTGCGGAATGAGAGAAACGGTGTAATATCCGTCAGCCTGAGCGTACATTCCGAAATAATCGGTATCTTTGAACCGGAGCGCGAAGATGCCCTTTCCTTCTTCGACGGAAAGAAGGGTGTTTATATCCGCTCTCTTCGGAAAATCGGTCTTGTTTTCGCTGTCGCTGTCGGGAGCGCTGACTATTTCTCCGCTCTGCTGCAGTATGATGTCGAAGCCGTGCGCGCCGACCGTCCTCACATTGCAGATAGGCTCACAGAAATAATCCATCTCGGAGTAGTAGGCTTTGCTATCGTATTCGGTGACAAGAAAGCCCTTTTCCCCCAGCGAGTAGCCGACGTACTTCATCCAGTTATCCGATCTGAGATCCTCGGCGGTTAGCTTCTTGGCATAGTAATTGAGATAGTAGGTCCCGAGCAGCTTGGTCTGAAACTCTTGCAGAACCGGATCATCCGAAGCCTTTGTGTTTATCCGGCTTTTGACGTCGGAACAGACCACAACGCCTTTGCCGTCAACATAGCTCCAGCGCGTGAAATTAAAGATGTTTCTCAAGTCCTCCATGTATTCCGGGGTGATCTCGATATCCTCAATGTAGCTGAACTGAAAGCTGAAATGATCGTCCAGCTCGTTGCCTATCTCCTTTGAGATCTCGTTTATCTGAGAGAGCAGCATTGACGACGTTGTAACGCTGATCATCAGCGGAACGATTATCGCTGTCAGGACGATCGAAACAGCCAGTATCACGGCGGAGACCGCAAACAGCTTGCGGCGGTAAACGACCTGCAGCTTTCTTTGTTTTTTCATATGAGATTGAGAAAGCCCGCAAAGCCGGTGGATTCAAACACATCGAGCACCGTTCCTGTGGCATGGCTTATCAGCAGCTTTTTGCCGCTGCTCTTGACGCGCTTGTGGGTCGAGTGCAGCACTCTGAGCCCCGCGGATGAGATGTACGCGAGCTTTTCCATATCCACCTCAACGACGGAGTACTCCTCAAGAGCCGCCCTGAGCTCGGCGTCGAGCTGCGGCGCCGTTACGGTATCGAGCTTGCCGTCGAGAAATATGATCAGTCTGTCGTCTTGGGTCTGCCTTGTAATGTTCATGATGATTCTCCTTATCCTATGTTTTGAATAATGCTGACAAATTCCTCCGCCGTAACGTCGCGGCTGTCCCAAAACACGCCGTCTATAATTCCTTCCCGGAAATATTCCGACAGCTTTTCGGGGCTGAGGATACCGCCGTAGAAAAGAGGCATCTCGATCGGAAAGCCCGGGAGGGTCTCCTTAACAGTCTCCCTTATGGTCTTGAACATATCGAGGGTGTAGTCCTCGCCGGCGGTATACACGCTGCCGAAATCCCACAGCGGACGGTAAACGGTTCCGATCCTGTAGTGCGCCTCGTAGGGTATCCTCGAATAGCCTGTCCTGATCTGACCTGCGATGACCTCGGCGGCTGCTCCCTTCTCAGCCATCTCGCGGGTCTCGCCGACGCAAAGCATTGCCTTGAAGCCCATTTTTAGGATGACCTCGAGGTTGTCACGGGTCATTTCGTCGGTTTCGCCGAGATAATAACGCCTGTCCGCAAGCCCGGTTATCGCCATGTCGGCTCCCAGGGAGCGGAGCCTTTCGGGAGTCAGCTCGTCAGTCGCCTCCCTGACCGTAAAGCTCTGCGAGGATATCTTGACGAGCTTTCTGTCGGGAAACGCCGCGCACACAGCCTCGAGCGATACGGCAGGGACAAAGACAAAGAGCATGATCTCCTCTTCTCTTTCAAACTGCTTGGTGCCGTCGCACAGGGTCTTGATGTCATCTATGATTTGCGGAGTCGTTTTCTCCGCGGTAAAATTGTAGCAATAAAACTTCAGCATCATGTCCTCCCTATCGTAATCAGCATATTATTCAGCCCTAAAGCGCGGGTGTAGCTAACCTTGTCCGCCAGGGTGTTAATCATTTTCAGATTTGTCAGCTCGTCCTCGTCGTCGTGTACGGTCGCGGAGTCGAAGGCTTCGCCGTTGTCCCTGACCGAGAGAATGACGCTCTCGTCGGTTATGCGGCAGATCAGGTCGATCTGCGGCTGCTTTTTGTCGCTGTTGAAACGCCTGATGTGCTCGACGGTCTCCTCGGAGAGCACGCCTGCGTAGTCGGCGCACCTGCCGGTCACTCCGTTTTCGGCGCAGAAGCCGATGACCATATCGGCGATCTGAGCCGCCTGCTCCGCCTTGGGACGGAGGCTCGCGTCAAACAGCGCGCTGCAGTCGGTCTGGCGCTCGTGCAGCAGTATACCGCTGTATTTGTCCTTTTTGACGCGGGAAACGATAAAGCAGATCAGGAAGGTGATCGCCGCGGTCGACGCCTCAGAGATCACGAACGCCCAGCTTGTACCCGTCAGCCCGAACCCGTTGGATAGGAAGTACGCGAGCGGTACTGTGATAACAAGTCCGCGCAGGAACGTGGTTATGAGCGATATCGTCTTTTGCTTTGTCGCCTGAAGATAGTTCATTGTGACGATGCAAACTCCCATTCCGATAAGACTGATCGAGAAAATCCGCAGCACGGGGATGCCGAGTGCGACGCGCTCGGGGCTTTTGACGGAAAACAGGGACAGCAGCAGATTCGGAAAAACGAGTATGAAGGCGATGATCACCGCGCAGGACGCGCAGACGAAAATGAAGGTCTTGCGCAGCACCATGTCGATACCCTTATAATCGCGTTCACCGAACAGCAGGCTTACGATAGGAGTCATGGTGTCGCTGCCGCCGGAAACGAACATCGAGATAAAGGTCACGGTGAAATTGCATACCGAAAACACCGCCATGCCGTCGGCTCCGGTGGCTCCGAGCACGATGCGGTTGAGCAGCAGCGCCTTGACAAAAAGCAGGACGGTATTTACCACAGAGGCGATGCCGCTGGTGCACAGCTCGCCGAGGTGTTTGAGGTCCTCCTTTTTGAGCGCGATAAACCTGAGCGTGCGCTTTTTGAAGATGAAAAGATAATACAGCTCCATCAAAAAGCCGACCGCATAGCCCGTGACCGTGGCGAGCGCCGCTCCCGCGGTGTCCATCTTGAAAAGCCCCATGTAGACAAAGTCCATGAGTAGGTTCACGATGTTGGACACCAGCAGGATATTGGCTGAAAACTTCGGCATTCCGTCAACACGAATGATGAATACCAGGTACGGCACCATTATCATGAACAGCGAGCCGTAGATCGTAAACTGAGCGTAATGCTTTACATATTCCGTCAGCGTAGCGTCGCTGCACATCGCGGCGGTGATCACGTCGATTAGCAGCGTTCCGACTATCGTCACGATTACCGATACCAGCGCAGCTCCCCAGAAGGAAAGCGTGAACAAAGCGTTCGCCTTGCGTGAGTCGCGCCGACCCTTTGCGATCGAGATGCTGATCGCTCCGCCGATCCCGAAAAGGAAGAACATCGCCTGCATAAAGAGCACGACAGGCTCGGCGAGGTTTACGGCGGAAAAGGCGTTGTCGTTTACCAAGGCGGAAACGATGATACCGTCAACAAAGGACGCGAGAAGGATCGACATGGAGCTGATGATCGTCGGGAAAAGGTACTCGTTGAACTTTCTGCCGAGCAGAACCGAGTTTCGCTGCAGCGCCATTATTCATCCTCCTCCGATTCAAAGAAGCCCAAGCCGTCGAGCGCGGAAATGAAGCTGCTCATATAATCGCGCGAGGTCATCGACCAGCTGAAGCCGAGCCTGTAAAGTGCCTGGGTGGTGTATTCATTGTCGGTGGAGATCATCTCGACGGTCTTTGAGCTGTCCTTGTTGTCGTAAGCGAGCAGGGTCGTGAGCTTCGCCGCCTTTTCGGGGTCGCTCTGAGCCTTTGCGAGCATTTCCATGAACTCGTCGTCCTCAACGAGCTTTATATTCATTCCCATGTCGCGCATCTGAAGAATGACGTCGCCCAGGGGTACGTAATGGTTGTTGAAGGGATGGAAAACGCAGCACTTGTCGGGAGTCGAGCAGAGCCTGACGATCGCCTCGGCGGTTTCGTCGATCGGAGCCATCTCCACAGGGTAATTCATCATGCTGTAGGGATATGCGCCGATGACAAGATACGCCCTGAGCCTGCCCATAAAGCCGTTGGTAACAAAGTTGATCTGGAACTCGCCGTCGCTGTCGCGCGCAGAGAGGTTGCCTACGCGCATGATCTTGCCGCGCAAGCCTTCCCTGACCGCCTCGAGCACATAGCGCTCCGCAAGGAACTTGCTGTGGACGTACTGATTGTCGATCACCTGTCCGAAGTAGAGCTTCTGCTCTGTGAGCTTTATGTCGGCGGACGGATAGCCGTTGACCCTGTCGCCGGCTACGCTGCCCGTTGAGACCTGAACGATCATGCTCTTATGCTCCCTGCAAAAAGCGATCAGATTCCTGACGCCCTCGGCGTTTACCGTTTCGATGTCGTTGGTCTCGGAAAAATGCTTTACAAGCGCGGCGCAGTTGATCACGGTATCTATACGCGCGTCACTGAGCTGAGAGAACCATTTTGTATCTGTCACGCTGCCCTCTACGACGGTCACGCGGTTTTCAAAGCAACCCTCGAAATCGTCCTCAAAGTAGTAATAGAGCTGACCTCTGAGGCGCTGCTCGGCGCTGAGGCGCTTTGACGAGCGCAGCAGGCAGTAGACATGACCGCTGTAGTTGTCAAGGAAGAACTTCAGGACGTGGATGCCGAGGAAGCCCGTTGCGCCGGTGAGGAGAAGATTGCCGACGCGGTTTTTATTTTCTTTCAAAGAATCAAGATTATTTGCATCGAGGATACCGTCAAATACCGAATAGTCGTAATCGGCGAGGCCGTCGGAGACCTCCGCCTTGTCCGAGCATTTCGCGGCGATCGCCTTCGGGGTCTTGAGCGCGAAGATATCGCCGTAGGAGACCTCTAAGCCCTGCTCATTCGCCTCGACAAGCACGCTTGTGACCGTCAGCGAGGTTCCGCCGAGGTCAAAGAAGCTGCTGTCGGCGCTGACCTTGTCGAGAGAAAGAACGTTTTTGAAGATATCGCAGAGTATCTTTTCCTCGCGGGTCACAGGCTCGGTATAAGCCGCCTCAAAGCTGATCTTCGGCTGAGGCAAAGCCCTGACGTCGGTTTTTCCGTTCGGGGTCTGCGGCATTTCGTCCATACGGATGATAGCGGCAGGTATCATGTAGGCTGTCAGGCGCTTTGAGATGTGCTCACGAACCGACTCCTCGGTGACTGAGGAATCGGCGCTGTACCACGCGCAAAGGTTGTCGACGCCGTTGATCGGACGGATGAGCACGACTGCCTGATTGACTCCGTCGCAGGAGAGGATGGCGCGCTCGACCTCGCCGAGCTCGATCCTCAGACCTCTGAGCTTGACCTGATTGTCGCATCTTCCGAGGATCACCACGTCGCCGTCCTCAGTCCAGCGCGCGTAATCGCCTGTTTTGTAAATCCGTTCGCCGTTGTAATCCATGAAGCTCTTTTCGGTGAGCTCGGGATTGTTGAGATAGCCCTCGGCTACTCCGGCTCCGCCGACATACAGCTCGCCGACTATGCCCGCGGGCAGCTGATTGCCGTCGGCGTCAACGATATACTCGGTGACGTTGAGCAGCGGCCTGCCGACGCATACCGTATCGGAATCGGTCAGCTCCTTGGCGTTGCAGGAAACGGTGATCTCGGTGGGGCCGTAGGTATTGAATATCCTCGCCCCGGTGGTTTTTTTGAGGTTTTCAAGCAGCTTGGGAGAGTATTTCTCGCCGCCGCACATGATGATCTTGCAGTCCGCGAGAACCGCCTTGAAGGCGTCGAGCATCATGTACTGCTCGATCCTTGAGGGCGTCGCGTTTATAACGTCGCCGCCGGTGCGCCCGAACAGCGCGCAGAGCTTGAGCGGATCCTTGGTCTCGTCCTCGTCGGCAAGCACGAGCGTCAAGCCGTTGCAGAGCGAGGCGGCGGTCTCCTTGAGCGACATATCGAACGAAACGGTGGTAACCGAAACATAGACGCCGCCCTCGTTTTTCAGCGCGTGGATATGGGTGTTCTCGGGATAAGGCGCGAGGTAGTTGGCGATTCCGGAGTGCTTTATGATGACGCCCTTAGGTCTGCCTGTCGAGCCGGAGGTATAAATCAGATAAGCGGTGTCGTCGGGCTGAACGTCGACCTCGGGGTCGGAGGCGTTTTCGTTTCGGATAAGCGGCTCGATCTCGAGCTCGTTTTCAAAGCCGCGCTCTCTGTCGGTGAGGATATATTTAGCGCCGCTGTTTTCGAGGATGTATTTGATCCTGTCGTCGGGGTATTCGGGATCGCAGGGGATATACGCCGCGCCCGTTTTGAGGATAGAATAGATCGCAATTATCTGGCGGCTCGTGCGCGGGAGAAGGAAGGCGACCCTGTCCCCCCTGCCTACGCCCTTTTCGATCAGGGCGTTGGCGACGCGGTTGCACTCCGCGTTGAGCTCGCCGTAGGTGTAGGCTTTGTCGCAGGCGACAAGCGCGGTCTTGTCGGGATTCTCGGCAGCGCGCGCCTCAAACAGCTTGTGATAAAGCTTTGTTTCGATCTCTCTGCCCCGGACGTGCGAGAAGGCTTCGAGCTTCTTTCTGTCGTCATCCGTGAGCATGCTTATTTTGCAGAGCTTTTGAGAGCCGTCCGCGATGATGGACTCGGCGCTTTGGGCGATCGAGGCTGAGATCAGCCCTGCGAGCTTTTCGCTGTACAGAGCGGAATTATACTGAACATTGACCGCGATCTTATCCTCTGCGCCGTCCTCGATATGAATCGAGAGATTGAACTTGGGCAGCGGATTGGTTATGACGCTCTCGGTTATCTCCGCGCCCTCGAGCACGGCGGTCTCGCCGACTCCGAGCTGGCAGGCGTAGTTGATTTTTGACGCGAAGCCGTATTTTTCAAACAGCTTGATGAACGGATAGGCGCTGTTTTTCTGAGCTGCGCGGATGGAGGCGGCGGCGTCGGAGACAAACTCGAGCGCCGTCCTCTTCCTGTCGATGCAGGCGTGCAGCGGCAGGCTCTTGACAAACATTCCGAGCGAATCCATGAAGCGGATATCCTCTCTGCCGCCGGAGATCATCGAGATATATACGTGGCGGTCGGCGGTGCAGCGGCTGACCGCGTACTCGGTCGCGGCGAGGAACAGCGCGGCAGGGGTCAGCGAATGCTCGCGGCAGAAAGCGTCTGCGGCGGCTCTGTGGATATATGTGACAGCCTCCCTCAGCTCGCCCTCCTCGGCGTTGCCGTTGAGATCGGCTGAGATATCCGAGGCGTTCTCGTAATCGGCAAACAGCTCGCGGTAATAGCCGAGCGCCTTTTCGCCCTGCTCGCTGTGCTCGAGCTCTGCCTCTTCCGCAATAAAGGCGTAATAGGATGTATCGGTCTCGGGCTGGGTGCCGTTTGTGTAGATATCGGCGAGCCTTCTGATGAACGCGGAAAGCGACAGCCCGTCAAAAATGATGTGGTGCGCGTCAAAAAGCAGCACGACGTTCTTCTCGGTGCTTATGATCTCACAGCGGAAAAGCGGTCCGCGCGAGAGATTGAAGGGCTTTACAAACTCAGCCTCCTCGGCGGCGACGGCAGCGGAGCTCATTGTGAGCACGGGAATTTCATATTCAACGCTGTCCGGCTGCTTTTGAACGATGTCCTTGCCGTCGAGCACGACGACCGAGGTGAGCACGGGATTCGCGTCGATCAGCAGCTCCAGCGATTTTTTCAGCCTGTCGACGTCCGTACGCTTCGAGAGCGTGTACTTCATCGGTATGTTGTAGATCAGCGCGTCCGGACGCTTCATGCTGTCGTAGTAAACTCCGAGCTGCTCGGCGCAGAGCGGAACTCTGTTGATCTCGGCTTCAACCTTTTTGTCCGAGCCCGACGCCCTTCCGCTGAGGAGATTCTCGATGATGAGGTTTTCCACCGTGAGCAGAGAGCATTCTTCATCCATCAGCTCCGCAGCGCCGGTTTTAAGCCCAAAGCTCTCAAAGAGCTTCGCTGAGAACATGATGGTCGTCAGCGAGGTGAGCCCGAGCGACACAAGGCTGTCGGTCACGTTTTTGCTCTCAAAGCCCGTGATCTCGCTGACCATGGCGCAGAGCCGTTCCTCGAGCTTATTGAGCGCCCTTGCGCCCTGAGTCTCGTCCTTGCTCTGAACCGAGGGCTCGGGCAGCTTGCGCTTGTCGACCTTGCCGTTCGGATTGATCGGTATCTTCTCGATCTGCATGGTGACCGACGGCACCATATACCTCGGCAGCTCTTCCGTGATAAAGCGGTTCAGCGCCGGGACGTCGACCGGGGAATCCGCCACGACATAGGCGATCACCGCCTTTCCTCCGCTCGGGAGGTCCTTGGCAATCACGGCGGCGTCCTTCACCTGACCGAACTCGCGGATACGGCGCTCGATCTCGGTCAGCTCAATGCGGAAGCCGCGGATCTTGACCTGCTCGTCGCGTCTGCCGACGAACTGCACGTTGCCGTCGGGAAGATAGCGGCACACGTCGCCCGTGAGATACATCCTCTCGTAGCCCTCGAAGCCGAAGAAAGGATTGGGGATGAACTTTTCCTCTGTAAGATCGGGGCGGTTGAGATATCCGCGTGTGACGGGATAGCCCGAGATCGCAAGCTCGCCGACCGCACCCGCGGGCAGCAGACGGTTCTGCTTGTCGACGATATAGATGTCGCAGTTGCCGAAGGAGCTTCCGATCGGAACAGAGGCGTATTCCTTGTCTATAAGGTAATCGGTCACATAGATAGTGCATTCCGTGGGACCGTAGGTGTTGACAAAATCAAATTCCGGCGGAGCGCAGGGCACCAGCTTTTCGCCGCCGACAGTGAACGTCCTCATGTAGGGGCTTTCGGGATATGCCGTGATATACTGTCTGCCGAGCTGGGTGGTGCAGTCCATCATGGTGATCTTGTTGCCGATGACGAACTCGTGCAGCCCTACCAGATCGAGTCTGGTTTCCTCGGGAACGATATAGACCGAGGCTCCGGCGGTCAGCGCGGGATAAAGATCCTGCATCGAGGCGTCGAACCCGAAGGCTCCGTAGGCTGAGAAGCGGTCGTTTTCGGTTATTCCGAATTTTTCGCAGAAGGCGAGGCAGAAATTCACAAGGTTGCGGTGCTCAAGCATACAGCCCTTGGGCTTGCCCGTGGAGCCGGAGGTGTAGATCAGAGCGAACAGCGAATCCGCGAGAGGCGGCGTAAGCTCAGTTTCGGTGTTGTCGGGCAGCTCGTATATCTTATTCGCCGAGAGGATGAGTCCGCCGTAGCCCTCGATGATCGGGGCGAGCTCGTCGTCGGCTATGACGACCGGAGCCTTGGAATCCTCCAGCATATACATCAGCCTGTCGGGCGGATAATTGCTGTCGAGCGGCTGACATCCGCCGCCTGCCTTCAGCACCGCGAGGGTGCAGACCGGGAACAGCTCGCTGCGCTTGACCATGATACCGACCGGCACCTCGCGGGTCACGCCGTTTTCGGCGAGGAGCTTTGCGAGATTTTCGGAATAATGATCGAGCTGCGAATACGTGAGGCTCTTGTCCTTAAAGCTGACGGCGATATTGTCGGGGTGCAGCCTTGCCTGTCTGCGGAACAGCTCGACCAGGGTGAGCGAACGGTCAAACTCGAGGCGGTTGTCGTTTGCTGCGCGGTAAAACGCCTTTTCCCTCTCGGTGCAGAAGGTAAGCTCCGAAAGCTTTTCGCATTCAAGCATACCCTTGACGATATTTATGTAGAGATTTGCGAAATTGTCGATAGTTTCCCCGAGGTAAAGATCGGCGCGGTACTCAAAGGAGAGCGTGTAATCGTCCTCGCGTTTGAGCACGTCCAGCGAGAGCTTTGCCATGGCGTCGCCGGATTTATGGATCCGATACGGCACAAAGCTGCCGCCGAACTCGACGCCGTTGAGCATTTCGCCCTGATAAACAAAGATGATATCGGAATTGACCTCGTAGGTATTTGCGAGCTGCACGATGGAGACGAGGTCGTGGCTCAGGCTGTCGAAAAGCAGGCTTTGAACATCCGAAAGATAAGAGGCGGTCTGAGCGTTTTCATTAATATTTACGCAGACGGGAAGCGTATGGACAAGCATTCCGTAGGTGTTCCTCAGCTCGGGGATGTGTCTGCCGTTCTCGACGGTGCAGAAAAGCGACTGCTCCTGACCGCCCTGCTTGGCGAGGGCGTAGGCGAAGGCGCCGAGGAAAAGCGAGTTTTCGGTGATACCGAGCTTTTTGCAGACCTCGGCGACGAGGGGAACGCTCAGATAATCCTTCAGCGCAAAGGTTTTGTGCGCGCCCGTGACCTGCGGCGGCTCGTCGATCTGATCGGGAATGAGGTTTGAATCGGTCTCTACGCCCGCGAGCATTTTGTCATAGAATTCCATGCACTCGTCGTAGCGACGGCTCTGCTTCAGCTTTTGCTCGTAGGAGCTGAGCATGAAGCCGTTTACGTCCTCGCGCTCGGGAGCCTCGCCCATATAGATTTTGGCGAGGTTGCGGATGAACACCGAGGTCGAAGTGCCGTCGGTTATCAGGTGGTGGACGTCATTGAAGAAGTAAAGTCCGTCGGGAGTTACATACACCTTGAAGCGAAACAGCGGTCCGTTCTCAAAGTCAAAGGGCTTGACAAAATCCGCGCACAGCTTGTCCGCGTCGGTTTCGTCGGTGGTTTCCATATCGACGGCGAGCTTCATATCCCTGATCGGAACCACGCAGGGCGTGCCGTCGATCACCCTTGCGCAGACCTTCATAAAGGGATAAAGCTCCGTGGTCTTTCTTACGGCACGGACGAGCTTTTCGGGATCTACGCCCATTTCGCTCGGGAAGAACATCGAGGCGGGGTTATTGTATTCAAGGCTCTGAGGCTGCCGGATATTAGCCAAATAGATGCCGAGCTGAGCGTCGGTCATGGGATAAGCGGACCTTTCCTCGTATTCAAAGGAGACCGTCTCACCGTCGCCCGAGCCCGCGGCGATAGCCTTGGGAGTCCTCAGCGAGAATATCTGAGCTGAGGAAAGGCAAAAGTCCGCAAGCTCCTCCTGGAGCATGACCGCCTTGATCGAGTCGCCGCCGAGCGAGAAGAAGTCGTCGTTCACGCCTACCCTCTCGACCTTCAGCAGCTTTTCAAACGCCGCGCACACCTGCTTTTCCGCCTCGGTTTCGGGAGCGGCGTACTCAGATTGGAAGTCGGAGGCGCAGGGCTCCCTGAGCGCCTTGCGGTCGAGCTTGCCGTTCGGTGTGAGCGGAAACTCGTCTATCTTTACCAGAAAACGCGGTATCATATACGGAGGGAATTTTTTTGAAAGCGTCCTGCGGATCTGAGCGTCGCTGAGCTCTCTGTCCGAGGTATAATAGCCGCAGATATAAGTCTGTCCGTTATCGTCGGTGAACGCCTTGACAACGGCGGTCACGATACCCTCGATCTTGCCGAGCTGAACCTCGACCTCTCCCATCTCGACGCGCTGACCGTTGACCTTTACCATCCAGTCCTTGCGGTTGACATAAACGATACTGCCGTCGGGCAGCTTCTTGCAAATGTCCTTGGTATGCAGCAGCCGCCTGTCCGATTCATCGACCGAATACGGATTCTCGGTGAAAACCTCGGCGGTCAACTCGGGGAGATTGATATAGCCCCTCGCCATCGTGCCGGCGATGCAGAGCTCTCCTTCCTCGCCGTCAGGAACCTGTTTTCCGTTTTCATCGAGCAAATATGCCTTGAAGCCCGAAAGCGGTCTGCCGATCGGGGTGTTGTCATACGCCTTATCGAGCTCGAAGGTCATGGCGATGCTCAGCACCTCGCTCAGGCCGTAGGCGTTCTTGATATGAGCGTACGGGCTGTAAATGCCGCTGATGCGCTCGCCGCCGCTGTTGATAAGCTTTAGGCTGCTCTC
>CACWKB010000028.1 GCA_902761375.1 uncultured Ruminococcus sp. | reverse complement strand
ATGACCTTGTATATGCGCTTGGTATCGTACCAGGTGCGAAAATGCGAGGACGCGTTGTTGTCGATATAGACCACGCGGATCTTGACCTCGCGGAATTTGACGCCGATCTTTTCAAGCTCGATCAGCACGTTCATCTCGTATTCATAGCGCACGCCCTCGATTTGGGTCATGGGCTTTGACAGGGTGTTCGGAAAGGCGCGCAGTCCTGTCTGGGTGTCGTATACGCGCACCGGAGTACAGACGTGAAGAAACACGCGGGTGTAGAAGTTGCCCCACCAGCTCCGCGCGGGAGCGTCGGTCTTGAGGCGGCGGCTGCCCAGCACCATGGTGTTCTCCTCCCGTGAGGCAACGTCAGACACGCGGATAACATCCTCGATAAGGTGCTGACCGTCGGCGTCGACCGTGACGACGACCGCGTCGGGCGGATAATTCTCGCTTATATATTTCAGTCCCGTTTTCAGGGCAATGCCCTTGCCGCGGTTGACCTCGTGAACCACCGTTTTATCTGCCTTCGACTTGGCGAACACGTCCTCGTATTCCTCTCCGCTGCCGTCGTTCACCACTACGACCGAAAAACCGCTTTTCTTGAGTCTTGCGACGGTATCGAGCATCTTTTCGTCGGGCTGATACGCCGGTACCAGCGCCACACGCTGCTTTGCCATCAAACTCACTTCCTCTCTGACAATACTATTATAGTATATGATTGCCGGAGAATCAAGTTTTTATTTTTCGCGGCGGCAAATCAGTCGTCGATATCTTCAAGCTCCGCTTCCTCGACCTTCCGCAGCTCCTTTTTGTTGAACGCGTCGTAGATCAGCGGGATGATATACAGCGTCATGAGCGTAGCGTACAGCAGACCGCCGATGCAAACGATGGCGAGCGGCTGCATCATCTCGGCTCCCGTGCCGAGTCCCAGCGCCATTACGGAGAGTCCGAGCACGGTGGTGAGCGCGGTGATGAAGATCGGGCGCATTCGCGTCTTGCCCGCCTCAATGATCGCCTCCGTGCGCTCCACTCCCTCAAGGCGCAGGCGGTTGATGTAATCGACGAGCACGATGCCGTTGTTGACGATTATTCCGCAGAGCATTATGAAGCCTATCAGCGAGATGACGCTGACGTCGAAGCCCGTGACGAGCAGCCCGATGAAGCCGCCCGTAAAGGCAAGCGGTATGGTGAACATGATGATGAACGGGGATTTGAGGCTCTGGAACTGAGCCACCATGATGAGATAGATCATGATAACGCCGAGCAGCAGCATCAGCATGAGCTGACCGATGGCGTCCATCGTCGCCTTGTCGGTACCTGCGAACTCATAGCTGCAGCCCGATGGCAGCCTGTAATCCGCGACCAGCCGCTTTGCTTGGTTCGTCGCCTCGGTGAGGCTGTAGCCGTCGGCTACCTTGCCGTTCAGCGAGAGTGTGCGCTTCTGATCCTTTCTGTTGATGACGTTCATCGTCTCGGTCTTGGTGATAGTCGCTATCTTTGAGAGCTTGACGGTCTTGTCCTTCTGCTCCTTGTCCTTATAGGTCAGCTTGATGTCGCCGACGTCGTCCGCGCCTACCTTGCGGCTGTCGTCCTTGACGACCACAACGTCCATGCCGCTGCCGTCCTCAGCCTTCAGCGTGGTCGAGGTCTTTTCATTCTGTACCGCCGCGGCGACCTGAGCGAACACCTGAGCCACAGTCAGACCCTTTTCGGCAGCCTTCTGCTTGTCGACCGAGACCTTGATCTCGGGCGAGGTCGCGCCTATTCCGTCGTCGACGGTCTCGATGCAGTCGAGCTCGCCGAGCTTTTCCGCAAGGTCGCGCGAGGTCTCCTGGAGCTTGGGAAGGTCCTCGCCGTACAGCGTTATCGAAACGCCGCCGTCGCCGATGAGCGTGGACATCGAGCTCATCGAACCGGAATCCACCGTCACCTCGCCGTCTATCACGGCGAGATCGGTCTTGATGCTCTCCGAGATCTCCGCGCCGCGCTTGGTGCGGTCGGACTTTAGCACACCGTATGCCATCAGATTGCCCGCGTCGGAGGAAGCCGAGCCGTCGGTCAAGCCGATCAGACCGCTTGAGCTGCCGACCATGACGCCGACGGTCTCAAAGTCGTCGTATTTCCGCATAGCCTCCGAGACGATATCCGCCGCCTTTACGGTGTCGTCAAAGGTGGCGTTGTCGTCGAGCTTGACCGTGACCTCAACCTGAGTAGAGCTCATGGCGGGCATGAAGCTGAAGCCGCGCATCAGAGCGAGCTCGCCGCTGCCGAGGAGCAGCACGACGACCGTTATCAGGGCGACAGCCTTGTGCCTGAGCACAAAGCGGATAGATTTGTCATAGAAGCCGAATATCCTGCCCTTGCTCTGCTTCTTGGGCTCGCGTATTTTGCGCAGCATACGCTGGCTCATCGCGGGAACGAGCGTCAGCGCGATAAGAAGGCTTGCGAGCAGCGAATAGGCTATAGTGAGCGCCATATCCACAAAGAGCTGGCGCGTGATGCCCTCGACGAACACGATGGGGACGAATACGCAGATCGTGGTGAGGGTCGAGGCGACGATAGCTCCGGCGACCTGCTTGGCGCCGTTCATGGCGGCGCTGACCGCCGAATAGCCCTTGGCTCTGAGGCGGTAGATGTTCTCGATGACAACCACCGAGTTGTCGACCAGCATGCCGACGCCGATGGCAAGTCCCGAGAGAGAGATCAGGTTCAGCGAAATGCCGCTGAAGAACATCAGCACTATGGCGAAGATCACGCTGACGGGTATCGAGCAGGCGACGATCACGGTGGGCTTGATGTCGCGCAGGAAAACGAGCAGGATGATGATCGCAAGTCCCGCGCCCATCAGCAGGTTTTGCAGTACGCCGCGGATTATCAGGTCGATGTAATCGCCCTGGCTGTACAGCGTGGTAAAGCTCAGCCCGTCGTATTTTTCGGTGAGGGCGCGCATCTCGCTGTTTATACTGTCGCAGACGGTGGCGGTGGCGATATTGCTCTGCTTCGAGAAGCTGAGGATGACGCCGTCGACGCCGTCGATCTTTGAGTATATCTCGTCGGAATTGTCGCTGACGAACACATCTGCCACGTCGTCGAGGTGAATAACGCCGATGCCCTTTAGCTTTGTGTCGAACAGCGCAAGGGACGTAAGCTCTCCGTCGGTCTTGACCTCGTCGCCCACGCGCACAAGATAGCGGTTGTTGTCCTCGTCGGAGACATAGCCCGCGGGCATCGAGAAGTTCTGGGCGGTCAGTATCTGAGCCACGTTGTCGATCGTCACCATGGTCTCTGGATCAGCCGCCTCCTTTGCCTCCTTCTTCTTGTCGGAGAGCGCGTCGAGCGAGGAATCGATCTCCTTTTGCGCCGACTGAAGCTGCATCAGCCCGGCGTTCAGCTCCGACTGCTTGGAGTTGAGCGTACTCAGCGCCGCCGACATCTGAAAATCGGCGTTCGAGCGCTGAGAGTTGATCGTGGCGAGCGCCTCGGCGACGGTAATGCTTTTGTCATCCAAGCCCTTCAGGGCGGCGTCGATTTGAGCTATGCCGTCGTCGATCAGCGCGATCTGGTTCGGTATCTCGGCGAGCCGTTGGTCGAGCTCCTCCACGGTCGTACCCGCCGCCTTCAGCGACGAGGCGAGCTTCGCTATACCGCTCTCGACCTGAGCGAGGGCGTTCCTCGCGGACTCGAGCGCCTTGTCGAGACCACCGGGCTCTACGCCGTATTCCGCAAGCTGCTTCTCTACGCTCTCTATCTGCTTTTTGATCCCGCTGTACTCCTCGCTGCCCTCCTCGAAGCGCGCAAGCTGCGCGTTCAGGTCGCTGAGGCTCTTCTGAGCGTTCTCGAGCACGGAGATAAGGTTCTCCAGCCTGCTCTTTTGGCTTTTCAGCTCGTCGAGGGCGGATTTGAGGTCGATCAGGGTCTTGTAGGCTGTCTCGAGGAGCTTCTTGCTCTGAGTCAGCGACGCCTTCTGGTCGAGCAGCTCCATCTTGGCAGATATGAGCTGCACGTTGCCCGCGGAAGCCTCCTTTTCGGCGGCGGCGAGCTGATCGCTGAGAGCGGCGCGCTGAGAATTGATCTGATCTATCGAGTCCGTGATCGCGGCTGCGCCCTGCTCGGCGGCTGCGACGTTGTCGTCGACCTCCTTTTTCGCCTTGTTGAGCTTGTCCTCAGCCTCGGCGAACTGCGAGTCGAGCGCGGCGTTTATTCGCTTGTTGAGCGCGTCGAGCTTCTTCTGCGAGATCAGGATGTTCTCGCGCTCCGTCAGGACTCCCTTTGTGGTCACCGAGGCAACGCCGTCGATGCCCTCGAGGGTGTTCATCAGCTCGTCGGTGACAAAGCCGGAAATTGCCAGCCTGTCCTTGCCCTCATAGCTCACCGCAGCCATGGCGACGGGCAGGATATTCGGGTTCACCTTGATAAGATACGGGGTGCCGACCCTGTCGTTCCATGAATCGGCGACGGTGTCGAGCCCCGAGCGCACGTCGACGGTGGCAGTGTCCATGTTGGTGCCGTCCTCAAACTCGATCAGCAGCATCGAGTAGTTCTCCGCTGAGTTCGAGGTGAGCTGCTTTACGCCGTCCACGACCGAAAGGCTGCGCTCGAGGGGCTTTGTGACCTCGTTCTCGACCACCTCGGGCGTCTGTCCGACATAGGTGGTGAGTATCAGTATGTAGGGAAAGTCCATATTCGGCAGCAGGTCGGGCGTCATCCGCAGAAACGCGGTCACGCCCAGCACCAGCACCAGTATCACGCCTACGAACACGGTCATCGGCTTTTTTACGCTGAATTTAGAAAGCATGTGGTTCTCCTTAGTTATGTTTCGCCGCACCGGTCTTGATCAGCTCGAGCTTGTTCATAAAGCTTCTTCTCGCCTCGGAGCAGTCCTCTCCGCAGCAGAGGAAATTGAAAACGGCGTTTTTGAGCACGAGCGTCAGGATACGGTTGAGCTCGCACATCTGCTCGTCGGAATCGACGCTCAGACCCTCGCGCGAAAAATGCCTCACCAGACAGTCGCCGTCCACGCCCTTGAAGCGGTTGAGCAGATAATCCGAAACAAGGCTGTCGTTCGCCTTTATGTTGTGAGCGAGGTTTTTGAGCACCCTGCGCCGAGTAGGGTCGGCGCTGTATTCGGCGACCGCGTCGAAGAGCTTTTCATATGTATAGAAGATATCGCCGCCCGATTCCTCGATGGCGAGCATCACCTTCTCGGTGGACGCCTCGATCAGCCGGCTCATCAGCACCTCGACAAGATCGACCTTGTCGTCGAAATACTGGTAAAAGCTTCCGCGCGAGATATCCGCCGCCTTGATTATTCGGTTTATACTGACCCTGTCGGCGGTCTCCGCCGAAAACTCATCTACAATGGCTTGGATAACGCGCCTGCGTTTCTCCTCGGGCAGGCGGTAAAAGGTCGGTTTGATCATCTCTGCGCTCCGTTTCAACAAAAAAATGACAAATATGACTACCTGTCATAATTGTACACCGTCAAGCCGCGTTCGTCAAGTAAAATGAGCAACTTATTGTCGAAACCGAGAATTGTCGCGGCAGTCGTGCAGCACGCCTTCGACAATACTGCAAAAACGTCTGAAAAACGGTCAATAAAGCTAAAATGTGTGAAAAATATTGAATCTGTTTCTTGCACTCCATGCGAAAATGTGGTATACTTGGAAATGGCTATATGCCGAAACTATATCTATATTTGTCATGAAAGGAGACGTTTTATGGCTAAGGATATGTTGGACGCTATCCGCGCCGCGGAAGAGGAATGCCGGCTTCGTGAGGAGCAGGCAAAGTCCGACGCCGACGAGCTGATAGAACAGGCGAAACGCGACGCCGAGGCGCTGATCGCAAAAAGCGACGCCGACGCGCTCGCCGAAAACGAAAGGGCGCTCGCCGACGCCAAGCTCAAATGTGCCGAAGAGGAACGCCGAACGGTTCAGTCGAGCGCCGAGGAATGCGAACGGCTGCGCAGGCTCGCCGAGAAAAACCGCCCCGGCGTGATCCGCAAGGCAGCGGAAGCGCTGCTGAGCTGAGCGGCGGTCTGCAAAGAGATTTATTCTACAATAAAGTGTGGTGACGCTATTTGGCAAAATTAAAAATGAAAACCGTGCGCATCATCGCTCTGCGAAAGGACAGGAAGCGGCTGCTTGAGCATCTTCAGGACAACGGTCTGATACAGATTCGCAGCGACGTCGAGACGCGCCAAGGCTTCGGCAGGGTCGACATGAGCTCTCAGCTCCATGTGTTCGAGCGAAACGTCGCGCTGACCGAACAGGCGCTGAAGATTCTCGACGAGGAGTCGCCCGAGAAAAGCGGACTGCTCTCCTCGTTCAAGGGCAGGCGCAAGATCGACCCGGACGATTTAGGCGAGATCGCCGCCAAGTCGCAGCAGGTCATCGCCGACTGCAACAGGCTTGTCGAGCTCGACAAGAAATGCACGGACAACGCGGCGGAGCTGATACGCATCCGCACCCAGCTTTCCCAGCTCGAGGCTTGGGAGAAGCTGGACATCCCCCTGAACACGACCTCGACCAAATCGACGTCGGTGTTCGTGGGAACCCTCCCCTCGCCATACACCGAGAAAGAGCTCAACGAAGCGATAGCGGCGGAAAACCCAAAGCTCGAGTTCGCGGCAGAGCTTATCCACAGCGAGCCCACCCAGAGCTGCATCGTGCTCTTCTCGCCCGCGAGCCAAAAGACGATGTCCGAGGACGCGCTCAGGGCGCTCGGCTTCGCCCGTCCGATGGGCGCAACGAGCAAGGTGCCAAAGGTCAAGTCCGAAAAGCTCCGCGAAAAACGCGAAAAGCTGCTCGAATCGACCGAAAAGGCGCGCGAGGAGATTGCTTCCTTTGCCGACAGGCGCGAGGCGATCAAGGAGACCCAGGACTACTTCCGCATCCGCGCGGACAAATATGAAGTGATCAACAGGCTCGATCACAGCAGGCACGTGTTCATAATCGAGGGCTATGTGCCCGAGGAGGACTGCGAAAAGCTCGAGGAGCTCTGCCGTCACGCCGCTCCCTGTACCGTTGAATTCGGCGAGGCGGGCGACGACGCTCCGGTAAAGCTCAAAAACAACAAGTTCGCCGAACCGGCTCAGGGCATACTCACAATGTATTCCGCTCCCGGCAAGACCGACATCGACCCCACTCCGCTGCTCGCGTTCTTCTTCTACTTCTTCTTCGGAATGATGTTCTCCGACGCGGGCTACGGTCTGCTGATGGTGATAGCCACCGGGCTGATGATCAAGCTCTTCAAGCCCGACAAAAAGATGCGCAACAACCTGAAACTCTTCCAGTACTGCGGCATTTCGACCACGCTCTGGGGCTTGGTTTTCGGAAGCATCTTCGGCGACGCTCCCGCGGCGCTGTACAACTTCTTCACCGATTCAAAAATCACTATGGCTCAGCTTTTGCCGTGGCCGACGCTCGATCCTCAAAAGGACGCGCTGCTGGTCATGGTGCTGTCGATAGCCTTCGGTCTGATACACATCCTCGTGGGCATGGGCTGCAAGTTCTACGCCTGCCTGAAGCAGAAGGATTACGCGGGCGCATTCTTTGACACCGGCTTGTGGATGCTGCTGCTCGTCGGCATCGCCGTCCTCGCCGCGGGAATGTTCTTCAACCCCGTGCTGATGACGGTCGGCGCGGTGATCGCCATCGCCTGCGCGGTGGGACTCGTGCTCACTCAGGGACGAGCCAAGAAGGGCATAATCGGAAAGGCGATCGGCGGTCTCGCCTCGCTTTACGACATCACGAGCTACATCAGCGATCTGCTCAGCTATACCCGTCTGCTGGCGCTCGGACTGACCACGGGCGTTATGGCTCAGGTGTTCAACATGCTTGCCACCATGATGGGCAGAAGCGTGGCGGGCTTCATCGCTCTGGTGATCATCTTCATCATCGGTCACCTAATCAACATCGGACTCAACGCGCTCGGCTCATATGTCCACACAATGCGCCTGCAGTATGTTGAGATGTTCAGTAAGTTTTACGAGGGCGGCGGCAAAGAATTCGAGCCGTTCTCGTTGAATGGCAACTATATTAAAATTCAGGAGGATAACTGATTATGAATGGTATGTTTTTCGCGCTTTTAGGCGCAGCGTTGGCAACGGTTTTGGCGGGCATCGGCTCGGCAAAGGGCGTAGGCGGAGCCGCTCAGGCTTCGATGGGCGTTCTCTCTGAGGACAGCTCCAAATTCGGTAAGATGCTCGTTCTGACTCTGCTTCCCGGTACCCAGGGTCTGTACGGCTTCATCGTAGGCTTCCTTATTCTCGTAAGCTGCGGCGTGCTCGGCGGCAGCGCTCCCACCCTGGCTCAGGGTCTCGCTTTTGCGGTGGCTTCTCTGGCTATCGGCCTGGGCGGTCTGTTCTCGGGTATCGCGCAGGGTAAAGCCGCGGTCTCCGGTATCGCTCTGAGCGCAAAGAACGACAAGGACTTCTCCAAGGCGATGGTATCCGTTACCCTCGTTGAGATCTACGCTCTGCTGTCCTTCATCGTATCTCTGCTCGCCGTTATTCAGATTCCCAATCTCAACATCTGATCTAATCTATCCTATTACATGAAAGGTGGGGTCTGAATGAAAGGCGGAGAGATCATTGTCAACGGCTCTGATATTATTCTCAACCGCATCAACTCGGACTGCGAAGAAAGCATAGCCGCTGTAGGCGCCGAAGCCGACAGCCGCTGTGAGGAAATACTCGCGCAGGCGCAAAAACAGGCGGAGAAAAACGCCGCCGCCATCCGCGGCAAGGGTGAAAAGCAGCTTGTGCGCCTTCGTGAAATGTCGCGCAGCCGCGCAAGCCTTGAGGCGCGCAACACTCTGCTCAAAACCCGTCGTGAGGAGATCGACAAGACCGTTTCGGCGGTCAGGGAGTATCTGCTCTCGCTTGATGACGGCGCGTACTTCGACGCTCTCCTTCGCCTCGCGGCAAAGCTGCGCGGCAAGAGCGGCGTGATGCTTCTGAACCGCCGCGACCTCGACAGACTTCCCTCTGACTTTGAGTCGAGGGTAAGGGGCGCGGGGCTGGACGCGACCGTCAGCCGCGAGCCCGTGAACATCTCGGGCGGCTTCATTCTCAAAAGCGGCGACATCGAGGAAAACATGGATCTCTCGGCTGTCATCGCCGAGAGGCGCGACGAAACGGAAGACCTGATAAACAGAGAGCTCTTCTCGGAATAAGGAGGGCAATATGGCTTTATCATACGAATACTCCATCGGCTCGGTACGCGCCCGCGAAAAATCGCTGCTTACCGGCGTAGACCTCGAGCAGCTTCTCGCCTGCAAGAGCGAGAGCGAGTTTTGCGCTCTGCTCGGCGACAAGGGCTACGGCGAGGGCGAAACGGTGGATGAAAAGCTCGAGGCGCACACACAGGCGATGTGGAAATACCTTAAAGACGTAGCTCCCGATTTCAGCCTGTTCGACGTGTTCCTCATCCAGAACGACAACCACAACCTGAAGGTCGTGATCAAGGGCTCGCTGTCGGCGCGCAAATACCGTCATCTGCTGATGACTCCCGCGACGCTCGACCCGGAGCTGCTTGTCAAGGCGGTCGAGAGCAGGGGCTTCTCGCTGCTGCCCGAGTGGATCGCCGTCAACGCCGACAAGGCGTATGTGGCGCTGGCTCACACGGGCGACGCAAGGCTGAGCGACGCTTACCTTGACCGCGCGACCACCGAGGAGATGCTGAGGCTTTCAAAGCAATGGCGCAGCAGCTTCCTCGAGGAATATATCAAAACGACCGTTTTCTATAATAATGTAAAGACCGCCATCCGCAGCGCGCGTTCAAACGCCAACCGCCACTATGTAAAGCGGGCGCTGTTCGAGGTCGAGGGCTTTGACAAGCCCGCGGTCACGGCGGCGGTGCTCAAGGGCGAGGACAGCACGCTCGAGCTGCTCTCAAAGTGCCGCGCATACGGCTGCGGCGAGGCGATCGAGGAGTACAAAAAGTCTCCCTCGGCGTTCGAGCGCTGGGTGGACAACCGCCTGACGGGGCTGGCAAAGGCCGCCTGCAAGCGCGCAAGCGAGGGCGCCCAGCCGCTGCTGGGCTACTACCTCGGCTGCGAGATCGAGAAAAAGGCGATCCACATCATCGCAAGCGGCATCCGCACCAAGACCGACACCGATACCATCAGGGAAAGGATGCGTGAGATCTATGGCTAAGAATATCGCGGTAATGGGCGACTCCGAGAGCATCAAGGGCTTCTCGGCGGTAGGGCTCGACATCTTCCCCTGCGAGCCCGAGGAGGCGGCCTCGCTGCTCAGGCACATCGCCGACAGCGACACCTACGCGGTCATTTATCTGACCGAAGAGATCTACGGCGTGACCGAAAAGGAGCGCGCACGCTATGCCGAAAGGCTCACACCGGCGCTGATCCCGATCCCCGGGGTCAGAGGAAACGCCGGCACGGGCAAAAAACGCCTTTCCTCCTTTGTCGAGAAGGCGGTCGGCTCGGACATTTTGTTCAACGGATAACATCATTTGACGTAGGAGTCGGTCTTTACCGACCGGAACCGAAAGGTTATACGTTTGCCGATTAACTCACGGGTCGGTCAAGACCGACCCCTACAATAGATGTTTTATACGACTCTATACAGAGGTGAATAATTTGAATTTAGGTACCATAACAAAGGTCGCGGGTCCTCTGGTAATCGCCGAGGGCATGCGCGACGCGAATATGTTCGACGTTGTGCGCGTCAGCAAGCAGCGTCTGATAGGCGAGATCATCGAGATGCACGGCGACCGCGCATCCATCCAGGTCTACGAGGAGACCTCGGGTCTCGGCCCCGGCGAGCAGGTAGAATCCACCGGCGCGCCGCTTTCGGTCGAACTGGGTCCCGGACTGATCGGCGCGATCTACGACGGAATCCAGCGTCCCCTCAACGAGATCATGAAGGTCGCCGGCACCAACCTCAAGCGCGGCGTCGACGTGCCCTCGCTCGATCACTCCAAGAAGTGGCATTTTAAGCCCGTTGCCAAGGTCGGCGACGAGCTGAAGGCAGGCGATATCCTCGGCACCGTCCAGGAGACCGCCGCGGTTCTGCACAAGATACTCGTCCCCAACAAGGTGAGCGGCAAGGTCGAAAAAATCACCGAGGGCGATTTCACCATTGACGAGGCTGTAGCCGTGCTCAAGGCCGAGAACGGCAGCGTTGACGTAAAGATGTTTACCACCTGGCCTGTCCGCGTTGGCAGACCCTACAAGAAGAAGCTCTCGCCCGACATCCTGCTGACCACGGGTCAGCGCCCGATCGACACCCTCTTCCCCCTCGCCAAGGGCGGCGTAGCGGCTGTTCCGGGCCCCTTCGGCTCAGGCAAGACCGTCGTTCAGCACCAGCTCGCAAAGTGGGCTGCCGCCGACATCATCGTATACATCGGCTGCGGCGAGCGCGGCAACGAGATGACCGACGTTCTCAACGAGTTCCCCGAGCTGAAGGATCCGCGCACGGGCAACTCCCTGATGGAGCGCACCGTGCTGATCGCAAACACCTCCGATATGCCCGTTGCGGCGCGCGAGGCTTCGATCTACACCGGTATCACCATCGCCGAATACTTCCGCGACATGGGCTACACCGTCGCGCTCATGGCTGACTCCACCTCCCGCTGGGCTGAGGCTCTGCGCGAGATGTCGGGTCGTCTTGAGGAAATGCCCGGTGAGGAGGGCTATCCGGCGTATCTCGGCAGCCGTCTGGCTCAGTTCTATGAGAGAGCAGGCCGCGTGATCGTAAACGGCACCGAGGACACCGAGGGCGCGCTGTCGGTTATCGGCGCGGTATCGCCTCCCGGCGGCGATATCTCGGAGCCGGTTTCGCAGGCTACTCTGCGTATCGTCAAGGTGTTCTGGGGCTTGGACGCTAACCTTGCCTACAAGCGCCACTTCCCGGCTATCAACTGGCTGACGAGCTACTCGCTCTACACCGACCAGCTCGAGGGCTGGTTTGCGGAGAACGCCGCGCCCGATTTCATGACGCTGCGCGGCAGACTGATGGCGCTGCTTCAGGACGAAAGCGAGCTGCAGGAGATCGTGAACCTCGTCGGTATGGACGCGCTGAGCGCTCCCGACAGGCTCAAGCTCGAATCCGCCCGCTCTATCCGCGAGGACTATCTGCACCAAAACGCCTTTGATCCCACCGACACCTACACCTCGCTGCCCAAGCAGGTGCTGATGATGCGCGCAATCCTCAGCTTCTACGACAAGGCGCGCGAGGCTCTGGACAAGGGCGCCAACATTGAATTGCTTGTAAACATCCCCGTACGTGAGCGCATAGGCCGCTTCAAGTACGAGGCTGAGGCTAATATCCAAGCCGAGTTTGAGAGCATCGAGGCTCAGCTCGACAGCGAGATCAAGGACGTACTGCAAAGGAGTGATGACTGATGCCGAAGGAATATCGCACGATACGCGAGGTCGCGGGTCCTCTGATGATGATCAGCGACGTCGACGACGTTAAGTATGACGAGCTCGGCGAGATCGAGCTTCCCAACGGCGATACCCGCCGCTGCAAGGTGCTCGAGGTCAACGGAAGCAATGCGCTCGTTCAGCTCTTTGAATCCGCCGCGGGAATCAACCTCGCGGGCTCCAAGGTGCGCTTTTTAGGCCGTTCGATGGAGCTGCCGGTATCTCCCGATATGCTCTCGCGCGTTTTTGACGGCTTGGGCAACCCGATCGACGACGGTCCCGCGCTCATCCCCGAAAAGCGCCTCGACATCAACGGCACTCCTATGAACCCCGCCGCGCGCAACTATCCGCAGGAGTTCATCCAGACGGGCATCTCCGCCATCGACGGTCTGAACACCCTTGTAAGAGGTCAGAAGCTGCCGATCTTCTCGGCGTCCGGTCTGCCTCACGCCCAGCTCGCCGCGCAGATCGCGCGTCAGGCTACGGTTCGCGGCAAGAACGAGCAGTTCGCTGTCGTTTTCGCCGCTATGGGTATCACCTTTGAGGAATCGAACTACTTTATCCAGTCCTTCAAGGAGACCGGCGCGATCGACAGGACGGTCATGTTCGTCAACCTCGCCAACGACCCCGCTATCGAGCGTATCGCAACTCCGCGTATGGCGCTGACCGCCGCCGAGTACCTCGCGTTCGATTTGGGAATGCACGTGCTCGTGATCATGACCGATATCACCAACTACGCCGACGCGCTCCGCGAGGTCTCCGCCGCACGCAAGGAGGTCCCCGGCAGACGCGGCTATCCCGGATATATGTACACCGACCTCGCTACTCTGTACGAGAGAGCGGGACGTCTGCGCGGCAAGGACGGCTCGATCACCCTGATCCCGATCCTCACCATGCCCGAGGACGACAAGACCCATCCCATCCCCGACCTCACCGGCTACATCACCGAGGGTCAGATCATACTTTCGCGTGAGCTGTACCGCAAGGGCGTGACTCCGCCCATCGACGTACTGCCCTCGCTGAGCCGACTCAAGGACAAGGGTATCGGCCCCGACAGGACCCGAAAGGATCACGCGGCGACCATGAACCAGCTCTTCGCCGCCTATGCGCGAGGCAAGGACGCCCGCGAGCTGATGGTCATCCTCGGCGAAGCGGCGCTGACCGACATGGACAAGAAGTACGCAGAATTCGCGGAGGCGTTTGAGAGACAGTATGTTTCTCAGGGCTACGACGCCAACCGCTCTATCGAGGAAACGCTCGACATCGGCTGGAAGCTGCTCGAGATATTCCCGCGCAGCGAGCTGAAGCGAATCAAGGACGACATGCTCGACGAATTCTACAAGAAGCAGTAGGTGAGTCACAATGGCTGTTATGAATGTAAACCCGACCCGAATGCAGCTCACCAAGCTGAAAAAACAGCTTGTCACGGCGGTTCGCGGTCATAAAATGCTCAAGGATAAGCGCGACGAGCTGATGAGGCAGTTTCTCGATCTGGTTCGTGAGACCAAGGCGCTGCGCGACAAGGTGGAGCTTGAGCTTGCCGAATGCAGCGACCACTTTGTCAACGCCTCGGCGGTCATGAGCAGTCAGGCGCTCGACGCCGCCCTGCTCTCGCCCAAGCAGCAGGTTCAGCTCGAGCTCGGCTCGCGCAACGTGATGAGCGTCGAGATCCCCGAGTACACCGCCGCGTCGCGCACCTCGAACGAGGGCGATATCTACCCCTACGGCTTCGCGTTCACCTCCTTTGAGCTCGACGACGCGGTATCAAGTCTCAACGACGTGCTGCCCGATCTCATCAAGCTGGCTCAGTACGAAAAGAGCTGCGAGCTGATGTCGGCGGAGATCGAAAAGACCCGACGCAGGGTAAATTCGCTCGAACACGTGATGATCCCGCGCTATCAGGAGACGATCAAGTACATCTCCATGAAGCTCGAGGAAAACGACCGCTCCAGCCGCACAAGGCTGATGAAGGTCAAGGATATGCTGCTCGAAAAGGCTCACGGCTGGAACTGATCATTCTTGATAATCATAAAAAAGACCGATTCAATTGAACCGGTCTTTTTTCTTTATGTGAACTATTATTCCGCTTTGTTCTTCTCGACGATGATCTGCTCGCCGTCGGAGGTCACATGGACTGAATAGAGGTCGCCTGCGCGTGAATCTATCATCGCGGCGGCTATCTTCTCCTCGACCTCGCGGCGGATGGTGTGGCGCAGGTCGCGGGCTCCGCTCTTTCCTCCGCATGATTTTTTGGCGAGGTACTCGCACGCGGCGTCGTCAAAGCTGAACGCGATGTGCTTTTCCTCGAGGGTGGGCTTGTACTCGCTGAGCATCAGGCGCGCGATCTTGACGAAATCCTCCTGCCTGAGCTGATTGAACACGATGATCTCGTCCACTCGGGCGATGAATTCGGGGCGCAGGAAGTCGGCAAGCGCCTTCATGACCTTCTCCTTGGACGCCTCCTCGACGGTCTTTCCGAAGCCGAGCGAGGTCTCGCGGCTGCCTGAGCCGGCGTTTGAGGTCATCACTATAACGGTGTTCTCGAAGTTGACCGTTCTGCCGTGGGCGTCGGTCACGCGACCCTCGTCCAAGATCTGGAGCAGGATGTTGAGCACATCGGGGTGCGCCTTCTCGATCTCGTCGAAGAGCAGCACCGAATACGGTCTGCGGCGAACCTTCTCGGTGACCTGACCCGCCTCGTCATAGCCGACGTAGCCGGGCGGCGAGCCGATGATCTTGGACACGCTGTGCTTCTCCATAAACTCGGACATATCGAGGCGGATAAGGGTCTCGGGAGTGTCGAACAGCTCCCGGCTGAGCACCTTGACCAGCTCGGTCTTTCCGACGCCGGTGGGTCCCACGAAGATGAAGGAAGCCGGACGGCGGCGCGGCGAGATCTGGCAGCGGCTGCGCTTGATCGCGCTTGCGAGCGCCTCGACCGCCTCGTCCTGACCGATGATCTTCTTTTTCAGCTCATCCTCGAGGTCAGCGAGCTTGGCGAGCTCGTTCTCTCTGACGCGGCTGGCGGGAATTCCCGTCCACAGCTCGATCACCTTGGCTATGTCCTCCTCGGTGACCCTGCCGATAAGCTTCTCGCGGTCGATCTTGTCGAGCTCCTGGTTCGCTCTGGCTATGCGGGTGTTCACCTCGGCGAGCGCCTCGTAGTCCACCTCGCCCTCGACAGAGGTGATCGCGTCCTTTTCCTCGATCAGCATTGCAAGCTCATTGCCGAGCTTCTCATATTTTTCGCGCTCCTTGTTGCGCAGACCGGCGCAGGCGCAGCTCTCGTCGAGCAGGTCGATAGCCTTGTCCGGCAGGAAGCGGTCGGTTATATAGCGTTCGCTGAGCACAACGGTCTTGCGGACGATGTTGTCGTCGACGACCACGTTGTGGTGCTTTTCATAGTATTCCTTGACGCCTGCGATGACCTCGATGGTATCGGCGATGGTCGGTTCGCCGACCTTTACGGGCTGAAAACGGCGCTCGAGCGCGGAGTCCTTCTCGATGTACTTGCGGTACTCGTTAAAGGTGGTCGCGCCTATGACCTGAACCTCGCCGCGCGAAAGAGCGGGCTTGAGGATATTTGCGGCGTTCATGGTGCCCTCGCTGTCGCCGCCCGCGCCTACAAGACTGTGTACCTCATCAATAAAGAGGATGATATTGCCGCTCTCCTTGACCTCGGCGACAAGCCCCTTGATGCGGCTCTCAAACTGACCGCGGAACTGGGTTCCGGCGACCAGAGAGGTGAGGTCGAGAAGCTGGATCTCCTTGTCCTTGAGGCGCTGAGGCACCTCTCCCCTTGCGATCCTGAGCGCAAGTCCCTCGGCGATGGCGGTCTTTCCGACGCCGGGCTCACCGATCAGGCAGGGGTTGTTCTTGGTGCGGCGCGAGAGTATCTGGATAACGCGGGCGATCTCGGCGTCTCGACCGATGATGTTGTCAATCTTGCCCTCGCGCGCTCTGCGGGTCAAGTCCTCGCAGTAAAGATTGATGTGCTTGCGCTTTTTTTCCTTCTTCTCTTTTTTGCCGCCCTTATTGGCAGCCGCCGCGCCGTTCTGGGCGTCGGCAGGATTCTGAGCGTTGTTGCCGCCGAAAATGTTTTTGAAAAAGTTCGGGAACGCAGGCGCGCCGTGTGAGAAATCGTCGTCCTCGCTGCCGGTATCGCTGCCCTCGTTCATAGCCTCCATCTGCTCGGCGAGATTCTCGCCGCCGAGCTGCTCCATCAGCGAGGACAGGTCGCCGCCCTCGCCCATGCCCTGCATGAGGGTGTTCATCTGATCCTGAACATTTTCAAGATCCTCGTCGGAGATCCCCATCTTGCTGATGAGATCCTCGACGGGCTTTATTCTAAGCTCCTTGGCGCAGGTCAGGCAATAGCCCAGCGTGGGAGCGTCCTTTTGCGAGTTGTTTGTCACGAAAACGACAGCCTGTCGCTTTCCGCATCTGCTGCAAAGCATATGATACCTCCTATACTCGTTACTTTTCTCCGTCGCCGCGGTTCCTCATGATGCCTATATACATATGCAGATAGTTGGCAAGAGAGAAAGCCATAGCCAGCGCGGTGATAATATATAATATCACATCTAATGTGGTGTTTCAGCGGGATCACTGAAGGTGCGAAGAAGCACATACAGACCGCTACCGCGATAAGCGTGAGCTTGTCCGCAATGGGGTCGAGCATCCGTCCGAGCTGGCTGACCTGCCCGAGCTTACGGGCGGCAAAGCCGTCAAACACATCGCTGAGCGCGGATATCGCAAGACAGATCACCGTGCCGATAATATAGACGTTGTTCTTGGTCGTCCTTCCCAAGAAGAAGAAAACCAAAAGCAGCGGGATCATCAGAAAACGTATGTATGTAATAAAATTAGGAATCAAAAGAAAGTCCTTGGGCTTGACGCCCAGCTTTTCAAGCTTCATATTTCTCCTCAAAAATGCCGTGGATTTGCGGAATGACCGCAGTTATACAAAAAGACAAAGAAAGCGGAACACTGTTCCGAAATAAAACGTATTGTCCAGCAGGGAAGGATTCGCAACTATCAGTATAGCATAAATCAGCTGAATTGCAAGCCATACGCACACAAAACCTTCTCCGATACCCAAAAATGCGCCGAAAATTCGGTTTATTACCTTCAGCGGCCCGAGCTCAAAGAGCTTGAGCGCAAGCTTGACCAGAAGCTTGGCGACCACCAGAAGGACGATGAAGATGAGCACCGTCAGCAGCACGGAGATCAGCGCCGTTGCGAAAACCCCGAGCGGCTGCTCGATCGCCTCCGCCGCAGCGCTCGGCTCTATCCCCTCGACCGAGAGCCCGCCGGGGAAGCCTCCGACGCTGAAGCCGAACAGACTCGCCGCAGCCGAGGCAACAGCCGACAGCCACTTCGGGAGCGCGTCGAGGCAGTTTTGGGCGGCAAATAGCGCCCCGTTGCTGCCTGCCCAATCCGTGAGCGTGGCGACCGCGCCCTCGCGGATAAAGCTCTGATACACCCAATCCGCCAACGGAAAAGCCAGCAGCCTCGCGCCGATCGCCGCAGCGGCTACAGCCGCGAGGTTGAGCAGGGTTTTAGCCGCTCCGCGAACCGCGCCGACTATGATAAAGACCAGCGCGACCAGAAAGATCAAAACATCCGATATCATTTTGCGCCTGCCTCCGCCGCCGAATCCGCCGTCGACGGCTGCCGCTTGAAGTCGAGATAACGCACCTGGTTGATCGACAGGACGTAGGCGGAGCTGTCGGAATTCAGTATCATCGCGCGCGAGCCCGTTCCCGCGTCGCAGGAGAAGGTCAGCTCTCCGCTGCGATTGTAGGCGTAGATCATGTTGCCGTCAAGCACAGCCACGGTCCCGCGCAACACCGAGAGCGATTCCGCGCCGTACTGCTGGTCGACCGAGGCTATCGCGTCGCCGCGGTCGTTGTAGATGGCAAGCGTACAGCTTCTGCCGTCGCCGCTCTTTGAGAGCGCCAGCGCAAGGCAGGAATCCGAGGTGTTGAAGCAGTAGTTGGTGATCGGCTTGTTGTCGTAGCCTATCACAGTAAGATCCTCGGCTCCGATCCTGAACACATAGGACGCCGAAACGCCCACGGCGGCAACGCTGCCGGAGCTCAGGTATTTGCAGTCGATAATGGAGTCGTCGTCTATGGGGTAAATGCTTACAGGCTTCTCTTCGGTGAAGTCCAGCACATAGATCGCGGACTTGCTTCCTCCGCCGTCGCTGGTGATGCCGCAGGCGACGCAGCCCGTGCCGTTGCGGTTGAGCGCCACGGAGTTTATGTAATATTCCGAAAAAGAATATTTAAATATTCGGTTGTTGTTTTTATCAAACGCGAAAAGCTCGGTCAAAAAGCCGTTGCCCTCGGTGACGAGGCAGTAGATGCCGTTCGAGGCGATATCGCCGGTATAGATCACGCTTTCGGCGTCACCGGAATAGAGGTTGCTGTCGTAGCTCTCGATCTGATAACCGCGCTCGCCGAGTCCGTAGGTTAGAAAGCGGTTCTCGCAGGTTTTCATGACCGGCTTGGAATACTTGAGCTGGACGTTGGCGATCTCGTTGCCCGAGGAATTCAGGGTCACAAAGGAGGTGTCGGAGGCATAGGCCACTCTGCCCTGATTGACGGAGAAGTTACGGGGCTTGACCTCGGAGCCGATCAGGTTGACGGGATAACCGCCGCCCGATCTGCCGAGCACCTCGTAGTTCCACCAGACGCCGATGTTCTCGGGACTGAGCTTGTCGCGGTTGGCGAAGGCGAACACAGCCAGCGCCGCCGCCAGCGCGATGGCAACTCCGATTATGATCTTCTTTATCGCCTCGGGAGAGATATCCGTCCGCTCCTGTTCGTAATCGTCGAGCGGCATATCCTCATAGCTGATGACCTTGCGGTCGTTTTTGTGCTTTCGGTCGCTGTAACGCGCTTTTTTCTTTTTGAAATTAAACATATACAGTACCTTTTTTCAAAGCTTCAACGCAGGAGGCGTCCTGTCGGCTCCCGCAATGAAGCGTCAATAATTCACCTTGTTCAAATACAGCCCGCAGGCGGGCGCCGTAGGTCCGGCGTATTTTCTGTCCTTGCGGCTGATAATCTCCGGGATGGAGTCCGGGGCGAGCTTGCCCTCGCGGATCCTCAACAGGGTGCCGACCATGATCCGCACCATATTGTACAGAAAGCCGTCCGCCTCGACGCGCATAGTCACAAGCTCGCCGTCGCGGGTCACGGAAAACGCCTTGACGTTTCTTGTAAGGTCGCCCTTCTCGCGGCTGTCAAGTGTGCAGAACGAGGTAAAGTCGTGGCTGCCCACATAAGCCTGCGCCGCCCTGTCGAGCAGCTTTTCGTCGATCGGGTAACGGTAGTGCAGGGCGCAGCCCTCCAAAAACGGGTTCCTGACCGGGCTGTTCCATATCTTATAAATATATTCCTTGCTGACGCAGCTGTAACGCGCGTGAAAATCGAGTGGCACCTCGCGGCAGTCCTTCACCGCCACGGACAGCGGCAGCCAGCGGTTGAGCGCGCCCACAAGCCTCTCGCAGGGGATCGGATGGGCGGTTTTGAGGCTGATGCAGTACATATTCGCGTGAACGCCGCTGTCGGTGCGGCTGCAGCCCTTCAGCTCAAATTCGCTGCCGATGATCGAGCCGAGCGCGTCCTGGAACGCCTCCTGGACGGTATAGGCGTTCTGCTGTATCTGCCAGCCGTGAAAGCCCCTGCCGTCATATGAGATTGTCAGAAGCAGATTTCTCAGACTGTCTTGCCCAGAAAGATGTTGCATACGATCACTCCGCCGATGACAAGCGCGATCGCGATGAACGCGAGCACGTCGCGCCTGCCCATGTGGATTGTTTTCATTCGGGTGCGCCCCGAGCCTCCTCTGTAGCAGCGGCACTCCATGGCGGTGGCGATCTCATACGCCCGCCTGAACGCCGACACGAACAGCGGCACCAAAACCGGCACCAAGGCGCGTGCGCGCTTTATGACATTGCCCGACTCCATGTCGGCTCCTCTCGCCTTCTGAGCCTGCATTATCTTGTCCGTCTCCTCCATGAGGGTCGGCACAAAGCGCAGCGCGAGCGACATCATCATCGCAATCTCGTGTACGGGAAAGCGTATCGCCCTCAGCGGGCTCATCAGCCGTTCGATCGCGTCGGTCAGCTCCGTAGGCGAGGTGGTAAAGGTGAGGCAGGAGCTCGAGAGGATGAGACAGATTATCCTTATCGTCACCATGACCGCCCGGTGGATCCCGTCCCACGTGATCTTGAACACCCACCATTGCCAGATGGGGTCGCCGACGCCGTAGAACAGGTTGATGACGGAGGTGAACAGCACGATGAAGATTATCACCTTGAGGCTCTTGAAATAGAATTTTATCGGTATGCGGCTGAGTATCAGGAACAGCGCCGTAAACGCCGCCGTCACCCCGAGCGCCGCGTAGTTGAAGGTGCAGAAGATTATCACGATGAACGCGATGAAGATCAGCAGCTTCGCGCGCGGATCGAGCCGGTGGATCAGGCTGTTCCCGGGAAAATACTGTCCGAAGGAAACGTCTCTTACCATATGCGTCCCTCCTTCTTGAGCAGCGAGCAGACCGCCGAGAACGCCTCGTCCACGGTCAGCACGCCGTCCGGCACATCATAGCCCATACCGCGCAGCCGCTGCATTATCCTCGTGATCTGAGGTACCTGAAGCCCGATCTGTCCGAGCTCGTCGCCTCGGGCAAAGATTTTTTTGGTCTCGTCAAAGGCAAACAGCCGCGACTGATTCATCACGATGATCCTGTCCGCGACGCGGGCGATATCCTCCATGCTGTGCGACACCAGAAGCACCGTGTTGCCGCGCTCCTTGTGGTAGTTCACGATCTGGCTGAGCAAAATCTCGCGCCCCATCGGGTCGAGTCCCGCGGTGGGCTCGTCGAGTATCAGTATCTCGGGATCCATTGCGATCACGCCCGCGATAGCCGCGCGGCGCTTTTCGCCTCCCGAAAGCTCAAACGGCGAGCTGTCGAGCAGGTCGGATTTAAGCCCCGTGAATGCGGCGGCTCTTTCGACCGCCTTGTCGAGCTCCTCGCCCTTCAAGCCCTTGTTTGAGGGGCCGAAGGCGATATCCTTGCGCACGGTCTCCTCAAAGAGCTGGTATTCGGGGTACTGGAAAACCATGCCGACGCGAAAGCGCACCTTGCGTATCTCCTTAGGCTTTTTCCAGATGTCCTCGCCCTCGAGGATCACCTGACCCTCGGTGGGCTTAATCAGCCCGTTGAGCATCTGGACAAGCGTGGACTTGCCCGAGCCGGTGTGACCGATTATCCCGATGAATTCGCCCTTGTTGACGCTGAGGCTGACGTCGCTGACCGCCTTTTTTTCAAATGGCGTGCCCTGTCCGTAGACAAAGCTCAGGTTTTTAAGCTCCAGAAGCGCGCTCATTCAAGCACCTCCCCGAGCATTTTCACGCAGTCCTCCTCGGTGAGAGGGATGCGGTCTATATCAACTCCGCAGCCGATGAGCCTGTTGGCAAGCTCAGCCGACTGAGGAACGTCCAATCTGTGTATTTTAAGCAGCTCCACCTGAGAAAACACCTCGTCCGGAGTACCCTGCGTGAGTATTTTGCCGCTGTCCATGACCACCACGCGGTCGGCAAGCACCGCCTCGTCCATATAGTGGGTGATCAAAACCACGGTCATCTTTCTCTCGCGGTTGAGTTTTATCAGGGTGGACAGCACCTCGCGCCGTCCGTTGGGGTCGAGCATGGCGGTCGGCTCGTCGAGCACTATGCAGTCAGGCTGTATCGCCAAAATGCCCGCTATCGCCACGCGCTGCTTCTGACCGCCGCTGAGCTTGTGGGGCGCGTGAGTGCGGTATTCATACATTCCCACCGCCTTCAGCGCCTCGTCGACGCGGACGCGGATCTCGGCGGGGTCTACCCCTAAATTCTCGGGACCGAAGGCGACGTCCTCCTCCACGATGCTCGCCACGAGCTGGTTGTCGGGGTTTTGCAGCACCAAGCCCACGGTCTCTCTGATTTTAAAAGCCTTGCTTTCGTCCGCCGTATCATCTCCGTCGACATACACCTTGCCGCTGTCCGGCAATAGCATTGCGTTGAGATGCTTGGCGAGTGTGGATTTTCCGCAGCCGTTGTGACCGATCACCGCGACAAACTCGCCCCGCTCTATACCGAGCGTCACGCCGTCGACGGCGTTCCTGACAGGCTTGCCCTCCTCGACCTCGTCGTAGGAAAACTCCACGTTTTCAATTGAGATAAATGCCATTATTACTTCTCCCAGATAGCGGTTGAGCCGCACGGCAAAATAAGCCCCGTGTCGCTCACCCTGAGTCCGATTTCATCGCCCGAGACCGTGCCGCCCAAGTCCTTTTGCAGCAGCACGCCGAGCAGGTATTCCATTACCGCGGGCGACAGACCCGTGGTGTAGGAATTTAGGATAAAGAACAGCGGATCGTCGCTCAAGACCTGCCTGCACAGTCCGACCAGCGGATAGAGCTGCTCCTCGAGCTTCCAAACCTCGCCGCCGGGACCTCTGCCGTAGGACGGCGGGTCCATGATTATGCCGTCGTAGCGGTTGCCGCGGCGAAGCTCGCGCTGCACGAATTTTACGCAGTCGTCGACCAGCCAGCGAACCGGGCGGTCGGCAAGACCGCTCGACTGAGCGTTCTCCTTTGCCCACTGCACCATGCCCTTCGAGGCGTCCACATGGCAGACGCTCGCTCCCGCCTGAAGGCAGGCAAGCGTGGCGCAGCCCGTATAGCCGAAGAGGTTGAGCACCCTGATCTGACGGCCGGCATTTCTGATTTTATCGGCGGCAAAATCCCAGTTCACCGCCTGCTCGGGGAATACCCCCGTGTGCTTGAAGCCCATGGGCTTGATATTGAAGGTCAGGTCGCGGTAGCCGATCGTCCAGCGGTCGGGCACCTTTTTGTAAGCCTCCCAGCTTCCGCCGCCCTTGTTTGAGCGGTGATAGCGCGCGTGAGCCTTTTGCCAGAGCGGATCTTTCCGCTCGCCCGACCAGATGATCTGTGGATCGGGACGGATTAGGACGACCTCGCCCCAGCGCTCAAGCCGCTCGCCGTCGGAGGTGTCGAGCAGTTCATAGTCGATCCAGTTTTCGGAAATACGCAATACTAATCGTCCTCTCCAAACTAATTATTAGTAATGACCGGAAAATAATACGGTCAGGAAGCAAATCAATTATCAAACAAGGTAGGCTGCGCTCCGACCGCTCCCTTTGGGAAGGCGTAGCCCAAGTGCCTGCACGCCTCGGCGGTTATGCAGCGTCCCCTCGGTGTGCGGCTGAGAAAGCCTATCTGCATGAGGTACGGCTCGTAGACGTCCTCGATCGTGACCGCCTCCTCGCCTATCGCGGCGGCAAGGGTCTCGAGCCCCACGGGACCTCCGTTATAGAAGCGGATTATCGCCTCGAGCATCCTTCGGTCGTTCTGATCGAGCCCGAGCTCATCGATCTCGAGGCGGTCGAGGGCGGTACGGGCGGTATCGAGCGTGATCACGCCGTCGGACATCACCTGGGCGAAGTCGCGCACTCTTTTCAGCATACGGTTGGCGATTCGCGGCGTGCCGCGCGAACGCGAGGCGATCTCTATCGCGCCCTCGTAGTCGATCTTGATCCCGATGATGCCGGCGCTGCGCATTACGATCTGCGCAAGCTCCTCCGGCGTATAGAGCTCCAGTCTGAGCAGCACGCCGAAGCGGTCGCGCAGCGGCGCAGTGAGCTGACCGGCTCTGGTGGTCGCGCCGACCAGTGTGAAGTGCGGCAGCGGCAGGTGGTAGGAAGCCGCCATCTGACCCTTGCCCGTGATTATGTCTATCGCAAAGTCCTCCATCGAGGGATAGAGCACCTCCTCGACCGCGCGGCTGAGGCGGTGTATCTCGTCGATGAACAGCACATCGCCCTCGTTAAGGTTCGTGAGCAGCGCCGCAAGGTCGCCGGGCTTTTCGATCGCGGGACCCGAGGTGATTCGGATATTCACTCCGAGCTCGTTTGCGATGATCGCCGCAAGAGTCGTCTTGCCGAGTCCGGGAGGTCCGTAGAGCAGGACGTGGTCGAGGGTCTCATGGCGGAGCTTTGCCGCCTCGATATAAACGCGCAGGTTATCCTTGACCTTGTCCTGACCGATGTATTCGTCGAGGTTTTTCGGGCGCAGCGGATTGTCGCCCTCGGGAGTGTCCTCGGGGATGGCGTTCGCGTCCATTATTCTGTTTTCAAAGTCAAATTCGTCAAAAAACTGAGTATTGCTCATCTTACTGTCTTCCTAACTGTCTGAGCGTCTGAGAGATTAGCTGCTCCACCGGCAGGCTTCCGTCGAGTGTGGCGAGGATACCCGAAACGTCCGAGGGCGTGTAACCGAGCACTCCGAGAGCCTCGATCGCCTTAGGCACGTTGCCGCTGACCGCGGCTGCGGGCGCTCCCGCGACATTGGCGAAGCCGTCGTCGGCAAAGGACTTTGCAAGCTTGTCCTTCAGCTCGAGTATGATGCGCTGGGCGATCTTTTTGCCGACGCCCTGGGCGCGCGTGATGGTCTTGACGTCGTCGGTGGCGATAGCCATAGCGACCTGCTCGGGGCTGAGCTCCGAGAGCACCGCGAGCCCCGCCTTGGGGCCGACTCCGCTGACGCCGATCAGAGACTTGAAGGTCTGAAGCTCGGTCTTTGTGGCAAAGCCAAACAGCTCCATTGCGTCCTCGCGCACATTGAGATAGGTGAACAGCGTCACCTCGCTGCCCATTCTCAGGGTCTTTAGCGTGTTCAGTGTGGTCTGGCAGTCAAAGCCCACGCCTCCGCACTCCACCACAGCGGTGGACGAGGTCATGTGGATAAGCTTTCCGCGTACAGAATACAGCATATTTACATCCCTTATCGGTAGTTAGTGTGATTTTTGTTTTTATATGTCACTGGTATCTTCCGGCGCTGTTCATCAGCGCGCGGCGCAGCTCAGAGCCTGCCGCCTGGGCATGAGTGATTGCGATAGCCAGCGCGTCGGCGGTATCGTCGGGCTTAGGCACCTCGTCGAGGTTCAGCAGCCGACGGGTCATCTCCATGACCTGAGGCTTTTTCGCCTTGCCGTAGCCCGTGACGGCGATCTTGACCTGCAGCGGCGTGTACTCATATATCGGTATTTTCAGCTTCTGAGCCGCCAAAAGCGCGACTCCTCTCGCCTGAGCGACCTTGATCGCGGTGGTGCGGTTGGTCTGAAAGTAAAGGCGCTCCATCGACACCGCGTCGGGGCGGCAGCGCCGCAGGACGGCGTACAGCTCGTCGTAGATATATTCAAGCCTCGCGTTGAAGTCGGTGTGCGCCTCGGTCTCTATTGAGCCGAAGCCGAGAGGCCTGTAGCTGTTCGCCTGAAAGCTGACCGCGCCCCAGCCTACGATCGCGTAGCCCGGGTCAATTCCGAACACAACCAAGTCAATTCCCCCGAAAAACATATAGTACGGCATAATAAAACACACTAAAGTATTATACCACAAAATGCAGTAATAAGCAATCTTTTTTTTGAGTTCACAGCTCAACTCGGCGGATAATTCAGCACATCATATCACTCGCTGAAAAGCTCGAGCCTTCCGCCGCCCCATTCGAGCTCCAGCGTATCTCCCTTTGGCGTATAGTCAAAGGAATAATTCTGTCCGACCGAGGGAACGAAGATCACAAAGCTTGTTTCGTCGGCGATGTATCGCCCTCTGATCTCGGCTTTTTCGCCCGCGTTCTCAATGATAAACGCCGCCTCGTCGCCGTTGAAGCTCAGCGAAGCCTCGGCGCCGCCGTCGAGCCTTGCGCGCCAAGAGCTTTCGGTAAGCTCGCTTTTGCAGCCCGACTCGCGCACCGAGCAGCCCGATAATACTACTGCCAAAAAAATGATCGCTCCTGCGACAGATTTCTTCAAAAAAACCGCCTGCCTTTCCGTTACAATATATGGTTGGAAACAATCCTTTATTCCGCATTTACAATGCTGTTATAATTCTTGATAAGCAAAATGGCTTTTGGTATATTTATTATGGATAAATTTGAAATGAGGGAAAGTAATGCAGCGTGAGATCACAAGACCCTGCCGTATTTTTGAGGAGAACGGCGAGGTCATGAACGCGGGCTGGGCGCGCCGCCCGGTCTTTGAATACAACTCCGAAGCGAGCAAAACCTCGGGCAGGCACAGCGAGCGCGACTGCTATTTTGTCAACAGCGACGAGGTATCGCTCTACCTCTCGGTGGAAAACCTCGGCTCGTATTTCGCGGTAAAGATCGCCGTGGCAGACCTGAAGCGCGGAGGCGTGATCTGCGACACGTCGATCAGGAGGCTCAGTCTCATAAAAACCGAGCTGCCGGAATCGGACGACAAGGGCGAGCTGCTCTACAACGACAAGCGGATGCAGCTCCAGCTCACAAACACCCCTCAGGGGCGCTATCTCAAATGCGATTTCATCGACTTCGCGGGCATCAAGAATCTGTATTTTAATCTGTTTTTGAAGAAGCTCGACGGCGACAGTCTCAACGAGCTCGCGCCGTTTGAGCGCAACCGCAAATACTTCTACTACAAGCGCTTCATGCCCAAATTCACGGCAAGCGGCGTCATCCGCGTCGGAGGGCTTGAATATAACCTCAACGAAACGAACGGCAGGGGCTATTTTGACATGACGCGGTTCTCCAAGCCCCGAAAGCACGATTATCAGCGGCTCAGCGCAGACTGCATGCTCGGCGGCGAGCGGTTCTCGCTGTGCCTCGCCACGCGCGTAGGCGACAACCGCTACGGCAACGAGAACTGCTTCTTCCTCGGCGGCAAAATACACAAGCTCTCGCAGATCAAGGTCAACGGTTCGCCCGGCAGACTCGAGCGCCCCGTGTACTTCAAGGCGGGCACCTCGGCAGTGGACATCACCTTCAAGCCCTTCACCGTGCGCGGCAAGGCGATGACCGCCGACATGGACAAGACCACAGTGGTGTTCGGCAGGCTGTTCGGCTCCATCAACCGAGTTGAGCGCAAGTCCCCCATCGTCCTCGACAATGCGCAGGCACATTTGATATTTACGGAGTTTTAGCAATATTTATTGAAAAGCAGAAAAAGGCAGAAGAAAAACGAGACCTTTCGTTACTCTTCTGCCTTGATTGATTTATGCTACCTGACAGTCTCACCCGACCAAGTAATGATGCCGCCGAACTCATATACATTTGTATATCCGATATCCGCAAGCTTCTGCGAAGCCTCCTTGCTCCTGCGTCCGCTGCGGCAGTACACCAAAATGATCTGATCGAGGTCGGGCAGCTCCTTTGGCTGCTGATCTGTGATCGATTCGTTTGGGATCAAAACAGCGCCCGGGATATGCCCCTCGTCATACTCATCCTGACGTCGCACATCAACGATGATATGCCCGTCATCCTTTTTCATCATCTCCATCGATTCCTCCTGCGTGATCTGAGTGTAGGAAGCGGCAAATCCGCTTTGAGAGGCGGAACATCCCGAAAGCAGGATAATAACGGCGATAAATACCAAAGCCAATCTTTTCAAACAAAAACATCTTGCGATATTGTTCATTTCGTTGAATGAAATCACTAATTCCTTATAAGCTGCATGAGGTAAAAGCCTTGAAGGAATATAATCTCAGCAAGGATGTGTCCTTCACCGTCAAGGATACAACAGATGTTCAGACGGTCAGGATGATAAACCGCAAGAAAACCGGGCAGGTTGTAATACAAAAGCTAGACGGTGATGGCAAGGCTCTTGTCGGAGCGCAGTGGAAAATCTATGATTCGAGTGACAATGCAGTCGGATTCTACCGTATTTCCGAGGGGCTGTACACCTACACCTCGAACGGCTCCTATTTTACGCTGTCCTCCAATACGCCGTCACTGACCGCTATGAACTTACCCTTGGGAGAGTATTACCTCATTGAAGAAACTGCTCCAAACGGCAAAATGATACACGGCAGAAAGATTCCTTTCACCATTGCTCCCGACAGTACAGAAACACTGAAACGAATAAGAGGGATTGCCATCCGTCTGTTCCGGCTTCGTCGAGGATTTGACGATTTTTCCGTAACAGGTTTTCGGATTGTCGCTCACGCGCAGCAC
>CACWKB010000027.1 GCA_902761375.1 uncultured Ruminococcus sp. | reverse complement strand
TTGGTAAGGATGAGGTCACCGGTTCAAATCCGGTTATCAGCTCCATAAAAACAGTACAGTCATCAGGCTGCACTGTTTTTATTTTACCTCGGCAAAAGGCTGATAACCGGATTTGAAGGTGACGAGTACGACCGCCGCCTGGGGCGGATGAAGGGAGTACGAGGAAGCGCAGAAACAGGGAGTTCGAGGAAGCGGCTTCAGCCGCGACGCTGAACGACCATGTTTCAAACGGAGAGCGTCATCTGCGGCAGAGCTCCGCTCACTCCGCGGCAAGCGAGATGAAACGATTATGAAAATCCCGCAGCAGGTTATCAGCTCCATTAAGAAAAGGTACCCTGATGGGTACCTTTTCTTGATTTTTACCCGTGCGGTTGACCGACATTCGCAGGGAACCTCACCGTCATGCCCGCGTTCTGACGCGGCGTTAATCCGAGGTTGCCGATAAGCCGCTCTATCCAAAGCCGCGCTGAAAAACGCAGCAAGCGAGCTGAACTGCTTTTTAACATTATATAATACCGATAACAAAAAGCACTTCCGGTCATCCCGAAAGTGCTTTTCCGTTATCTGATTTCGGTCATCAGCCGTTATATGGCTGCCAGCCGTTGTCGTAGATCTTGTTGTAGCCCTCGATCTTCAGGTCGTCGGTCTGGTTGCCGGCGCCGCTTGAGCCGTTGTTGAAGATCACCCAGGTGGCGCCGTCGGGCACCTCTGCGCGGAACACACCGTTTCCGATGTGCTCTTCTGTTGATTCTTTCGATTGTTGATTTGTCACTAACTTAATGACATTGCCCAAACGGAGTCGGTTTTTGACCTATGCTTCTAAATTATGCTGCTTTTGTGAATTTGGTAATAAGCCCCGCAGAGAACTTCTGGATCTGGGTTGCGTCGACTACATTGATCTCGCTGTCGCCGTTTACGTTAGCTACGATCATCTGTCTGTCGTCGAACTGAATAAGACCCGCAGCCTTCTTCTGAACAAGGGTGGCGTCAACAACGTTGATGATTCCGTTGCCGTCTACGTCGCCCATCAGGTAGCCGCCTGCGTCAACTACGGTATTCTTGGTGTATCTCTCGCCCGAGAAGCCGGGAACAGAGGTAACGTCCTTGACTATATACTTATCGACTATGTAAGCTTCCTGGTTGTTGCTGGTGGAAATACCGATGATCTTGACGTTGAGGTTAACGGTGGTGGAGCCGGTGCCTACAACATCGAAGGTGGCGGTAACGAAAGCCTGCTCATCGCTGAACTCAACAAGGTCGATGTCGCTGAAATTGCCCTTTACAAGTCCCTTGGTGGTCTCGCTGGCGGAAAAGCCGGTAACGTTGGGCATGAGGCTCTTGAGCGGAGTGGTAAGGCTGAGCTTAGAGGTGTCGTAGGTCATCTCCCACTGAGAGTTGAGCAGATCCATTGAGGAGCTGAACTTATAGGTGACGGTGACCTTATCGGTGCCCTCCTTTACCTCGCCGGAGGCGCTCGGGAAGAAGTTGGAGGTCGCGTTTACGGTGAGCACATCATGGAGCACGGTGGGCGTGGTGGCGGGCTGAGTGGGCTGAGTGGGCTGAGTGGGCTGAGTGGGCGTGGTGGCGGGCTGAGTGGGCTGAGTGGGCGTGGTGGCGGGCTGAGTGGGCTGAGTGGGCTGAGTGGGCTGCTCGGCGTCGGCGTATTTCTCCCAGCCGCTCGTCCTGTATATGTTGTTTGCAGCCGGAATGTTGAGGTCGCCGGTCTGGCCGCCGCCGTTGCTGCTGAAGATACACATATCGTGATCCTTGGGGATGGTTATCTTATACACATTGTCCTTGTACAGGGTCATCGGCTCGCCCGGCCATACGTCGTCGCCCGAATTGGTGGTGCTGCGCCAGTAGTAGCAGTAGGGAGTCTGATAGTTGGTGGTGCTGTTGTCAAGATAGATGGTGATGTAATTGTTGGGGTCTACTGGCTCGGTGGGTCCTGCGGTCTGGTCGGTGTAGGGCTCCCACTTCTCGCCGTAGCCAAAGTACATGCTGGTCTCGTTGATGGCAAGACCCTCGGCGCCTTCGCCGGGATAGCGGTAGGGCGAGCCGTTGCCCGCGTTGAACATCGCCTTGCCCATTGTGAGGTTGTCGGGAATTTCGTAAACATAAAGTCCGGTCGCGTTGTCGTAGGTCATCTTCACGCCCGGCCAAGCGGCGTTGTTCACCGCATCGCCGTTGCTCTCGTCATAGACGTATACGTTGACCGTCGGCCATTTGTATTTGGAGTTGTCAAAGTAAACTCGAACGACCGCGTTGGGATCCTTTTTCTTGAAGGAGAAGGATTTTTCAGAGGTCTCCTCGCTGTTTGTTGCGGTGAGGGTAACGTCGAACACGGTGCCGACCTCGATGTCCTCGCCGATCTCAAAGCTCTGTCCGTTTACTACGCGGAAGGGGGTGCCGCCGTTGATCGAAGCCATGGCGTAGTCTGCGCCGCGCAGCGAAACGGTTACTGTCTCGCTGTCATAGAAGGCGTAGTCGCCCTTGACAGACATATTGATAGTGGACTGCGGACCCTCGATCAGGATGGTGCCGCAGGAGCCGGTGTTGAAGGTCGCCTTGCCGTTTTTGACAACGGCGGTGGTGCCGTCGTAGGCGTTGGTCACGGTGGTATTGTTGCTCCACATGGAGGAAACGTTTACGTCGATCGTGGTGTTCTTGGGAGCGCCGATCACCGCGATGATGCCGTCGCTCGTTACGCCGTCGTCATAGCTGCGCGAGAACACATAGCCGGTGGAGGCACTGTAGGCTGTGATCTGCTGGTGATCGCCCGCGCCGACCGCTACGTGGTCGTGGCGGAACTTGCCGACCTTCTGCCAGTGGGTCAGGGTCGCCTGGTCTATGCTGTCCCAGTTCATGTCGCTGCGCAGCGAGTGGCCGCTGCCGCCGTGACCGTCGAACGCCATGCCGGGAACCTTTTGGCGGTTGGTCTCGTCGCCGTAGAATACCTGTATTGCACCGGGCATGAGCTGGAAGGCGGAGCCCTGATAGATCAGGTCGCCGCGAGCAAGCTCGGAGTCGTGAGATGATATGTAGGACAGGGTGTTGAAGCCCGGCTGATTATTGATATCGGAGGCATACGCCTGATAGAGTCCGTTGATGGAACCGACAGCGGGGACGCCGGAGCCCGAGAACGAGAAGTTGATCATTGAGTCAAAGCCGCCCTGGGTGTAGTAGTCGCCGTAGCCGAACTTGTAGTCCCAGTGCTCGCCGGTCATCCAGAAGTCCTCGTCCCAGTCTGCGCCGTAGCTTGAACGGTTGTTCTGACGCCACTGCTTGAGGGCGGCGGAGCACTTGGTCTTGAGCTTCTTCCAGGTGGCGTGCTCAACGTGCTTGGCGGTGTCGCAGCGGAAGCCGTCGACGCCGTAGGTCGATACCCACTCGGCGAGCCAGGTGGTGATGTAGTCCGAAACGGTGCCGCTGGAGCCGTATTTGCCGACCTTGTCGCTGTAGGTGCCCTCCTTCTGCCACTTGGTCACGAGGATCGGGGGCAGAGAAACGGACTTGGTCTGCTCGGTGCGGAAATCGGGAAGACCCTCGAGGCATCTGGTCAGGTCGTCGCCGCCCTGACCGCCGGTGTAGCCTGCAAGGCCGGAGCGGATCCAGTCGTTGCCCCAGAACTTTGCCCAGCCTTCGGCTTTGTCGTCGTAGTCAATATACTGGTGCATTCCGCCTACGTCGGTGAGCTTGTCCTTATAGGCGAGCGCAGCCGCCTTGTCCTTGTATTCGCCGTAGTCGTAGGTCTCCATGTCGAGCAGGTTGTTGTAGCCGGCGTGATTGACAACGATATCCATGATTATGCGGATTCCGTGCTGATGGGCGGTGTCGACCATCGTCTTGAACTCCTGCTTGGTACCGAAGTTGGCGTCGGTCTCGGTGTAGTCGAGCACATAGTAGCCGTGATAGGCATAGTGCGCAAAGTCGCCGCTCGCCGCGCCGGAGCTTACGAAGCCGTGGATCTGCTCGTAGGGAGCCGAGATCCAGATGGCGTTCGTGCCGAGCTTGTCAAAGTAACCCTCGTTAATCTTTTTGGTGATTCCCGCGAAGTCGCCGCCGTGGAAGGTGCCGGGTGCGGTCTGCCAGCCGGAGATGGGCTGACCGTTCGACGTGGCTCTGCCGTAGGAATGGTCGTTTGAGGTGTTTCCGTTATAAAAACGGTCGGTCATAAGGAAATACACGTTGGCGTTGTCCCACGTGAAGTCGTCAGCGCTTTCAACAGCGCTCGTGCGGTTGTAACCAACCGCCTCGCCCACTGACGCCGCGTTCGCGGTAAAGGCGCACGCAAGCATAGACGCAAGCATGGCAGCGCACAGCAGGATCGAAATTGTTGCTTTCTTCATTTCAAAACTTCCTCTCTAAATATAATATGTGCTTGCTTATGAAGCATATAGGAGCAAGACGCCCTTTATGCCTATTATAATTATACTTGCAAGCTGAATGTTTTTCAAGCCCTTTGTCAAAAAAATTGTTACAAATATTAACATCCTCACAGTCCCCGTTTGTGCATTATGCACTGCCGAATCAGGGCTTTCGGGCGCCGCCCTCCGCTCAATAATCACAGGCTTGTAACTGAATGTTTACAATATATAAATCTTTGACAAACGCGGGCAAAATCGACGATTTAAATCTTGCTTTTTTTGTCAAATGGTGATATGATAATCTAAAGGAGAAGCTTTGCGCTCCTCGCGAATGTCCGACGCCTTCGGACAAATACTTATAGAAAAGGTGATTAACGTGAAGAAAGAAACAATCAAGAGAGCAGCTGCTGTTGCTCTTGCCGCCATGATGGCAGGCACAGCTCTCGCCGGCTGCGGTGAGTCAAGTTCCAACGCCACAAGCGACTCCCCTTCCTCCAAGACCGATTCCAGCGCAGCGGATCCCCTCGCTGATGTAGACGGCTCCAAGGGTAAGGTATACTGGCTGAACTTCAAACCCGAAATCGACGAGACCCTCCAGACTCTTGCCAAGGACTACACTGCCAAGACCGGCGTTGAGGTCAAGGTCGTTACCGCGGCTTCCGGCTCCTACTTCGATACTCTTACCGCTGAGATGACCAAGCCCGACGCTCCCACCCTCTTCGTAATCGGCAACCAGCAGGGCGTTAAGGACTGGAAGGACTACGCTCTTGATCTCAAAGGCACAGCTATCGAGGCTGAGCTGAACACAGACGCTTACAACCTCTATGACGAGAGCGGCAAGCTCGTTTCCATGGGCTACTGCTACGAGTGCTACGGCATCATCGTCAACCCCGACCTCATCGAGCAGGCCGGCCACAAGATGGACGAAATCAAGAACTTTGAAGGCCTCAAGGCAGTTGCCGAGGACATCCACGCAAGAGCAGGCGAGCTCGGCTTCGACGCTTTCTCCTCCTCCGACATGGACGACTCCTCCTCCTGGAGATTCACCGGCCACATGGCTAACCTCGAGTACTTCTACGAGGAGAAGGAAGCCGGCGCAACTTGGACCGAGTGCCCCGCTTCTCTGACCGGTAACTACATGGACAACTACAAGAACCTGTTCGATCTCTGCATCAACAACTCCCTCACCGATCCCAAGGATCTGGCTGCAGGCGGACACAATGCCGAGAACGAGTTCAAAGAGGGCAAGGCTGCGTTCTTTGTAAACGGCTCCTGGGAGTACGCTGCTGTTTCCGAAACCGTTCCCAACGCTACCATGATCCCCTACTACTGCGGCGTAGAGGGCGAAGAGAAGGCAGGCCTCAACTGCGGTACCGAGAACTGCTGGGCTGTTAACGCCAAGGCTTCCGCTGAAGATCAGAAGGCTACCATCGACTTCATGGTATGGCTCGTAAGCGATCCCGACGCCAACAAGGCTATGGTTGAGCAGCTCGGCATCATGCCCTACAAGAATGCTGTAGCTTCCACCAACGGCTTCCTCAACGACGCTGCCAAGTACACTGCTGACGGCTGCTACGTAATGGATTGGGCTACCAACTATCAGCCCAACGTTGACGAGTACAGAAAGGTCCTCGTTTCCGCTCTCAACGCTTACTGCGCAGATCAGAGCGACGCTAACTGGGCTGCTGTTAAGACCGCTTTCGTAGACGGTTGGGCTGTTCAGTATGCTGCCATCAACGGCTGATCGACCTCGATAAGCTCGTAAAAAAGCATAACCTTGAGGCGGGTGAAAAATTCGCCCGCCTCTTTTTCTATCCCTGTTACTCAAAAATGCACAAAAACTTTGAGTTAGGAGGAAACCATATTGGAAAAAACTAAGAAGAAATCTATTTTCAGTAATCCGATGCGCAAATGGGGCTGGTTTTTCCTCGGACCGATGGCTATCGCCTTTTTCATCGGCTTTGTGTGGCCGTTCATTCAGGGTATCTTCCTCTCCTTCTGCGATTTCAACACGGTAAGTGATTTTTCGATAAAGTTTATCAACGACAAGGGTCAGTTTGCCCTCTTTGAAAACTACATCAATTCCATCCAGAGTCCTCAGATCATCTATTCGCTCGGCTTCACGGCTCTGTTCGCCGTTGTCAGCGTTATCGTGATCAACGTATTCGCGTTTGCCATCGCCTACGCGCTCACCCAGGGCATCAAGGGCAGCAACCTGTTCAGGACGATCTTCTTCATGCCCAACCTCATCGGCGGCGTTATCCTCGGATACGCGTGGCAGATGATCTTCGGAGGAATCCTCTCCCTGCTCGACCTTCCCGACCTGAGAAGCGACACCGGAATAGGCTTCTGGTGCTTGGTCATCCTCGTCGCCTGGCAGCAGATCGGTTACATGATGATCATCTACATCGCGGGTCTTCAGGCGGTTCCCGAGGATATGCTCGAGGCAGCCAAGATCGACGGCGCGAACAAGACTCAGACGCTCTTCCGCGTCATCATCCCCAACGTCATGCCGTCGATCACGATCTGTATGTTCCTCAGCCTCACAAACGGCTTCAAGCTGTTCGACCAGAACTTCGCGCTCAACAGCGGTCTGCCCACCATCATCCGTCCGGCGACCGAAACCTCGCCCGCGTCGTTCATCAACTCCACTCAGATGCTCGCCATGACCATCAAGGCAACCTATGACAAGGGCTCCGCCTTCCACGGTCAGGCTCAGGCTCAGGCTGTTATGTTCTTTATCCTTGTCGCGGCTATCGGTCTCGGTCAGCTCGCGATCACCCGCAAGAGGGAGGTGCAGCAGTAATGGCTGAAGCAAAAGCTAAAAAGCCGGTAAAAGTCGGCAGCGTTATACTGACCGTCATTATGGCGTGCGTCAGCGTACTCTACATCGCGCCCATCGTTTTCATCGCCATCAACTCCTTCAAGGACACCAACTACATCAAGGGCAGCTTCTTTGAGATGCCCGTCGGCGATATGTGGGTCGGTATGGACAACTTTGCTCGAAGCGTCTCCGTCAGCAGCTATCCGTTCTACAAGAGCGTGCTGTACAGCTTCGTCATCACCATCCTGTCAACCATCCTGATCCTGCTGTTCACCTCGATGGCAGCCTGGTACATTGCCCGCGTGAACTCCGTCGTCTGCAAGATATTCTACTTCCTCTGCGTATTCTCGATGGTAGTTCCCTTCCAGATGGTAATGTTCACCCTGTCTCAGGACGCGACCATGCTCCACCTCAACACCCCGTGGACGATCCCGGTCGTCTACCTCGGCTTCGGAGCGGGCTTGGCGATATTCATGTTCGTCGGCTTCGTAAAGTCGATACCGGTCGAGATCGAGGAAGCGGCGTCGATCGACGGCTGCAACCCCGTTCGCACCTACTTTTTGGTGGTGTTCCCGCTGCTCAAGCCCACGCTGATCTCCGTAGGCATCCTCGAGATCATGTGGATCTGGAACGACTACCTCCTGCCTACTCTTGTACTCGATATCACCAAGTACAAGACCATCCCGATGTATATGGAAGCCTTTAAGAAGAGCTACGGCGGAAACGACCTCGGCGCCATGATCGCGCTGATCCTGCTGTCGATCATCCCCGTCATCGCCTTCTATCTCGCCTGCCAGAAGCACATCATCAAGGGTGTTGCCGCCGGCGCCGTAAAGGGCTGATCCGATATCATATCGCATTTAAAAGACCGTCTGAATCCTCAGGCGGTCTTTTGATTTTGCCCTTTAGCGGCGACGGAGCTGACATTACCTCTTCTTTTTTTCCTTCGCTATTGCAATCGCACCTGTTTTTGTGGTATTATATATTGTAAAGCACGACGAAAAGGAGTATATCATGAAAGAGAACAAGCAAACCGCATTCTCGGTTTTTTTCACTCAGCTTCACAAGCTGCTGCCCGCAGGCATGCTTTTTTCGGTGCTTGCCGTAATATTCATGACCCTGACGATCGGGCTGAGCGCGATACTCGCCCAGTCTACCGGGATCAAGGGCTTCAACAGCATCTTCATTTGGGCGCTGGGGCTCATCCCCACCACCATATGCTACTCGGGACTAGTAAAGGTCGTCCGCAAGTACGCGGTCGAAAAGGAATTCGTTCCCGTGTTCCCTCTGTACCTGAGGACCGTCGGAGATAACATCAAGGGCTTTTTGCTCCTCGGGATCTTCGTTTACCTGATAAGCTGCTGCTCGTTTTACTCACTGCTGTTTTATTTCAGTATGCTCCGGGCGAACCGAGCCTTCGGCATCGCCCTGACCGCCTACTCCTTCTTCACCCTGATGATGATCGTCATGCTCTTCTATCTGCCGCTGCTCACCGTGACCTATGAGCTGCGCTACCGCGATATCTTCAAGAACGCGGTCTATCTCGCCTTCAAAAAGCCGGTCAAAAACCTGCTCACGTTTTTGATGTCCGCCGCGCTGATCGGCGGCAGCGTCGTCGGGATCCTGTTCTCCCAAGGCGCGCTGAGGATAGTGATAATCGTGGTCGCCGCCGCCGTGGTGCCTCTGACCGTTACCTACATAGCCGTCGCGATGGTTTCAAAGGGTATGCAGGAGGTCGTCGGCTACTTCACCGGCGAGAACCGCCTGTCGGTCAAGCCCCTCTCGGAGTCGGAAAAGGAAGAGCTCATCGAGCGCACCTCCGACAACACCGAGGACGACTACATCTTCGTCAACGGCAGGATGATAAGGAACCCAAACAAGAAAGGTGAGGAATCGAAATGACCAGATCCGATCTCGCAGTAGAATACAAGCGCTCGATGAACTGCGCCCAGGCGGTGCTTGCGGCTTACGCCGACGAGCTCGGGCTCGATTTGGAAACCGCCAAAAGGCTCGGCGCCGGACTCGGCGCGGGCATGGGAACGATGCAGGGCACCTGCGGAGCGCTGACCGGAGCCGAGATAGTGCTCGGGCTGCGCGGCGACCGCCCCGCGATGTCGCGGGCGCGTCAGCTCTTCACGGAGTTCTCTAAGCGCTGCCACGGCACGATATGCCTCGACCTAAAGGGCGTGACCACCGGAGCCGTACTCTGCTCCTGCGACGACTGCGTAAGGAACGCGGTCGACATACTTGAAGAAATGAAGGCTTAGCTTAATGATCCGCGCCCGAAGGCAGGGCGCTCAACTATAAAGCAAGGACGTGTTTGCATGTCATTTCCACAGGACAAAATCAGAAATTTCAGCATAATAGCTCACATAGACCACGGCAAGAGCACGCTTGCAGACCGCATTTTGCAGCACACCAACGCGGTCGCGGCGCGCGATATGGAGGCTCAGCTCCTCGACGACATGGAGCTTGAACGCGAGCGCGGCATCACCATCAAGGCGCGCGCGGTCAGCGTCGTCTACACCGCGAACGACGGCGAGCAGTATCTTTTCAACCTGATCGACACCCCGGGTCACGTCGACTTCAACTACGAGGTGTCGAGGTCGCTTGCCGCCTGCGAGGGCGCGATACTGGTCGTCGACGCCTCTCAGGGCATCGAGGCTCAGACGCTGGCGAACACCTACCTCGCGGTAGACGGCGGACTCGAGATAGTCCCCGTGGTCAACAAGATCGACCTGCCCAGCGCAGACCCCGACCGCGTCATCACCGAGATCGAGGACATAATCGGCATTCCCGCCGAGGACGCGCCCAAGATATCGGCAAAGGCGGACATAAACATCCCCGCGGTGCTCGAAAAGATCGTCACCGACATCCCCGCGCCGACGGGCGACGTGAACGCTCCGCTGCGCGCGCTGATCTTCGACAGCTACTACGACAGCTACAAGGGCGTCATCATCTACGTGCGCCTAAAGGAGGGTCAGATCCACCCGGGCGACGAGTTCAAGCTGATGGCGACCGGCAGCGTGTTCAACGTGGTCGAATGCGGATTGATGCACGCCACCTCGATGGAGAAGACCGAGGGTCTGTACGCCGGCGAGGTGGGCTATATCGCCGGCTCGATCAAGACCCTTGCCGACGCTAAGGTCGGCGACACCGTGACTCTCGCCTCGAATCCCGCCGCCGAGCCGCTTCCGGGCTACAGAGAAGCCCAGCCTATGGTGTTCTGCGGAATCTACCCCGTCGACGGCGCGAAGTACGGCGACCTCAAGGACGCCCTCGAAAAGCTGCAGCTCAACGACGCTGCGCTCAGCTTTGAGGCAGAGACCTCGGTCGCGTTAGGCTTCGGCTTCCGCTGCGGCTTCCTCGGTCTGCTCCACATGGAGATCATCCAGGAAAGGCTCGAGCGCGAGTATCTGCTCGACCTCATCACCACCGCGCCGAGCGTCATCTACCGCATAACGCGCACCGACGGCACGGTCGAATATATCGACAACCCCACAAACTACCCCGACCCCTCGCTGATCGCCTCAGCCGAGGAGCCGATAACCGACGCTCACATCTACACGCCCAAGGAGTATGTGGGCAACATCATGGAGCTGTGTCAGGACAGGCGCGGCACCTTTGTGGATATGCAGTACATCGACGCCGACCGCGTCGACCTGCACTATGTCCTGCCGCTGGCTGAGATCATCTACGACTTTTTCGACACGCTCAAAAGCCGCACCAGAGGCTACGCCTCGTTCGACTACGAGCTGAAGGGCTATATGCAGAGCGAGCTCGTCAAGCTCGACATCATGCTCAACGGCGAGGTGGTGGACGCGCTGTCGTTCATCATCCACAAGGAGAAGGCTTATCCGCGCGCCAGAAAGATGGCGGAGAAGCTGAAGGACAAGATACCCCGTCAGCTCTTTGAGGTGCCTATCCAAGCCTGCATCGGCGGCAAGATCATCGCGCGCGAGACCGTTAAGGCGATGCGCAAGGACGTGCTCGCCAAGTGCTACGGCGGCGACATCACCCGCAAGAAGAAGCTGCTCGAAAAGCAGAAGGAGGGCAAAAAGCGCATGCGCCAGCTCGGTACCGTCGAGGTCCCGCAGGAGGCGTTCATGGCTGTGCTCAAGCTCGATACGGATTAACAGCTATTCGGAATCTAACGCGACAGATGTCAAAGGATCTTATTTGAGAACAGTATAAGGGATGTGATTTTATGGCAACAGCAGAACAGCTTCAAGCCCTGATCGACAAGAGCAACCGCATCGTGTTTTTCGGAGGCGCGGGAGTCAGCACCGAGAGCGGCATCCCCGACTTCCGCAGCGTGGACGGACTGTATAACCAGAAATACGACTATCCGCCCGAGCAGATTTTGAGCCACACCTTCTTCGAGCGCAGCACGGAGGAGTTCTACCGCTTCTACCGCGACAAGATGCTCTGTCTTGACAAAAAGCCCAACGCGGCTCATTACAAGCTCGCCGAGCTCGAACGCGCGGGCAAGCTCAGCGCGGTCGTGACCCAGAACATCGACGGGCTCCATCAGGCGGCGGGCAGCAGGCGCGTCTATGAGCTCCACGGCAGCGTGCTCAGGAACTACTGCCGTAACTGCCGCAAATTCTACTCCGCCGAGTACATAAAGGAAAGCGAGGGCGTGCCGCGCTGCGAATGCGGCGGCGTGATAAAGCCCGACGTGGTGCTTTACGAGGAGGGGCTCGACGACAGCGTGGTAAACGGCGCGCTGAACGCGATCATGCAGTCCGATCTGCTGATCATCGCCGGCACCAGCCTCACAGTCTATCCCGCAGCGGGCTTTGTCCGCTATTTCCGCGGCGACAAGATAGTGCTGATAAACCGCGACGCGACTCCCTTTGACCGCCAAGCCGACCTCGTGTTCAGGGATAAGGTCGGAGAGCTGCTGAGCAAAATCGAAGTCAAATAACAAATAACAGTTTCGGTCGGGCAGACTGAATGCATCTTTATTATGCGTTCTCTGCCCGGCTGTTTTTGCGTTTTTTAAAATTTTATATACTTTTTCTGAAATAGTACCTTGACAGGCGATGTACTATGTGATATGATAGAGTCAATCAAAGAGAAAGGGGGAATTGGATGTCGATCACATCCGATCTTATCCGCGGTCATACCGAAACCGTGATCCTCGCCAAGCTAAAGGAGCACGACAGCTACGGCTACGAGATCAACAAGGCGGTGCGCACCGCCTCGGGCGACCGCTACGAGCTGAAGGAGGCGACCCTGTACACCGCGTTCAAGCGGCTTGAGGACGCCGGAAGCATCACCTCATACTGGGGCGATCAGGGCTCGGGCGCGCGACGAAAGTATTACACCATTACGGAAACGGGAAAACAGAATTTGCAGCAAAAACTCGGCGAGTGGCTGGAGGCGCGTCAGCTTCTGGACGCTCTGCTCGGAACGGAGGGCTTTTATGGAACACAAATTACGGCTTGCAATTGAGGCGAGGTTCGACAAGGCGGCTGACGACCCCCAAGCCGCTGAGCTCATGGAGGAGATAATCCGCAACACGATAGAAAAATACCACGACCTGCTCGCCCAGGGCAGAACCGAGCAGGAGGCTTATGACCTCGCGCTCGAGGGCGTGGGCGACCTTGACGAGCTGCTGTCGGAATTCGGCGCATATGAGGACAAGGAGCCCTTCATCGACAGCGACGAGCTCGAAAATATCCGCAGCCGCGCTATGGTTTTCCGCAGCATTGCGATAGCGCTGTATATCCTCTGCTGCGCGCCCGTCATCGCGCTCAGCTCCACCCTGCCCCTGCTCGGAGCGTCGATGATCTTCTACTTCGTCGGAACGGCGACGGGACTTCTGATCTACGAGAGCATGACGCGCAAGGCTATGCTCGCCTCGGGTCATGTCAGCGAGGAGCTCAGGCGAAAGGCTGTCTTTCGCGCCGTCGGCGTTGGTATGTACATCTCCTGCGTGACCCCGTGCATCCTGCTTGCGGCAACACAGGTCGTCGCGCTCGGCCCCGCGCTGATGTTTGTGATGATCGCGGCGGCGACCGTGCTCGTTATACTCAGCCGCACCCCGAAGCTTACGGCGGCGCCGATCAGCCGCGAGGTTATGCTCCCGGCGGCTCCGAAGCCCAGAAGAAGCGCTCTCTACTGCGTTCTCGTCGCGGTGATCTGGACTGCGGCGGCGGTTTTCTTTATCCTCACGCCCCTGATCTTCGGGTTTCAGGCGTATTCGGCGACCTGGCTGGTGTTTCCGCTGGCGGTATGCCTCCAGAACCTGATGCGCGCTGTCTTTGACTACAACTCGGAGGTGATCGCATGAAAAAAGCCGCGTTAAGGCGAATCATCGTGTGGTCGGTCGTCAGCGTGCTGCTCGCCGCGACCCTCATCGTAGGCATCGGCACAAGCAGCCTGCTAAAGGGCAGCATCAACGGACTGCGCCTCGGCGGTATCTCTACGCTCGCGGACAGAGAGGACTACACCGAAGGCGGAAAATCCTTCGACGCCGCCGAAATAAAATCCATTGAGATAAACTGGGTCGACGGCAGCGTCAATGTGCTTTTGACAAACGACAAGAGCGTCTCGATCTCCGAGGACGGCGGCGACAGCGACGACAAGCTGTGCTGGAAGCTCGGCGAGGACGGCACGCTGCATATCGAGCCGACTAAGCGCACCTTCAACCTGTTCGCTCTCGGGTCGCAGAAAAAGGACCTGACGTTAAAGCTCCCGAAAAGCCTGAACCTCGACAAGCTCAGGATCTCGACCGTGAGCGCGCCCGTCAAGACGGAGAGCGAGTCCGGAGCCTCCCCGGAGCTTGATATCCGCAAGCTCGAAGTCGAAACCACGAGCGGCGACGTGCAGCTCCTGTTCGGCTCCTGCGACAGCGCCGACGTCACGACTGTCTCGGGCAGGCAGGAGATCACGGGCGGCAGCCTCAGGGAGGCTGAGCTCGGCTGCGTGTCCGGAGAAATCAGCGTCAGCGCCGAATTGGGCAAGAGCCTCGACGTCGAGACCGTCAGCGGCGCCGTCAGGATAAACGCCGTCGGCGCAAAGGGCTTCACCGTCTCGCTCGACAGCGTGAGCGGCAAGCTCAACACCGACCTCGAGGGCAAATTTGACGACGACGAATTCATCTTCGGCGACGGCTCCGTAGATATCGAAGTCAAAACCGTAAGCGGCTCGACGGAGATAACCGCGAACGGAAAATAATTTGAGTAACGACCGGGATTTTTGTTTAAACTGTTGAAAAACCAGTCGATCCATGTTATAATCACATATAAGATGATAGTATGGAGGCAGTTGAATATGGGCAGCAGAAGTAAGCGCGGCAAGGTTATCCTGAAAAGGTCATATCCTTTTTCCAAGGCGGTAATGCAAACCATCGCACAGCTTATTTTGGTTTTCATCGCGGTACCCATACTGCTGGTGATTTTGGACGCATTGATCCCCGATTCCGCTGAAAACGCTTTTTTCAATATGCTCGGCGAGATCCCTATGGTCTCCGTGATATTTGACTTTGTCAACGCGCTGCCGTCTGCAGAGTTACCGCCCGATCAGTTGTTCTTCTCTTACTCCACACTGATCCCAAAGGTCGGCAGCTATGTTTTTGAACTGTTCTTTGTAGCGTTCTCGATCATAATCGCCGAAGAGATCGACGAAATGCTGAGCTTCAACAAGGGCGCGCCCATTATAGCCATCGTTTTGGGAGCTCTGTACGGCTCTGTGGTATGCGCGCTTGTGAAAGCGGCTAATGCCCCTATTTTTGTCAAGGTCGTATTCATTTTGCTGATGTTCGGCGTTTCGGTCATGTTCATGGTTCTCAACAAGGTGTTCACCAGTCCGCGTCCCAATAAGATACCGCGAGTCATCCTTGTGCGGTATTTTACTGCGGGAATTCAGGCTCTCGTCGGCTCATATACCATATTCTGGGGATGCTGCATACTGGTCATTGCCAGCTATGGATTCCAATTCTTTATTAATCTCGGATTCCAAGCTTGGGGTGTTTTCGTTAGGCTGTTTCTTCTCCCAACAATTGCCGAGATCGGCTTTATGGCGCTCGATCTTCTGTTTTATTTGGCGGCGAAGGGAATCAAGGATTAATTTTTCGCCTGTCGATGAGAACATAAATAATAAAACCCTGCTCAGCTTTTCAATGCCGTGCGCCCGCAAGCCTTTGGTTCCGGGTGCGCGGCATTCTCGCTGCGTGTAACGACCGCTTATACGGAGGATTTACATGACAGGCAGCAGCCGTAAAATATAGACATTATTCGATTGAACCTAACGTTTATCAACAGCGGAAAACGCAGCGTAAAATAAAATGCGCGCTCGGAAATCCTCAGTCAGCTTCGCTGACAGCTCCTTTACGAAAGGAGCCTTTTAACGTTTAGCGCGAACCCCACCGGGAGGTGGCTTGCGCCGCCCTTTTCTAATAATCCGACGTCGCTCGGTAAAAACAAACCTATCGTTCATCGCAAAACGATATCGCAGGATGTTAAAGCTCGTTCCCGTTCCCCCACCCCTCAGTCGCGCTCGGTCGCGCGACAGCTCCCCTCAAGGGGAGCCCTTTTTTTCACGAACACGCGGCATTATAGATCCGGAGCGAAGCGACCCGCAATTCCTAAAAAACTTCTCCTAACTCGCCTCGTCGATGTTCGATGGAGAGTATGATAGTGGATGAAGCTTTTCCGAAAAACCGAAGTCCTATCAGAGATTCCTAAAAAACTCGCCTCGTCGGAGTCAGATGGAGAGCATGACAAAGGCAGACCTTCTCCATACAAACACAACGTCTATGTGAGATTCTTTAAAAAAAGGCTTTACAATTGTTGGCAAAAGTGCTACAATTTAAGGTGACAAATTGTGTAATTGTTTTGCACAATGCGGCTTTTTGTCTGATGAATTGTTTTAGAAGCCGCTCCACAATAAAGGAGGACGATTTCCAATGGCAAGAAAAATGAAAACCATGGATGGCAACAGCGCGGTAGCTCATGTTTCCTACGCTTTTACCGACGTTGCGGCTATCTACCCGATCACCCCTTCTTCCGTAATGGCTGACCTGACCGACCAGTACTCGGCAAAGGGTCTGAAGAACCTTTTCGGCAGAGAAGTACAGGTGACCGAGATGCAGTCCGAGGGCGGCGCGGCAGGCGCTGTTCACGGTTCTCTTGCGGCGGGTGCTCTCACCACCACCTACACCGCTTCCCAGGGCTTGCTCCTGATGATCCCCAATATGTACAAGATGGCGGGCGAGCTGCTCCCCGGCGTTATCCACGTTTCCGCACGTGCTCTCACCAGCCACGCGCTCTCGATCTTCGGCGACCACTCCGACGTATATGCCTGCCGTCAGACCGGCTATGCGATGCTCTGCTCCAACAATCCTCAGGAATGTATGGATCTCGGCGCCGTTGCTCACCTGACCGCGATCAAGGGCAGAGTTCCCTTCCTCCACTTCTTTGACGGCTTCCGCACCTCTCACGAGATCCAGAAGATCGAGGAGTGGGACTACGCAGATCTCGCCGATATGCTCGACTGGGACGCTGTTGAGGAATTCCGCCGTCGTTCGCTGAACCCCGAGCACCCCGTTACCCGCGGTACCGCTCAGAACGACGATATCTTCTTCCAGGCAAGAGAAGCCTGCAACCCCTACTACAACGCGGTCCCCGAGGTCGTAGTTGAATACATGAACAAGGTCAACGAGAAGATCGGCACCGACTACAAGCCCTTCAACTACTACGGCGCAGCCGACGCTGAGCACGTTATCGTAGCCATGGGCTCCGTCTGCGAGTGCGCGGAAGAGGTTGTAGATTACCTCAACGCCGCAGGCGAGAAGGTCGGTCTGCTCAAGGTAAGACTGTACCGTCCGTTCGTAGGCGAGTACATGGTCAGCGAGCTGCCCGACACCGTTAAGACCGTTTCCGTTCTCGACAGGACCAAGGAGCCCGGCTCCATCGGCGAGCCCCTGTTCCTCGACGTTCTCGCCGCCCTCAACGACAGCAAGTTCGCCGGCGTAAAGGTATTCGCAGGCCGCTATGGTCTCGGTTCCAAGGACACCACCCCCGGAGACATCATCGCCGTTTACAGAAACGCCGAGTCCGAGGCTCCCAAGAAGCGCTTCACCATCGGCATCGTTGACGACGTTACCAACCTGTCGCTGCCCGTTGACGAGGATCCCGACACCACGCCCGCAGGCACCCACAGCTGTAAGTTCTGGGGTCTCGGCGCAGACGGCACCGTCGGCGCGAACAAGAACTCCATCAAGATCATCGGCGACCACACCGACATGTACGCTCAGGGCTATTTCGCCTATGACTCCAAGAAGTCCGGCGGTCTGACCGTATCGCATCTGCGCTTCGGCAGCACCCCCATCAAGTCCACATATTACATCTCCAAGGCTGACTTCGTAGCCTGCCACAATCCCTCCTATGTCGACAAGTACGACATCGTAGACGACCTCAAGGAAGGCGGCTCGTTCCTGCTCAACTGCGCTTGGGACGTTGAGGAGCTCTCCACTACACCATCGACGCTATCAAGATCGGTAAAGAGATCGGTCTGGGCGGCCGTGTAAACACCGTTCTGCAGTCCGCGTTCTTCAAGATCGCCGACATCATCCCCGCCGAGGAAGCCAAGCAGTTCATGAAGGACGCCGCCAAGAAGTCCTATATGAAGAAGGGTCAGGCTATCGTTGACATGAACTATGCCGCTATCGACCGCGGTATGGAGGATGTACATAAGGTAGATATCCCCGCAGAGTGGGCTAACTGCGCCGACGACGCCGTCGCCGACAAGATCGACGGTCAGGGCGCTCTGGTTGAGTATGTCAACGGCATCCTCAAGCCCGTCAACGCTTACAAGGGCAACAAGCTGCCCGTTTCCGCTTTCTCCGATCACATCGACGGCACCTGCCCCAACGGCTCCTCCGCGTTTGAGAAGAGAGGCATCGCGGTAGACGTTCCCGAGTGGAACTCCGCAAACTGCATCCAGTGCAACCGCTGCGCGATCGTATGCCCGCACGCCGTAATCCGTCCCATCGCCATGACCGACGACGAGGTCGCCGCCGCTCCCGAGGGAACTGAGGCTATCCCGATGACCGGTCTCAAGGATCTCAAGTTCGTAATGGCTGTTTCCACCCTCGACTGCACCGGCTGCGGCGCCTGCGCTAACGTATGCCCGGGCAAGAAGGGCGAAAAGGCTCTCGTTATGAAGCCCATCGACTCTCAGAGAGCAAAGCAGGCTGTATTCGATTACGCCGTTACCATCGACGAGAAGCCCGAGGTTGCCGAGAAGTTCAAGTTCTCGACCGTTAAGGGCAGCCAGTTCAAGCAGCCCCTGCTTGAGTTCTCCGGCGCGTGCGCAGGCTGCGGCGAGACTCCCTATGCGAAGCTCGTTACCCAGCTCTTCGGCGACAGAATGTTCATCGCCAACGCCACCGGCTGCTCCTCCATCTGGGGCGCGTCGGCTCCCGCAACTCCCTACACCACCAACAAGAAGGGCTACGGTCCCGCTTGGATGAACTCGCTGTTCGAGGACAACGCCGAGTTCGGTCTCGGTATGGCTCTGGGTCAGAAGGCTATCCGCAACAGACTTGCGGGCTATGTAGCCGAGATCAAGGACGCCACCGACAACGAGGCTCTCAAGGCGGCTGCCGAGACTTATCTTGATACCATCACCGATTCCACCGCAAGCCGCGCGGCTACCGACGCTCTGATCGCTGAGCTCGAGAAGGCTGTTGACGACGAGAAGGTCGGCGAGCTCGCCGGCGAGCTCGCCAAGAAGACCCTCGTTGACAAGGACGAGCTTGCCAAGAAGTCCATGTGGATCTTCGGCGGCGACGGCTGGGCTTATGATATCGGCTTCGGCGGTCTCGATCACGTTATCGCTTCCGGCGAGAACGTAAACATCCTCGTATTCGATACCGAGGTTTACTCCAACACAGGCGGACAGGCTTCCAAGGCTACTCCGGTCGGCTCCGTCGCTCAGTTCGCGGCTGCCGGTAAGGCTGTCAAGAAGAAGGATCTCGCCGCTATCGCCATGAGCTACGGCTATGTTTACGTTGCCCAGGTAGCTATGGGCGCCGACAACAACCAGGTCCTCAAGGCTATGGTCGAGGCTGAAAGCTACAACGGTCCTTCGCTGATCATCTGCTACGCTCCCTGCATCAACCACGGCATCAAGGGCGGCATGGGCATCGCTCAGCTCGAGGAGAAGAAGGCTGTTGACGCAGGCTACTGGAACCTCTTCCGCTTCGATCCCCGTCTTGCCGACGAGGGCAAGAATCCCTTCACCCTCGACAGCAAGGCTCCTACCGCTTCCTACCGCGACTTCATCATGGGCGAGGTACGCTACAACTCCCTCACCCGCTCCTTCCCCGAGAGAGCCGAAAAGCTCTTCGCGGACGCCGAGAAGTTCGCCGGTCAGAAGTACGCTCATCTCAAGCAGCTCTCCGAGCTCGAGACAGCGGAATAATCTCATCGCATCAACCCCCCAAGGGCAGCCAATTTCGGCTGCCCTTGTTTTAGGAACCTCTGATAGATGACGGTTATTTTGGAAAACTTCATCCGCTATCAGACTCTCCATCTGACATCAACGAGGCGAGTTAGGATAAGTTTGCTTTGCTTCGCCCTTAGACAGCTCTCGACTGCGAACGTATGATAGAGAAGAAAAAGCCTCCTTTGTTAAAGGAGGTGGCGCGGCGCTCTGCGCCGTGACGGAGGATTTACATGGCAGAAGTTAACCGATAAATATAAACGTTTCCCGATAAAACCCTACGAAGAACCTATATCATAAGCACGCAGCATTACAACTCCGGAGCGAAGCGACCCGATAATTTCGAATTTCGCATTCCGAATTCCGAATTATTCTCACCTCTCACTTCTCTCCCCGAGCCCTTGCGAAAAGCGCCGTCCTGTGCTACAATATACAATAACCATATATAATAAAGGTGTGATCAAATGAAGCACAGGCATCATCACGAGCGGCGCGAGCGCGTTGCGCTCAGATTTACCGCTGAGGACAAGGGAAAGATCTATATATTTAAAAATCCCTTTGACAACGAAAACTACTCCTTTGAGCTGCTGGAATCGCTGAACGTTCCGGTCGCGGAGCTCGACGCGGAGTTTCCGGAACATCTTCATTTCAAGAAGGAGGTCGCCGTTGAACAGCTTTGGTGCCGCATCCTGCCCAAGTGTGACAGCGACTGCTTTGCGATCGGCTACGACGAGGTACGCGGCGAGCTGATCGACGGGGACGCCTCCGACCTGATGCTGATGGGGGTTGGGATACGGCTCGACGCGCCGCGCGATTTCGGCAAAAACGTCTACATCTGCTCCGCGCTGAAGCCGAACCGCGACTTTGAGATACAATGGAGGGTCGAGCTCTTTGAGCCCGAGCGCCGAGGTGAGCACGATGATTAAGGCGGCTGTGCTCGACATGGACGGGCTGATGTTCGACACCGAGACGCTTGTCTATGAGATCTGGCAGGACATGATGGACAGGCGCGGCTATGATTTTTCGATCGAGGTCTACCGGCACACGGTCGGCAAGCGCAAAAAAGAGGTGGAGCTGTTCTACCTCGACAGATACGGAGCGGATTTTCCCTATTGGGAGCTCGCGGACAGGTGCAGGAGCACCTACCTTGACCGCATAGCCGAGGACGGGCTGCGCGTTATGCCGGGGCTGTTTGAGCTGCTCGATTTTCTGAAGGAGAACCGCTTAAAGATCGCCCTCGCTACCTCGACCTCGCGCCGCACCTCGGAGCTCAACCTGAAAATCACCGGCACGGCAAAATACTTTGACGCGCTGGTCTGCGGCGAGGACGTCAAAAACGGCAAGCCCGACCCGGAGGTTTTCCTGACCGCTGCATCAAGGCTCGGCGTGGCTCCCGAATGCTGCGCGGCGTTTGAGGACAGCGTCAACGGCATCCTCTCGGCGTATGACGCGGGCATGACCACCGTGATGGTGCCGGACTACGTTCAGCCGACCGAGGAGCTGCTGCCCAAGATCAGCTTCCTGTGCGGCGACCTGTCGGAGAGCGTCGAATGCCTTCGTCCGCTGATCTGAACAGCCCTCCGTATGCGCGCACCGCTCTGTCATTTCACTCGCTGCGGTCAAATCTGTATTATTTTTCCGAATACACTTATTGACAACTATTATAATCGGTGTTAAACTGATACTGTAAAATTTTGTTATCATGAAAGGAGTTCTTTTTATGTTCAATGCAATTATCGCCTCATATTCCTCCGCAGGCGAGGAAGCTATGGGCGCAATGTTCAGCGCATTAAGCAGCTTATTCTCTTCATTCATTTCACTCGCCTTCGCTGCTGCGGCGTTTGTGGGTCTTTGGTTTGTCTTTAAGAAGATGGGCTTCCCGGGCTGGAAGGGAATCATCCCCTTCTACAACGACTATGTGCTCTTTGACACTCTGTGGGAGAAAAAGAAGTTTGTCCGTTACGTTGTTTACTACGGCATCACCCTTGTTGCCACGGTGATCGGCGTGATTTTCTGCGTATTCGGCACCGGTCTCATCATCGGCGGCGCGGCTATGTACAACGCCTCCTACAGCTATCAGGGCGCAGGCGTGGGCATGATCATCGGCGGCTCTGTGCTCACTTTGATCGGCTTCCTGTTCTCCGTGGCGGGACTTGTTTTCGCCATCCTCCTGCTCGTCCTGCAGTTCAAGCTGATGGCTCGGCTTGCCGACGCGTTCGGACTCAAGAGAGCCTGGGCTTGGGGTCTGACCTTCGTGTCACCCGTGTTCATGCTTATCCTCGGCCTGCACAAGGGCATCGTTTACCGCGGAGCCGGAGCCTCCGAACAGGGCGGCTACACTCCTCCCCAGCAGCCTCCTTATGAGCCGCCGTTCGGCGAAGGACAGCAGTAATTTCCGAAAGGATGATCGATAATGTATGATACTTCTTACAACATTGTTCCGTTTTTGCTCGGCATAATGACGTTCTTTGCGATATTCTATATCATCGCAATGGTATTCGCGCTCGCCCTCACCGCGGCGGAGTATGTGGGCAGATGGTTCACCTTCAAAAAGATGAACCTGCCCGGCTGGAAGGGCATCATCCCCTTCTACAACATCTACTGCCTCTTTAAGGAGCTGTGGAACACGGCGGCATTCAAAACCACTATGATCTACTACGGTGTGTTCTTTGTCTGTATGCTCATCGGAGAATTTCTCACGATGTTCGGAACTCCGTTTATGATGGAGGGCGCCACCCACAGCGAGACCGGCTTCACCGTCGCGGGCGTTATCGTCCTTGTGATCGGCTTGCTGCTCGGCATCGCCGCTGTCGTTTTTGCGGTGCTTTACATTGTGATGACTTACAAGCTGTATGTAAGGCTTGCGAATTCCTTCGGCAAGAGCAAGGGCTGGGCATTCGGTCTGCTCTTCCTCTCGCCCGTATTCTTCCTGATCCTCGGCTTTGACAAAAAGCTCGTCTATTACGGCAGGGTCGACGGAGAGTAAAATGCGCGGCAAATATTGAAACAGAATTCGGTCGGGGAATGAAGTTTGATTTATTAAAAGCTTGTATTCCCGACCGATTTTATATTATAATCTAAAGGAGTTTTGTATTATGAGCGTCAACGTCAACAGCACCTCCGGTCTCACCACCGCCGCCAAATACGTCGGAATGTGGTTCACCTTCAAGAAGATGGGCATAGAGGGCTGGAGAGGCATCATCCCGTTTTACAATATGTACGTGCTTTTCAAGAAGTTTTTGGATGTGAAAAGCTTCGTGCTGTACCTGGTTTTCAGGGTATGCTCCATCATTGGTTCCGTGTTCGGATTCATCGCATGCTACATGGGCTCGATTTTCCTATCCTTCGGCGTCGAACACCGTTACTCTCGCGACATCGAGGCGCTCTCGTCTGTCGGCGTGATAGCGATGATCATCGGCTTCCTTATCGTCATATGCGCGCTCGCGCTTGTCGCGGTCTCGATGGTGTTTGAGTTCAAGCTCTACCGCCGTCTCTCGGACGCGTTCGGTCTCGGCAGCGGCTGGGCTTGGGGACTGCTGTTCGTGCCCTATGTGTTCTTCATGATCCTCGGCTTCTCCAAGGACATCGTATACTGCGAGGTCGCGGATACCGAAGCCGATACTCAAACGGATGAATGATTGATTAGTATTTAAAAAAGCAAAAGAGGTCGGGTTCGCGCCCGGCCTCTTTTGCTTTGAGAGATTATTTTATTGAATAGGAGAAAGATGTATGAACAAAAAACAACTCATGGAAAACCTATAATCTATATTAATATACCTTCTAAACCAAAATGACAGATCTATATATCTAAAAAAGAGTTATCTATGTAAAGATTCATCTTGCGCGGCAGGGACTCGCCTCCATCGTGTAGGCTGTGTTGTCCTTGTCCACCATAGTGATTGATACCGCGGGAGCTATCCTGTTGAATCTGACAAGAAAGCTCTCGTCGCCGCCGTCATGCATCCCGGTAACGATGTGATACGCGCCGTTTTCAAAGGCAAACTGTGCGCAGGCTCTCGCCGCGTCATCGGCAAAGAATATCGTCATATCCGCGCCCGCGTCCTTCGCCACGCGGTCGAGGTATTCGATCTGATCACATACAAGGGAGTAGTCCTCGGTCGGCTTCAGCACGCTGACGACTCTGAGCTGCGCCCCGCGTTCATCCGCAAGGCTGCGCGCTGTGTCGATTATGCGGTCGCATTCGTACTGACTCGTCACACAAGCGAGTACCGACGGCTTTTCGCTGTACATCGGTTGCACCTCCTTTCCTGCTGTGACATAAGAATACCCCGCCAATATGAAAAACAAATAGCAAAATTGTGAAGTTAATGTGAATATTTTGCTGATCCGGAAATTTCTTTATATTTTTTCAAAAATCGCATGTGAGTATTTAAGAGTATTTGAAAGGATTTTCGAGTATTTAAAAGCTTTTATCGAGCTAAATTAATTTATTTCGGAAAAGGTGTTGACAAACGGGAAAAACTGTACTATAATCGAAGAGCACGAAAAAAGACAGGAGGAATTATAATGTCAACATATTTAGCGAAGCCCGCAGAAGTTGAACGCGCTTGGTACGTTATCGACGCGGCAGGCAAGCCCCTCGGCCGTGTTGCCGCTCAGGCTGCCGTGCTGCTCAGAGGCAAGCACAAGCCCACCTTTACTCCCAACGTAGACTGCGGCGATCATGTTATCATCATCAACTGCAAGGACGCTGTTCTGACCGGCAGCAAGCTCACTCAGAAGAAGTGGCAGCGCCACACCGGCTACATCGGTCACCTCAAGGAGACCCGCTACGACACCCTTATGGCTACCAGACCCGCCAAGGCTATGGAGCTCGCCGTAAAGGGAATGCTCCCCAAGAACACCCTCGGCAGAAACGCTCTCCTCAGACTCAGACTCTTTGAGGGCGCAGAACACAATCATCAGGCTCAGAAGCCTCAGACTCTTGAAGCTTAAGAAGGAGGCAGAAGAATATGTACGATAAGGCACCTTATTTTTACGGAACAGGCAGAAGAAAAAGCTCTGTCGCCAGAGTAAGACTCTATCAGGGCACCGGCAAGATCACCATCAACGACCGTGACATCGACGATTACTTCGGTCTTGAGACCCTCAAGCTCATCGTCAGACAGCCCCTCGCCCTCACCGAAACCGACGAGAAGTTCGACGTGGTATGCCGCGTCGCAGGCGGCGGCGTTACCGGTCAGGCGGGCGCGATCCGTCACGGCATCGCCAGAGCTCTGCTCCAGTACGACACCGAGAACCTCCGCGGCAAGCTCAAGAGAGCCGGCTTCCTCACTCGTGACCCGAGAATGAAGGAGAGAAAGAAATACGGTCTCAAAGCAGCCCGTCGCGCGCCGCAGTTCTCGAAGAGATAAATATTTCCATTTGTATCTTTATCAAGGCTTTCCGTTTTTGGGAAGCCTTGTTTTATTAGACCACTGCGGCGTCCTCGGAGCACAGCTCCTGCGGTCACGGCTGAAAACAGTCCACCGGACTGTTTTCTTAACACCGCGACAGTTCAGCAAGAGATAATCTATACTTTTGGTTATTCATCAGACCTTCCGATTGTTCGGGAGGTCTGTTTTTCATAATTCTACCGTTATTCGATGACTTATCCGTTGAAAACGCGGAGGTATTGTGTTAAAATTTA
>CACWKB010000026.1:20746-37485 GCA_902761375.1 uncultured Ruminococcus sp. | reverse complement strand
GCTCTTAGCCTTGGAGCAGTAGAAGCCGGTGCACTCGAGTACAACGTCTACGCCCAGCTCGCCCCAGGGCAGCTCGGCAGCGTTGGGCTTGGCATAGATGGTGATCTCCTTGCCGTCAACGATGATGGAGTTCTCGCCTGCCTCAACGGTGTGCAGGTTCTCGCCGATGGTGCCGCAGTAGCCCTTCTGAGCGGTGTCGTACTTGAGCAGATTTGCGAGCATCTTGGGATCGGTCAGGTCGTTGATCGCTACGATCTCGTAACCCTCAGCGTCGAACATCTGTCTGAAAGCCAGACGGCCGATGCGGCCGAAGCCGTTAATTGCAACTTTTACTGACATAAAAATTCCTCCTAAATTTTAAGGTAACTCTATTATATTACATTTTTTTCATTTCTTCAATAGTCTGATATAAAATTAACGGTATTTTTTTAAAAATAATTTTCGATTTGTTTGTTTTGCGGAAGAAGTATTATAGAAGTGAAAAAACTTTTTGAAAAAGTACAATAATTTTAGTCAAATACAGCACATTATCGCTTGACAAGGTCTGGATTTTAAGATAAAATATTATTACACTCTGTTATTATGTCCAATTGCGGAGTGCTGCAAAAGAAAGCGTATACCGCGCGCTTTTGTTCTTTTTTAATCAGACTCTTTAACAGGAGCCGTTATCTATAGATATTTTTTATTGATTTCTGTCCGCGTATGGGGTGCGGGCTTTTGGTATAAAAAATATACTGCTTTTTACAATTGAATATCTTAACTAACGGCACCTTTGAAGGTTATTTGGTTGAATGTAAAAATCGGACTGAACCGAAATATCACTACAAGGAGGTGTCACCCAATGGATATGCCACTTGCCATTGCAATCGTCTGTATCGTTGCGGCGCTTGCAGTTGGCGCAGCAATAGGCGTTTTTCTCGGAATCCGCATCCGCAAGAACACTGCCGAAAAGGAGATAGGCAGCGCAGAGGAGGAAGCGAGGCGGATCGTCTCGGACGCGGTAAAGACCGCTGAGGCGAAGAAAAAGGAGCTTGTGCTTGAGGGCAAGGACGAGGTTCACCGTTTCCGCAACGAGACGGAAAAGGAGATCGCCGACCGCCGCAAGGAAGTTCAGCGCCAGGAACGCCGTATCCAGCAGAAGGAGGAAACCCTCGACCGCAAGCTCGACAATGTCGAGAAAAAGGAAGAGAAGGCGAACAGAAAACTCAAAGAGGCTGACGCAAAGCTTGAAGAGGTCGAGACCCTCAAGAAAAGTCAGTTTGAAATGCTCGAGAAGATCTCGGGCTACACCGCCGAGCAGGCTAAGAATTACCTGCTCGCTCAGCTCGAAAGCGAGCTGACCCACGAAAAGTCCGTAAAGATCCTCGAGTATCAGGAACAGCTCAAGGACGAGGCGGACGACAAGGCGAGAAACATCATCTCGCTGGCTATCCAGCGGCTTGCCGCAGAGCAGGTCGCCGAGGCTACGATTTCGGTCGTGCCTCTGCCCAACGACGAAATGAAGGGTCGCATCATCGGCCGCGAGGGACGCAATATCCGCGCCATCGAAACCCTCACGGGCGTAGACCTTATCATAGACGACACACCCGAGGCAATCACGCTCTCGTGCTTCGAGCCCGTGCGACGTGAGGTCGCGCGTATCGCGCTCGAAAAGCTCATCTCGGACGGACGAATCCATCCCGCGAGGATCGAGGAGACCGTTGAGAAGGCGAGGCGCGAGGTCGACGCCACCATCAAGCGCGAGGGTGAACGCGCCGTATTGGCGGTCGGAATCCACAACATCCATCCCGAGCTCGTCAAGCTGCTCGGACGTCTGCGCTACCGCACCAGCTACGGTCAGAACGTGCTCAACCATTCGCTCGAGGTCGCGTACCTTGCCGGAGCGATGGCGAGCGAGCTCGGACTTGACCCGACGCTCGCAAAGCGCGCCGGACTGCTCCACGATATCGGAAAGTCCATCGACCACGAGGTCGAGGGCACCCACATCCAGATCGGCGTAGATCTCGCCCGCAAGTACAAGGAAAACGAGGCGGTCATCCACGCTATCCATGCTCACCACGGCGACGTGGAGGCAAAGACTATCGTCGCTATCCTCGTTCAGGCGGCAGACGCCCTGTCGGCAGCCCGTCCCGGCGCGAGACGCGAGAACGTCGAGAACTACATCAAGCGCCTGCAGAAGCTCGAGGAGGTCGCTTCCTCCTTCCAGGGAGTCGAGCGCTCCTTCGCTATCCAGGCAGGCCGCGAGGTCAGGGTCATGGTCAAGCCCGAATCCGTCAAGGACGAGCGCATGGTGCCCCTTGCCCGCGAAATTTGTAAAAAAATCGAGGAAGAGCTCGAGTATCCCGGACAGATCAAGGTCAACATCATCCGTGAGAGCCGCGCATCGGAATACGCAAAATAATAGTTTTAAAAACACAGGCGGCTGTCGCACATTACTGCGACAGCCGTTTTTGCTGTTTTTTTCTTATCTTATCAACCTTGTCGCGGAAGGCGGTGTACTTCTTCTCGGGTATCGGAAGCTCGGTACCGTCCTCAAGGGTCAGCCTGAAACGCTTTATGCTGCGGATGAAGTCCGGGTTGACCAGATAGCTCTGATGACAGCGCAGAAAGAATCGGGAGTATCGCTTTTCAAGCTCGGCGACCGATGAAAGCACCTCAACAGCTCCCTCGTCGGTATAGATGATGCTGTGCTTGCTGCCGTGAGCCGCCTCGATCCACATCACGGAGTCGGAGAGGAAGAAGAACTCAGAGCGGTCGGCGCCGTGGAACTGCAGCCGCTTGCCGCTGTGGGCGAGGGCGTGGTGTCCGCTGTAGATGTTTTCAAAGTTGGTGGGGTAGATCGTGTCGTCCTCATGCTTGCCGTGCGGATTCGAGATATCGCACAGCAGGATCCTCGGCACTCTTTCCCTGCTTTCGCCGTCGCCGATCGTCCTCTCGCACCAGCAAAGCAGCGTGCGCTGATTCAGCGCGATGTCCTGTCCGCTTGGGTAGTGGGTCACGACCGAGTAGGTCAGCACCACATTGCAGTGCGACGGATGAGAGGAGTTGTGCGTGACCTCGAGATTCCCGAGCGAGAACCGCAGCGGGTGCTCCTCGGCGTTCCAGGCGTTTATCATCGCCTCTCTGCCGTGCAGGAACTGTCCCTCGGCGGGACCGTACCACAGCGCGTCGTCGTCCATGTGCAGCAGAAAGGGCATATAATCGTTTTCGTAGTAGCGGATTATGAGCTGTGCGGAGAGCTCGGAAACTGCCTGTTGGTTCACTGTCAACATCCTTATCAGTTTTTTATAATTATATCATGTATTATCGGAATTACAAGTCCTATCTGAATAAAAACAAGTTAAATCCGAAAAGTTGTTGACTATATCGGTCTGAATCATGTACAATATAATCATAGTAAACCGAAAGGATCATTATTGTATATAAGGAGGCATTACCTTGAAACTGACCCGTAAGCTTTTATCGATCGTAATCACTATATGCATACTGTTCGCCGCGTTCCCCGTGATGAGCGTGTCGGCGGCTGTTGTTCAGCCCATAAGCTTCAATTATGATACCCGTTACGGCATGGTGAGAGAGTCGAAAAACCGCACCCTCTGTGAGGTAGGCAAGACAACGGATATCTACGTTTTCCCGAACGAGGGCTGCCTGCTCGATTCGATAACCGTCACCGACACTACGAACAATGAGACGATCACGGCAACGCATGTCGGATATTTTGAAGACGGCTTTATCTACAGATTCACCATGCCTAACGGCGAGGTGAGCGTAAACGCGGTGTTCAAAATCAACAACGCCGCCGGCTACCACAGCGTCGAGTGCGGCTATATCGGCAGAGGAACCGCGAAGTTCTACCTTAACGGATATGAGCGGGATATCCATGTTGCTAAGGCGGGCGATAGGATACATTTTACCAATGCTGTTGCCGACGAGGGCTACCGCTTTGACGGCTACGCGACCTATAACTTACCCAACGGCGGTTTAGCAAATCTTTTTGAGGGTAATACCCTCACGATGCCCGATTATGACGTTGAACTCAACGTTGTATTCACTACTCTGTACAATATCTCGATCGTCACCTCCGGCGGCACCGCCATAGCAAACCGTATGAATAGTATGATCAGAAGCTATGTAGAAGAGGGAAACATCACCGCCGCCAGGCATGAAGACATTGTGGGCTTCGCAACGACCCCCGACGCCGATCACCTCGCCGACAGAAGGATAAGGATAGTCGGCGCCTCCGGCAATACATACGAGTATATCAACGACCGCGGCGTAGAATATATGATTATGCCCGAGGAGCCCGTCACGGCGTACTTCACCTTCCTGAAAAGCAGATACAACGTCGCCTGCTCCGCCGAAAACGGAACGCTGAGCGCAGACGTAGCAAGCATCGCGCCCGGGATCACCGTGCTTCTGACCGCGACCCCGAACGAGGGCTTTGGCTTGACTGAGCTTTGGTACACCTACACCCCCGAGGTCGGCATGGACGAGGTAAGGGTCGATATTCCCGTCGACGGCAGCAGAAGCTTCGTAATGCCCGAGGCTGACGTTGAGGTCAAGGCTGTCTTCGGCCCGGTACGCACCGTTGAATGGCTCGACGGCGACGGCTCTATCCTCGACCTTAAGACCCATATAGAGGGTACCGAGGAGCCCACCACCGACAAGATACCCACCAAGGAAGCCGACCTGACCGGCTCTTACGAGTTCGCAGGCTGGAGCGCGCCCACCTACTACACCGGCAACCTCACGGTCTACAGACCGATCTGGACAACTATCTACACCGTCAACACCGGAGCCGACTGCACCGCAGAGCCCAACAGGGCGGCTGCAGGCACGGTAGTCACCCTTACCGCGGAGCCCGCTCCCGAGTGGATGTACGTTGCCGGCTGGAGCGCTCTTGAAAACGACGTTGTATTTGACGGCAACACCTTCGTTATGCCCGCTCACCATGTTTCGGTTTATCCGAACTATCAGATGAAAAAGAGCCCGACCGTGAGCATTGATTTCTCCGACAGTAAGGGCTATTTGGGCAAGCCATTAACCGTGAGCGGCGAGATCACCGATAACGGTGAGGCGCTTGACCTCGGCGGCACCGTGACGATCACCTTCAGCAGCGGCGGTCCCGACGACGAGGGCGCGGTCAGCTATAACGCTACGGTCGAAAACGGGCTCTATACGCTCGAGATACCCGCCCTCACCACGACGAACCGCTATGTCTGGGCTGATTATTCGGGCGAGGGCGCATACGGCGAGGCGCTTTCAATGGATACTATCAATATCTACGAGGTCTCCGGCGCGACCCTCGACGTCGCCCTCAGCGAGGAGCAGATAAAGCACTATTACGAGCTCGGCGATGAGCTTGACACAGCGAATCTCTACATCTCACTCTGGTGGACTGACGGCACCAAGGAGGATATCCCCGTGACGCCCGACATGGTCAGCGGCTTCGACGGCAATACCGAGGGCTGGCAGACCCTGACCGTAGCCTGTCCCTACGCCACGGACAGCGAGCTCACCTACAATGTTCATGTCACGGATCCCGGGCTCCCTCCGGCCGAGGAGGAAAAGCTGCTCGGCGACGCGAACTGCGACGGCATCGTCGATATCGTGGACGCTACCGCGATCCAGCGCCATGCGGTAGGCTATGATACGGGCGAGTTCAGCGAGGAGGCGGCGGACGCCAACGGCGACGGCAGAGTCGACGTCACCGACGCTACCGCGATCCAGAGCTGGCTTGCCGGACTGCACGCTCCCGCGGGGATCGGGCTTCCGATAAAAAAGACCTAATAAAAAGACCAAAAAATGAAAAATGGGGCGGTCCGCTGCGGATCGCCCCATAAATGTTATTCAAAACCTGTTTCGACAAAGCCGTGGACATCAAGCGTGAAAAGCGTATCACCGCTGACGTTGCCCGAAAGCGTCCACGAGATATTCACGGTTTTTCCGATATCGCCCTCGGGTGAGCCTCCTGCGACTACAAAGCTCACTGTTTTTTTCTCGCCGGGCTTGAGCGTCAGAGTATGACCGTCCTCGCCGAAGTCGAAGGCAACGATGACGTAGCTGCTGTAGGAATAGGGAGTGTAGCTCGATATGTAGGCGTACATCGGGAAAACCGAGAAGCCCGCGTTGTTCAGCGTGATCTCATCCTCGGAGGTGTTTGCGAGAATGAACGTGAAGCTCAGCTTTGCCACGTTGCTTTCCTCGTCTATGAGCTTTGTTGTGACCTTATCAATGGAAACAGAGCCGTATTTGTATATTTGGGAGGCTTCCTCGCTCAAATCGAGCGAGTAGTTCGGAGTATCGTCGTAATCGTAGGCTACCCAGCCGTTGTCGACCAAATTGCTGTTGATATTGCTCGCGGACACCAACACCTCGGATCTGAGCTCGTTTTTCATGCGGTTGATGAAAATCGTGAGCGTTGCGGTGCAGGCGATCATTACCGCGCAGACGACAGCGCAGAGTATCACAGCCGTTCTCAACAAGAGCGGCTTTTTGCTTTTTTTCGGGGGCTTGGCAGGTTCTTCGGGGCTTTGATCGGGTTCATCGGCGCTCTCGGGAGTTGCCCTCGCCTCGTCGGACTGTTCAAATTCAGCTCCGCAGATGGGGCAGAGGTCGCCCTCGTCAAACGCGAAGCCGCAGTTGCGGCAGACCCTGTTCTCCATGCTCAGTCGCTCCCTGCTCAGACGTTCAGCGCAACGCGGTAGAACGGCTCGGCGAACGTGGGATAGTGCATCATGCCCGCGGTGCCGGAGGTCGTGCCGTCGCCGTAGATGCGGAAGCCGATGTACGCCTCTCCGTAATCGAGGGGTCCGTAGAAGCTGAAAACAAACTCCTTAGCCTCGCCCGCCTCAAGTTCGAAGTCGGACGAATAGTAAACATCGGAATTGTCGGCGTATGAGAAGCCCGAGTCGCCTCGGGTGAGCGGCTGAGCGCTGTGGTTGTAGAGCTCGGGCGCGTCGATCGCCATATATTGTTTGCTGTGCGAGTCGTTTTTTATCTCGAGGCGGAAGGAATACAGGGCGCGGCTGCCGTTCTCGTCGGAGGCGTCCGCCGAGGTGATATCCTTGAGGGTCGCGCTGATGTCGTTAGCGGTATAGGTTTCGCCGACTTCCTTTGCCGAGCCGATATTGCCCGAGTAGTCGGAGGCGGTGGCGTCCGGCAGGGTGATCTCGACCGAGCCGGTGTCTGAACTGCCGGATGGTTGATCGTCCCCCTTGCAGGCGGCGAGCGACAGTATCATGCCGCAGACGCAGGCGGCGATCATTGCTTGTTTTTTCATTGGTTACGCTCCTTTTGATTTTTACGCGGCTGCGCAAAGCCCCTTACGAGGTCGGTTGGGTCTCTTCGGTGGGCTGAGTTTCGTCCGTGGGCTGAGTCTCGTCGGCAGACTGAGCATTTTTGAAATCGACGACGAAGAAATAGGTATAGTCGTCCGTTTCGTAGTCGATCTGATCCTGAAGAGCGATATAGCCCTTGCCGTAATCCTTGGGGCCGCTGAATACAACGTCGACCGTGGCGGTCTCGCCTTTTTTCAGGCGGAAGAACTGGGAGTCATCCTCTGAGCTGCTCTCGGCGTAGAGGAAGCTGAAGCTGTCCTCATAATCCGCGTCAGACCCGTATACGGCATAGGGATCGATGCTGAAGCTGTGAGACGAAGCGTCGGTGTTCTTCACGGTGAAGGACGCGCGGTAGTGGCATTTATCGGAGCCGGGCTTGGATCCGTCACTGTCGACCGTCACGCTGTCGAGGGTGACTGTGCAGAACTTGAGCTCGAGCGGCTCGCCGACCTCGGTGGCTTTTGAGAGCTGTTCCTCGATCGACGGAATGTAATCGCTGTCGGAATCGTCGTAAATATCCTCGGCAGATGAGCTCTCCTCGGCGTAGCCTTCGCTCATCGCGGTGAATATGCTGCTGTTCATGAAGATCGCGGAGAATACCGCTATGGTGATACCCGTCAGTACTACGACCGCCACGACGATACCGAGCGCGAGCAGACCCTTGTTGCCGCTCTTTTTGGGCGCGGAGGCTTCTTCGGCGGCAGGCTGCTGCATTACGGGCGGCTTAGGCATGACCGGCTGTTGAGGCATGGGCTGCTGCATTACGGGCTGCTGTATGTACGGGTTCTGTCCGATATCAACGGGCGGCACATCATACCTTGTTTGCTGAACCGGCTGCTGAGCATAAGGATTCTGCTGCGCGTAGGGATTTTGCTGCGCATATGGGTTTTGCTGCGCATAAGGATTCTGCTGCGGAGGCTGAGGCTGTGCGGGCTGCTCGGGAGCGAGCCGGATACCGCAGACGGGACAGGCCGCCGCGTTTTGGGCGTCAAAGCCGCAGTTCGGACATTTCATATGTATCACTCCTAAAAGACATATTCGGTAAAGATTCATATTGTGTTGATTTAATTACTACATTACTCAATGCTATAATACAGGATTTTACTGCTGTTGTCAATAGGTTTTTGTGTTTTTTCAGGGGCAAAGAGTTTGACTTTTCCTGTGCGTGATGTTACAATAATAACAATAATACTCAAAGGACGGTGTATGCCGTGAAAAGAAATATAAAGAGGACTATCTCGTTCATAATACGGGCTTTGGTCATTGCCGCCGCCATGGTTTTTCTTGCGCTGTTTTTGATGCCCATGACCTCAAACATGATCAACTACGGCAATATCGCGGGCACGCTGCTCTGCGCATGGGCGATCTGCGTCGCGTTCAAGCCCCTCCACAGAGGGATAAAAAGGCTGACGAACAGATTTGCGCTCACGCGGTTTTTGCGCCGATTTGTCAACGCCTGCTTCATAGTCTTCGCCGTCTACGGCGCGGTCGTGACGACCGCCATGGTGATCGCCGCGGTGCAGCCGCCCGCCGAGGGCGCGACTGCCGTGGTGCTCGGGACTCAGGTCAATCCCTCCGGCAAGCCCTCGGCGATGCTCAGAAGGCGGATCGACGCCGCCGAAGACTTCCTCGAAAAAAACCCCGAAGCGCCGATGATACTCTCGGGCGGCATGGGCTCCGGAGAGCTCATCAGCGAGGCTGAGTGTATGTACGATGCGATCACCCTGGAAAAGGGCGACGGATATCGCCTGTACAAGGAGGACAGATCCTCTGACACAGTCGAAAACCTGACCTTCTCCAAGGAGATCATAGACGAAAACGGGCTTGACCCGCGGCTTGCCGTCGTGTCCGACGGCTTCCATCAGCTTCGCGCGCGGATCATTGCGCATCAGCTCGGGATAGACGAGGGCATGGGCGCCGTGAGCGCGAACACCTCGTGGCTCTACCTTCCGACCTTTGCGGTCAGAGAGTGGATCGCGATCCCATACCAGTTGTTTGTGGATCCTGCGGCGTGACCGAGGTTATGCGGTCGATGTGTACGCCGCTGTGATGTCTCTTGCTCAGGTCCATAAGCTCCGGATCCGCCTGCTCGTCGAGTATCGGGGCGTCGTACCGCTCCTCGCGGGGCGGCAGCTCCATCGGGAACGCAAAGCCCTTGTTGCCTTTGTTCATTTAAAAACCACCTTTGTTTTTCGAGGTGGTTTTATTATTTGCGCGGTTTTTCATATTATACCAAATCCTTTGACGGCGGCAGAGTATTTTTGACTTGCAACAAGCCGACGATTGTGATATATTATAGAAGTGAAACTATGTAAAGGGAACCTCCGGGAATTCCCTGAACGAAAAGGGAGAGTTGCTATGTCGTCGCAGAACGCCATCGGCGTGTTTGACTCCGGCTTGGGAGGTCTGAGCGCGGTCAAGGAATTTATGCGCCTGCTGCCCAACGAGAAGATCGTGTATTTCGGTGATACGGGCAGAGTGCCCTACGGCACCCGAAGCCGCGAAACGATCAAAAAATACGCGACTCAGGACGCCGCCTTTCTGATGAGGCACGGCGTCAAGATGGTAGTCGCCGCCTGCGGCACGGTCAGCTCCGTGGCGGGCGAGCTGCTCGAGAGCAGCCTTCCCGTTCCCTATACCGGAGTGGTCAACCCCACCGCCTATACCGCCGTCAGGGTCACGAAAAACGGCAGGATCGGCGTGATCGGCACCGCCGCGACCGTCGGCAGCCACAGCTACAAGCTGCGCATTCAAAGGCTCATGCCCGAGGCTCAGGTGTTTGAGCAGGCGTGTCCGCTGTTCGTGTCCCTCGTCGAGAACGGGATAATCCACCGCGACGACCAGATAACCCGTCTTGTGGTGCGCCGCTACATGGCGCAGCTCAAGGAAAACGGCGTCGATACCGTGATTTTGGGCTGCACCCATTTCCCTCTGCTCAGAGAGGCGATCTCCGACTATATGGGCGAGGGCGTGACGCTGGTCGATTCGGGCTACGAGACCGCGCTTTACGCGGCTAAGGTGCTGAGAGAGCGCGGCCTGCTCAGCGACAGCACTGAGACTCAGAGCCCGTCGTTTTATGTAAGCGATACCCCCGAGGGCTTCGAGAGCGTGGCGGGGCTTTTCCTCGGAAGGGATATGGAGCATACCGTCACCCAGATCGATATAGAGGCATACTGAGAGCCGCAAAAGGATACGGCAGGGAAGTGAGGCGCAATGGAGAAGAATAATTATATGATATCAATACTCGGCGAGCAGACGCTGGACGGCGAGACCGACCGCGTCGAGGTGATAACCGAGGGCAATTTTATGAAGAAAAAGGACAGATTTTTCATCGGCTACAAGGAGTATGACGATCAGGATCCCAACGAGCATTTTGACAACCTGATCAAGGTCGAGCCGCACATGGTCACGATCATCCGCAGGGGTCCCATGGGCTCGCGCCTGATGCTCGAAAAGGGCAGAAGGCACCAGTGCCTCTACCAGACCGCGATGGGCGACCTGATGATCGGCGTGTTCACGCGCACCCTGCAGAACCGGCTCACCGAGCGCGGCGGCACCCTCGAGGTCAGCTACACGCTGGATTTCAATACCGACCTTGTCAGCGAGAACCGATTTTTCATCACAGTAGAAGAAAAGAACTGAGGTTAAACATATGGATATTTACGCAAAGGCAACAGAACAGCTCAAGGCAGCCGTTACCGAGGCTGTAAAGAAGGCGGTCGCCGACGGAGCGCTTCCCGAGGCGGAGCTGCCGGAATTCATCATCGAGATCCCCGCCGACAACAGCCACGGCGATTTTGCGACCAACGCGGCTATGGCGGGCGCGAGGGCGTTCCGTATGCCGCCGTTTAAGATCGCTCAGGCGATAACCGAGAGGCTCAGCCTCGAGGGCACGCTCTGCGAGCGCTTTGAGACCGCGGGTCCCGGCTTCATCAACTTCTTCCTCAGCCCCGACTTCTATTCGGAGGTCATCGGGGACATCCTCGGCGACCCCGAGGGCTACGGCTCGTCGGATTACGGCAGGGGAGAGCAGGTCATGGTGGAGTTCGTCTCGGCGAATCCCACGGGTCCCATGCACATGGGCAACGCGCGCGGCGGCGCTCTCGGCGACTGCCTCGCGGCTGTGCTCGACAAGGCGGGCTACAGCGCGTACCGCGAGTTTTACGTGAACGACGCGGGCAACCAGATCGAGAAGTTCGGCTGCTCGCTCGAGGCGCGTTATCTGCAGATCTACAAGGGCGACGAGATCGTTTTCCCCGAGGACGGCTATCAGGGCGCGGACATCACCGAGCTTGCCCGTGAGTACGCCGACCTGTACGGCGACAGCCTGGTCGAAGCGGACTCCGAGACTCGCAAAAAAGCGCTCGTCGACTACGCCCTGCCCAAAAACATCGAGAAAATGCAGCGCGATATGGCGACCTACAAGATCACCTACGACAAGTGGTTCTTCGAGAGCGAGCTCCACAAGAGCGGCGCGGTCAAGGCGGTCGTCGATACCCTGACCGAAAAGGGTCTGACCTATGAGCAGGACGGCGCGGTTTGGTATAAGAACAGGGAGGTTTTGACCAAAAAGCTCCTCGCCGAGGGCAAAACTCAGAAATATATAGATAACCTCGAGCTCAAGGACGACGTGCTGATCCGTCAAAACGGCAATCCGACCTATTTTGCCGCCGACATCGCGTATCACAAGAACAAGTTCGACCGCGGCTTCACCACCCTGATCGACATCTGGGGCGCGGATCACCACGGCCACGTGATGCGCATGAAGGGCGCGATGGACGCCGTAGGCTATGACGGAGACCGGCTCAACGTCGTGCTGATGCAGCTCGTCAAGCTCGTCAAGGACGGCGAGGTCGTCAAAATGAGCAAGCGCACCGGCAAGGCGATCCAGCTCCGCGACCTGCTCGAGGAGGTCCCGGTCGACAGCGCGCGCTTCCTGTTCAACACAAGGGAAGCGAACACCCAGATGGATTTCGACCTCGATATGGCTGTGGCTCAGGACAACCAGAACCCGGTGTACTACGTCCAGTACGCCCATGCCCGCATCTGCAGCATCTTCAAGGCGCTCGCCGCCGACGGCATCACCCTGCGTGAATGCACGGCGGAGGAGCTTGCCCTTCTCGCTTCGCCCGAGGAGCGCGAGCTCATACGCCACCTTGCGCTCTATACGGGCGAGATCGTCAGCGCGGCAAGGGATTACGACCCCACCAAGATCACGCGCTACGTCACCAAGCTCGCCACCCTCTTCCACAAGTTCTACAACGCCTGCCGCGTAAAGGGCGAGGACGAGGGACTCATGCAGGCGAGGCTCGCGCTGTGCTCCTGCGTCCGCGCGGTGATCAGAAACGTTCTGACGATGTTCAACATCAACTGCCCCGAAACAATGTGATCCTATCCTCAGGGAACGGCATCTTGCCGCTCCCTGTTTTTCTTGACATTCAGTCGGGTTTCGTTTATACTGAAAGCAAGCAAGAAACTTTTTTGTGCAATATTCCATATTTTGACGGTGAGCTTTATGAAAAAAAACACTTAAAGCGTTTTTCTTTATCTTGCTGATCCTTTTGCTCTGCTTTTCACTTTGCGCCTGCTATGCGACAGATGAGATGAATCAAAGGAACGGTACTCTTTTAACGGAGCGTTTCCCGGAGCTCACGGATTTTGAAACGATGTCCGCCGACGGCTCGAAGCCCGGAAGCCTCGAAAACTATATCGTTATCCGTCTTAACGGGGAGGAGTGGCAGCTTCTCGCAAAGAATATCAACGGCGACACCTCTCTTGATCGGGAGCTGCCCGATGAGACAAGCTCAAAAACAGGAGATTCAAAGATCCTTCCGGATAAGGTTCTGTTAAAGACAGATGAACGTCTGCCCCTGAAGCTTGGATTGTTCGGCAGGGTAAAGATGTGGCTGTTCGGCAATCTCGGCTACTGGGCGCTGCTCATAATAGTTGCTGCCGGCGCGGGTCTTACCGTGCTGTTTGTGAAGGTCGCGGATATGATAAGGGTCAAGATTTCCGACAAATCGGAAGAAGCGCGAAAAAAGCGTAACAATAAAGCTTAATAAGGAGGTTTTTAAATGAAGAAAAAGCTTGTGAGCGTCGTTCTCGCACTCTGTCTTGCACTGCCGGTATGCGTGTTCTCCGTGAGCGCCGAGCCGGCTTCCGTGACGGTCGAGAACGCTTACGATTTTCTCGACGCGTTTAATGAGAAGGACGGAGTCGTGACGATCCCCGAGGGCGCCGAGGTAACGGTCGCCGGTGAGGTCGTGTTTGAGGACAAAACCTTTAGGCTCGTCAACAACGGCACCCTCAATGTCGCCGAGGGCGCGGTGCTCGACCCCTGCGACTGCTCGGTCGTCAACAACGGCGTCATCAACATCGGCAAAAACTCCGAGATGTGGGCGAACTGGGGCGAGGGTCTTGAAAACCACGGCGAGGTCAAGCTCGACGGCAAGCTCCATATCGGCGCGATCGGCGCGGTCGGCGACGAGCCTGCGCGCGTGACGCTGTCCTCAGACAGCAAGATCACGGGCAGCGACAGCGGCAAGGTGGTTTTGTACGATATGGACGCGGAGCATCCCGCCGATCTGCCCGGGGTCAGCGCCGAGCTGACCGATCTTTTCGACGCGGATATCTTTATCCGCTGCCGCACCTTTGACGAGCTGTATGCGCTCAATTCCGACGAGCGCGTCGAGGGCGTTTTCCTGCGCCCGAGAATGCCGGGCGAGCTTGTCCGCGTGAACAGGAGCTTTACCCTGAACACAAGGCTCTGGATCTGGAACTGCGACCTGCTGCTTGAAAACGGCAATACCATGACTGTGGACGACTACGAAAGCAAGCTTATGATGGACCGCGACGGCAGGATCGTCTCCGAGTCCGAGGGCGCTGCGGGTCCCGAATGTCCCAAGGGCGGCACCCTGGTGCTCAACGGCGTTCCGCTTATCAGCGGCGAGTCCGAGCTTGCGGCTATAAATCCGACCGGCGACATCATCTGGCTCGGAGTGCCTACGGTGTATGAGGACAGCGCTTATCCCTTAAACAGGATGCGCGTGGTGATCGGAGACCATTCCGAAGCCATGCTTCACGGCGATATCAGCGCGCTTGATCGGATAAGCGTAGTGGGTCAGGAAATGGGCTCGCGCATGAAGCTCACCGATGATTTTAAATGCGCAAGGGTAGTTGCTGTGGGAGTCCTCGACCTCGACGGACACAACCTCACGGTCACATCCGAGATCTTCTATTCCGATTCCGAGATCATCAAGAACGGCGGCGAGATCATCGGCAAGGAGTATTTTGAGGCGGTGTTTGACCTCAAAAACGGAGAAGAGGACAGCGTTATCGGCGGTTGGGGCGAAGAAGCAGGCGTTGATTTCTATTTGGAGGAGGTCGGCGTCGATTACGACAAGCTCGGCGAAAGCTTCCTCGGCTGGCACGTATGCTCTCCGTGGGATGTTCCTCAGGAGGAGCTCGATTCCGTTGAGGTGCTCGTCAACAACGATGAAGCCGACGCGGAGCATTACGGTATGCATTATTTCAAAATGCCCGCCTATCCCGTGCACTTTATCGCAAGGCGCGACGGCGAGCCGCAAGCGCAAGCGGTGATCGGCGACGTCAACGGCGACGGTGATATCAACGTCGTGGACGCCACCGCGATCCAGAAGTTCGCGGCGGGAATCGAAAACGAGGACTTCATCAGAGAGGCTGCCGACGTAAACGGCGACGGCAAAATCGACGTGGTCGACGCGACCCAGATCCAGCGCTATGCCGCGGGCTTGCATACCGATTCACATATCGGAGAGGTAGTTTATTTCTAAATCCAAGCACGGCGAGAAGCGATGTCAATAAGATCGATACGATTGCAGGGGCGGATCGGCGCGTCCGCCCTTGACGGGAAGGAATATTGTTATTTAAAAACGGAAAGACAGGAATACACGGCGTGAGGGCGGACACATGGGTCCGCCCCTACTTTTTTCCGGAGCAGTACAGATTTAAAATCCCATGTTTTCCGTGTGCGTTTCCAAACGTCGGAAAGGATGCAAACGTGATAGAATGCTCAAACGTCGGATAGGAGCAGCATTGTTTCGGGTGCTATATTTAAAAAGCATTGTTTCGGGCGCTATATTTAAAAAAAGCTTGCATTATGTGGGGTTTGACTGTATAATAAGAGGAAAAGATAAAATGAGAGGAAGATAACTTTGGCTTTGGAATATAGTAAGGCGTTTGAATTGATCGTCGGCAAGGTCGCCGAGGAGCTTGAAAAGAACGGATATACCCGTCAGAAGGTGGCGGCAGATACAGAAAACGAGCTGGTTTCGCTGATCACGAGCGAAAACGTCGCGTATGCGGTGGTGTATATAAAGGATAGGCAGCAGATGGTGCTGCGCACCTGCGGAATGACCGAGGAGGGTCCCGATAATGACTGGAAGACCCTCGCAACATGGCTTTATGACGACGTCGTGTGTGAAAAAAAGGACGCTGAGAGCATCGCGAATGATTTTATAGAGGGCGTTTCCGGCTCTGTAGCGATCAAGCGCTCAAAGCAGATGAAGCAGAAAAAGAAGAAGTCGGACGACGGCAACGCCGATCCCAAGTTCCTTGCAAAGCGTTTTGTTCCCCTGTTCCCCGAGCTGCGCGACGAGATCTGCATGGAGGAGGATTGCTACAATCCCTTCCGCGGCGCGACCTTTGCGAAGGAGCACATCGCGCCCAAGCTGTGCGAGTATGTCAAGCGCGCAAACGGCAAGGAGCTCGAAAAGCTCGGCAAGCTGTTCGATACCCAGTACGGCAACGGCGACGTCGACACCCGCGCGATAATCACGATGGTGCTGCTCAATGCGCTCGACGATCCCGAGTTCAACAGCCTTGCGGAGTATTTTGACGTCGATCTGCAGAAGGCGGCAAAGGCGGGCAGAAAGTATAAGTGCAAGGAGGTCAAGCCCGAAAAGCCCAAGAAAAAGACCAAGTCGATCGCAAGCACCGAGAGTTTAAAAAAGAATGAAAGCGAAGCCTGATAAAACGTAGGATAGGAACAGCGTCGGAGTCAGATGGAGAGCAAGACAGCAGCAAAGCTATTTTATGAAGGCGAAGCCTGATAAAACGCATGATAGGAACAGCGTCGGAGTCGTAAGGAGTGCAAGACAGCGGCATTTATGAAGGCGAAGCCTAATAAAACGCATGATAGGAACAACGTCGGAGTCAGATGGAGAGTATGACAGCGGCAGAACTCTTATAAAAAACAAATCCTTTCTCAGAGATTCTTAAAAAAAAGGGTTGACTTAATTTGCGGATTGTGATAAAATGTTACTACCTCTGAAAGGGGCTTTATTTTTGTGCCCTGCTGAGGGAGGCTAAAAATATTCCGAATAACCGGGAGGTGCCGTTATGAGAGTTAAAATCACATTG
>CACWKB010000026.1:0-20701 GCA_902761375.1 uncultured Ruminococcus sp. | reverse complement strand
CAACTACAACACAATGAAGAACAAGAAAAACAGTCCCGACAGACTTCAGATGAACAAGTACTGCCGCTTCTGCAAGAAACACACTCTTCACAAGGAAACGAAGTAAGGAGGACGCTATGGCTGAGAAAAAGGCTGAGGCGAAGGCCTCCGACAAAAAGGCGCTCGCAAAGAAGAGCACCAAGAACACCAAGCCCAACGTATTCAAGAGGGTTTGGAAGTACCTGCTTTCCTGCAAGAGTGAAATCAAGAAGATCACTTGGACCTCACCCGCGCAGACAACCAAGAATTTCGGTATTGTACTTGTCGTTATCATCATCATGGGTCTGTTTATTTTCGGACTCGATACCGGCTTGTTCAAGCTGCTGGGACTCTTTATGGGTACAGGTACCGCTGCATAAGCAACGCAAAGCTATCTGACTTTACGAAAGGAAGACTGTAATGCCTGATTATGAAGCAAAATGGTATGTTATCCATACCTATTCGGGCTATGAAAACAAGGTTGCCAACGACCTGATGACCACCGCCGAGAACCGCAATTTACAGCACATGATAATCGATGTAAAGGTTCCCACCGAGATCGTCACCGAGACCGTGGGCGACAAGGTCAAGGAGGTTGAGCACAAGCTCTTCCCGGGCTATGTTTTCGTAAAGATGGTCTATACCGATGAAACCTGGTATGTGGTCCGCAATATCCGCGGCTGCACGGGCTTTGTCGGACCGGGATCAAAGCCCGTGCCGCTTACCGACGCGGAGGTTTACCGCATGGGCGTCGAGCAGCGCGTAGTGAAGGTTTCCTATGCCGTCGGCGACTCGGTAAGAATAATTGACGGTCCGCTTGAGGACTTCGTCGGTGTTGTAGAAGAGCTTGATACCGACAAAAACTACGTTCGCGTCGTTGTTTCGATGTTCGGACGCGAAACGCCTGTTGAGCTTGAGCTCGGTCAGGCGGAAGCTCTTGAAGATTAACAAGGTATTCAGCCGTATATCGGCTTGAAATTGGGAACCTTGTTCCCTGTGGGAGGAAACCCTACACAGCGGCGTTCCGCAATTTACCACGAATTTTGGAGGTTAAACACAATGGCTCAAAAGGTTGTAGGCTTAATTAAGCTGCAGATTCCTGCCGGAAAAGCTACTCCGGCTCCGCCTGTCGGCCCCGCACTCGGCCAGCACGGCGTAAACATTGTTGCGTTCACTAAGGACTTCAACGAGCGCACCAAAAATGACATCGGTCTGATCATTCCTGTTGTAATCACCGTTTATTCCGACCGTACGTTCACCTTTATCACCAAGACTCCGCCTGCGGCAGTCCTGCTGAAGAAGGCTTGCGGCATCGAGAGCGGTTCCGGCGTGCCCAACAAGACCAAGGTCGCAAAGATCACCAGAGAACAGCTTTCCAAGATCGCCGAGCAGAAGATGCCCGACCTCAACGCAGGCTCTCTGGAAGCTGCTATCAGCATGGTCGCGGGTACCGCGAGAAGCATGGGTATTACAGTAGTTGATTAACAATCCGGGTGGGAGGAAGTCATTCCGCTTGACCACCTAAGCATGGAGGAAAACTGATGAAACACGGTAAGAAATATGTCGACGCTGCAAAGCTCGTTGACAGAACCAAATTATATGATATTAACGACGCGCTCGACACCGTCATCAAGACTGCCGTCGCCAAGTTTGACGAGACAGTTGAGCTTCACGTAAAGCTCGGCGTTGACGGACGTCACGCTGACCAGCAGGTCAGAGGCGCTGTCGTGCTTCCCAACGGTACCGGTAAGAACGTCCGCGTTTTAGCTATCTGCAAGGGACCCAACGAGGAGCTTGCAAGAGAGGCGGGCGCCGATTACGTAGGCGCTGAGGACATGACCGCGAAGATCCAGCAGGAGAACTGGATGGACTTCGACGTACTCATCACCACACCCGACTGCATGGGTCTGGTAGGTCGTCTGGGCCGTATCCTCGGTCCGAGAGGCTTGATGCCTAACCCCAAGGCGGGTACCGTTACCCCCGATATCGCCAAGGCTATCAAGGAAGCCAAGGCAGGTAAGATCGAGTACCGTCTCGACAAGACCAACATCATCCACTGCCCCATCGGCAAGGTAAGCTTCGGCGTTGACAAGCTCGCCGAGAACCTTGACACCCTGATGGATGCTATCGTCAAGGCTAAGCCCGCCGCGGCAAAGGGACAGTATGTCCGCTCCGTAGCGGTTACCTCGACAATGGGACCCAGCGTTCGTCTGAATCCCACCAAGTTCAGCGTATAAGCTGAGGGACAAATAAAATAGGTTTTTGACGCGAAAGCGTTGAAAATATAAATGCTGTTCTAAAGACAGCAGGTGCGAAAGCGTAAAGGGAAACCGCCTGCCGAGGAAGATGCAATTGTATTGATTGTATTTTGCTGCCGTCCGAGGAACACTCGGGCGGCGTTTTTTTGAACTGCGAAAAACATTTTTTCGGAGGTGAAACTTTTGCCAAGTCAAAGCGTTTTAGAGCAAAAAAAGGCGATCGTTGCGGAGCTTTCCGAAAGACTCAAGAGCTCGATCACCGGCGTTGTTGTCAGCTACAAGGGCATCAACACCGAGGATGACACCAAGCTCAGAAAAGAGCTGCGTGAAAACAACGTTAAGTACACGGTCGTAAAGAACACCCTTCTTTCCCGTGCATGCGACGAAGCAGGTCTTGAGGACCTCAAGCCCGTTCTTGAGGGTACAACTGCTCTTGCAACCAGCGACAGCGAGTATGCTGCCGCAGCCAGGATCCTTTGCAAGTACGCCAAGGATCACGAAAACTTCCAGGTGAAGTCAGGCTATCTTGACGGCGCGGTCATCGACATGGATACCATCATTTCCCTGTCCAAGCTGCCCACCAGAGAAGTACTTCTTGCCAATGTACTCGGCGCATTCCAGGCGCCCATCGCGGCATTTGCCCGCGCGGTACAGGGTATCGTAGACGAGGGCGGCGTTGAAGCCTGCCTGAACAAGGTCGCTGCAGAGGCTGCGCCCGCAGCGGAAGAAGCTCCCGCAGAGGAAGCTCCCGCGGCTGAATAATCCGCACTAATTTCAAAATCATCTTAATTATTGGAGGTTAATAAAAATGGCATCTGAGAAAATTACTGCTATTATTGAAGAATTAAAGGGCCTCACCGTTCTCGAGCTCTCCGAGCTTGTTCACGCTGTTGAGGATGAATTCGGCGTATCCGCCGCTGCTGCCGTTGCTGTTGCAGGTCCCGCAGAGGGCGCTGCTGCTGCCGAGGCTGAGCAGACTGAGTTTGATGTAATCCTGAAGAGCGCAGGCGCTCAGAAGATCGGCGTTATCAAGGTTGTTCGTGAGATCACCGGTCTCGGACTTAAAGAGGCTAAGGCTCTCGTTGACGGCGCTCCCAAGCCCGTTAAGGAGCAGGCTTCCAAGGAAGACGCTGAGGCTATCAAGGAGAAGCTTGAGGCTGCAGGCGCTGAGGTTGAGCTTAAGTAATTTCGCTTTCCGAATGTTAAAAGCGGTTGTCGGTCGACAGCCGCTTTTCGTTTTGATGATGTACTGGGATTTGCCATGAAACGGATCGTCACAATTTTTTTGGGCGCGCTGTTGTCCGCGCTCATCATATTTGCCTCGGCGCTTACGGCGAACTGCGCGTCTGAGGTCGGTTTTTCTTCGTCCGGCGCTTCCGAAAGGGTCGGCAGACTGATAAGTATAGATATGAGCGCTTCCTCGTCGGGCTGCCTCGCCGCGGCGGTGTTTCACATCAGCTATGACCCGGAGGTGCTGGAGTACCGAAGCTGCAAAAGCGATAATAAGCTCGAGGTCAACGCTCAAAGAGGCAGCCTGTGCGTAAGCTGGCTCTGCGACGGCGGCAATTCCGACGGCGTGATCTTCACGCTCTGCTTCAAGGCTGCAGCCGAGGGCGACGCGCGGTTTTCCTATACGGTAGAGGACAGCGTCGATTTTACGCCCGAACCCGTTTCGGTCGGCTCCTGCACCGCAGGAGCGGTCAGAGTGACGGGCGGCTCTCAGAGCTCGGCGCATGGCGGCAGCTCGCGCGTTAAGGAAACAGCTCCGACTACCGGCAGCCCGATGGCGTCTGCCGCTAAAAGTCAGACCGAGCCGGAGTCCGTCGAGCCGACACAGAGAAAAAGCGGCGGACTTATCAATGAAGCCGGCGAGGATGTCGGCGGCAAGCGAGTGCTGACCGTCATTTTCGCGGGCGCAGGCTTGATGCTCGCGGCGGCGACGGTCGTGATCGTTGTGCGGATCCTCCGCAGGAAGAAGAAGCCGAAGGATAATGATACTGCTTAAGAATCGGATATGAAAAAACGGACGGCATTTCTGTCGTCCGTTTTGGTTTTTAAATAATCGGGTATCAGATCACAAAGCCGCCGTTGACGCCGAGTATCTGTCCCGTGATGAACTTTGCTCTGTCCGAGCAGAGGAAAACCGCAGCGTCGGCGATATTCTTCGGCGAGCCGAGGGCGTTCAGCGGAGTTTCCTGCTTTAGCTCCTCGACCGTTTCTGCGTCGAAATCCTTCATCATGTCGGTCATCACCATTCCCGGGGCGATGCAGTTTACCCTGACTCCCGAGAGCCCGACCTCCTTGGCGAGCGCCTTGGTCATGCCGATCAGACCCGCCTTTGCCGCGCTGTAATGCACCTCGCAGGACGCGCCGACCTGACCCCACATGGAGCTGATGTTGAGGATAACTCCCCTGTGCTCGGGCAGCATAAAGAGCCTGAGCGCTTCCTGAGAGCAGTAGAAGGCTCCGTCGAGGCTTGCGCCGAGCATTGCGCGCCAGTCCTCCTCGGTGATGTCGGTGAACAGCTTTTGCTGAGCGATACCGGCGTTGTTTATCAGGACGTCGAGTCTTCCGAAGCGCTCTGCGACCTCGCCGAACATCTCGGAGACCGACGCTCTGTCCGAAACATCCGCTCCGACGGCGAATGCCCGAACGCCGTAGCTCTCGGTCAGTATTTTGGCGGTGTTCTCCGCCTTTTCACGCTTGGTGCGGTAATTTAACGCCACGTCGAAGCCAGCCTGAGCGAAGCCTACGGCGAGCGCGGCGCCGATTCCGCCCGAGCCGCCTGTGATCAGTACAGTTTTCATTATAATAATCTTCTTACTTTTTCCTGAAGCCGTCCTTGAGCGATACGCTCCTGTTGAAAACGAGATGCTCGGGCGAGCTGTCCCTGTTGTCTACGCAGAAGTAGCCGAGTCTCATGAACTGGAAGCTCTTGGGAGCGACTGCGTCCGCGAGTCCCTTTTCAGCCTTGCAGCCGGTGAGCACCCTGAGCGAATCGGGGTTGAGATAGTCGAGGAAGTTGCGGTCGCCCACATCGGGGTCGGGCACGGTGAAGAGGTTGTCATAGAGCCTGACCTCTGCGTCGGCGCAGTTGGCGGCGTCGACCCAGTGGATTGTGCCGCGAACCTTTCTGCCGTCGGGCGTGTTGCCGCCTCGGGTCTCGGGGTCGTACTCGGCGTAGACCTCGACGACGCTGCCGTTCTCGTCCTTTTTGCAGCCGGTGCACTTGACGATGTAGGTGGATTTCAGGCGAACCTCGTTGCCGGGATAGAGCCTCTGGTACTTCTTGATCGGCTCCTCCATGAAGTCGTCCGCCTCGATCCAGCACTCGCGCGAGAAGGTCACGGTGCGCGTGCCGTCCTCGGGACGGTTGGGATTGTTCTCGACCTCAAATTCCTCGGTCTTGTCCTCGGGATAGTTGGTTATGATGAGCTTAATCGGGTTCAGAACGCACATCGCGCGCTCGGCGGTCTCGTTGAGGTCGTCGCGCAGACAGTGCTCGAGGAAGCTGTATTCCACGATGGAGTTGACCTTGGACACGCCGATCTGGTCGATGAACGAGCGGATCGAGCGCGGCGTGTAGCCCCTGCGGCGCAGACCGCAGAGTGTGGGCATGCGCGGATCGTCCCAGCCGCTGACATGACCCTCCTCGACAAGAGCGCGCAGCCTGCGCTTGCTCAGAACGGTATTGTTGATGCCCAACCGCGCGAATTCGATCTGGCGCGGCTTGCAGGGCGAGGAGATGTTGTCGATGACCCAGTCGTAGAGCGGACGGTGCGCCTCGAACTCGAGCGAGCAGAGGCTGTGGGTGATGCCCTCGAGCGCGTCCTCGATCGGATGCGCAAAGTCGTACATCGGGTAGATGCACCACTCGTCGCCGGTGCGGTGGTGGTGCAGGCGGTTGATGCGGTAGATCACCGGGTCACGCATATTGAAGTTGCCCGAGGCGAGGTCGATCTTCGCGCGCAGCGTCATGCTGCCGTCGGGGAACTCGCCGTTTCTCATGCGCTCGAACAAATCGAGGCTCTCCTCGATCGGACGGTCGCGGAAGGGGCTTTTGGCAGGCGTCTGGATGTCTCCGCGGTACTCGCGCACCTGCTCGGGAGTCAGCTCGCAGACATAAGCCAAGCCCTTTTTGATGAGCTCGACCGCAAAGCCGTACATCTGCTCAAAATACTCGCTCGCGTAGAAAAAGCGGTCGCCCCAGTCAAAGCCGAGCCACTTTATGTCCTCCTTGATCGCGTCGACGTACTCGACGTCCTCCTTGGTGGGATTGGTGTCGTCCATGCGCAGGTTGCAGATGCCGTTGAATTTTTCGGCGGTGGCGAAGTTGATGCAGACCGCCTTCGCGTGGCCGATATGAAGATAGCCGTTGGGCTCGGGAGGAAAACGGGTGTGTACGCGCTTGCCCTCGAAGCTGCCGCCCTCGGCGATATCCTCCTCAATAAAGGTGTGGATGAAGTTTCCCGAGGAAACCTCGATCTCTTCCGTGTTTTTGATCTCGTCGTTCATTTCAGTTACTCCTCAAACTTTGCCAAGCCCTTTTCGAGCCTCGACAGCGCTTCTTCTCTGCCGAGGATGTCCAAAATCTCCACCGCGCCGCCGGGGGTGACGGTCTTGCCCGCCGCCGCTATTCTCACCGGCCACATCACGGTGCCGTTCTTCAAGCCCTTTTCGGCAGCCATGTCGATCAGACAGTCGTGGACGGAGGCGTTGTCCCAGACGGGCAGCGCCTTCAGCCTTTCATACGCCTCGCGCAGCACAACGGGCGCGTTCTCGAGGTTGGTCTTGCTTTTCTTATTGATAAACAGCTCCTTGCCGTACTCGGGCAGCTCGGAGAAGAAGTCGAGCATCTCGGGAAGCTGGGTGAGCTGTGTGGTGCGCTTCTGCAAAATTTCGGCGAGCTTGTCCCACGGCATCTCTTTGTCGCCGAAAACTTTTTTATAATAGGGCATAGCCGCCTCGGTGAACTCCTCGGGGCTCATCGCCTTGATGTACTCGCCGTTGAACCAGCTCAGCTTGTCGTAGTCAAATACCGAGGGAGACTTGCTGATGCCGTCGATCGAGAACGCCTGCTCGAGCTCGGACAGGGTGAAGATCTCGCGGTTGTCCTTGGGACACCAGCCGAGCAGGGCTATGTAGTTGATGATCGCCTGCGGCAGATAGCCGTCGTCGATCAGGTCATAGAAGCCGGTCGCGCCGTGACGCTTCGACAGCTTCGACACATTGCCGTCCTCATCCTTGCCCATGATGAGCGGCAGGTGGATGTAGGTGGGTATCTCCCAGCCGAACGCCTCGTAAAGCAGGTTGTACTTCGGGGTCGAGCTGAGGTACTCGCTGCCGCGAACCACGTGGGTGATGCCCATCGTGTGGTCGTCTATGACGTTGGCGAAGTTGTAGGTGGGGTAGCCGTCGGTCTTGATCAGTATCTGATCCTGCAGCTCGCTGTTCTCGACGGTGATCTCGCCGAACACCGCGTCCGAGAAGGTGGTGCTGCCCTCGAGCGGCATCTTCTGACGGATGACGTAGGGCACGCCCTCCGAGAGCAGGCGGTCGATCTCCTCCTGCGGCAGGTCGCGGCAGTGGCGGTCATAGCCGCCGCCGACGGTCTCGCTCTGGATCTGCTCGAGCCTCTCCTTTGAGCAGAAGCAGCGGTAAGCCTTGCCCTCGCGGATGAGCTGCTCGGCGTAGGGCAGATACATATCCTTGCGCTCGCTCTGGACATAGGGGCCGAAGTCGCCGCCGACGTCCGGACCCTCGTCGTGGCTGAGTCCGGCTAATTTCAGCGTGTTGTATATGAAGTCCACCGCGCCGTCGACCAAGCGCTCGCGGTCGGTGTCCTCTATCCTCAAAATGAATTTTCCGCCCTGCGACTTGGCTACAAGGTACTCATAGAGCGCCGTGCGCAGGTTTCCGACGTGCATGAAGCCCGTGGGGCTGGGCGCGTATCGGGTGCGAACAGTTTTGTCAGACATTTCCGTTTCCTCCTGATTATCATAAATGCGATCAATAATCAGTATATCATAAATACAAGCGTAATGCAATCATAAAAAACAGCGAAGCGCAGTAAAAATCCGCTTCGCTGTTGTGATCATTTGATACCGCAGCGCATAAATGCGCCGGGCAGCTCGTCGATGATGTCGCCGGGGAGCATGGACGTCCTTCCGAGGCGTTCGGCGGCGAGGTCGCCTGCCAGTCCGTGAAGATAGGCTCCCGCCGCGGCTGCGTCAAAGGGTTCCGCGCCCTGAGCCAGCAGCGCGCCGATTATCCCTGACAGCACGTCGCCGCTGCCTCCGGTAGCCATGCCGCTGTTGCCCGTCGTGTTGAGCACGAGCCTTCCGTCGGGCGAGGCGATGACCGTACCCGCTCCCTTTAGCAGGGTGACCGCGCCGTATTCCTCGGCAAACCGGGCGGCGGTCTGTATGCGGGCTGAGTTTACCTCGGCGGCGGTTTTGCCGATCATCCTGCCCATCTCGGCAGGATGAGGCGTGACCACTGCGGGCGCCGCCGCGCCCCTGAGCAGCTCGGGCTCGCCGGCGATGCAGTTGAGCGCGTCCGCGTCAAGAAGTATGGGGACGCGGCAGGACGCGAGCATCCCGCGCACTATCGCCCTTGTGTCGGCGCAGACCGAAAGTCCGCAGCCGATCATCACCGCCCGTGAACCGGCGGCGTATTCGAGCAGCGCGGGCAGATTGTCGGCGCTCAGCGCCCGTCCGGACTGCGAAAGCGGATAAAACACGCTTTCGGGTACCGCGGAGGCGACGATGGGGTATATGCTCTCGGGAAGGGCGGACTTCAGCAGCCCCAATCCGCTTCTCAGCGCGGCGCGCCCCGAGAGGATAGCGGCTCCTGCCATACCGTAGCAGCCGCAGACGCTCAGCAGACTGCCCATCGTGCCCTTATTTGCGTCGTCGGGTCTGAGCGGAACGGCGCGCTTTACGGTGTTTTTATCAGTGCGTTCCATCTGTCAGCTCCGCTTGTTGCGGTAGAACAGCTCGATCACGAGCCTTTTGTCGAGGTGGGGGCGCATACCCTTGATGATGTTTTCGTTGGGTGAGAATAACAGCAGGCATTTTCCGTAGGCGGGATCGTTGTAGAGCGCGTAATATACCTCGTCCTTTTTGTCAGGGTCGCCTGCCGCCATGATGGTTTTGGTGACGCGCGCGTTGTCGAATTTGCTGCCGTCGCGGGTCAGCTCCTCGATCTCGTTGATCTGGACCTTACAGAGCCTTTTGCGCCTGCGAAGCGAGATGATCTTTGAAACGTCAAGGGTGTTGCCGACGACGGAGTACTCGAACTCGACCTTCTGAGAGCTGAAAACGTACCAAACCCCGTAGATCGCCGCCAAGAAAACAAGCAGACCTACGATGAAAACATACTGGATACCCGTGATGATCGCGATCGACGCGCCGATAAAGGGGATAGTGAGCCAGACTATCACGGCGACGATCTTGATTATGAGCTGCTTGGGCTTGTTTACTCTCTTTACGACCTGTTCGTTAAAGCCTTCTGTGTTTTCCATATCGATTGCTCCTTTGACATAATACGCTGTTACTGCATTATTCTACCATTAAAAGCCGGCATTATAATTCCGATTTGTAAAAAAATACAAATCAAATGCGGAAAAAGCTCAGCCCGTGTCCGAATGATACTTTTGTGATATCGAAGCAGATATCGGAACGGCGGCAGGCGTTAATCTGATATCAGATTTAGTATTATACATATTACACAAAAAACATCAGGTAAACTTTGTACTACAGCGTGAAGCTATAATTCTAATCAAGAAATATAATCATGTGCGTATTTGATAAAATAAAGATACCAATAGGGGCAAATCTATCAATTTTCATGCATAGGAGTGATAATCGTGAAATTCAGGAAAACCTTGTCGCTATTGCTCTCCGTTCTCATGGTAGCAGGCTCGGCTACCGTAGCGGCTTCCGCCGCGACGGTCAACGAACCGGTCGGTGCGTACAGCAACCAGAATTACCTTGAAACCTACGCAGATGCGGCATACAACGAGTCCGGACTCGGCGCGACCTACACCAAGAGTGCCACGACATTCAAGGTCTGGTCGCCGGAGGCCTCCGCCGTCAAGGTCAGGCTCTACAAAACGGGCTCCGACGCGGAATCCGGCGCAGGTCAGCTCGGCGATCACGCCATGACCAAAAACAGCACGACGGGCGTATGGTCGGTGACCCTTCAGGGCGATTACAAGAACACCTACTACACCTATCTTGTGACCGTCAACGGTACGACCAACGAGACCCAGGACGTTTATTCAAAGGCGACCGGCGTCAACGGCGCCCGCTCAATGGTCGTCGACCTTGATTCGACCGACCCCGAGGGCTGGGCGAACGACAAGCACGTGCTCCTCGACAGCGCTCAGCAGGCTGTTGTCTGGGAAGTCCATGTGCGCGACTTTTCAATTTCCGAAACCTCGGGCGTAAGCGAAGAGAACAGGGGACGTTATCTCGCTTTTGCCGAGGGCGGCACAACCATCAACGGTCAGGGCAGCGTTTCCTCCTGCGTTGACTATCTTGTAGAGCAGGGAATCAACTGCGTACAGCTCCAGCCTGTATACGACTTCGAGTCCGTAAACGAGAAGTCTCCCTCCTCGACCAACCGCAACTGGGGCTACGATCCCCAGAACTACAACGTGCCCGAGGGCTCGTATTCCTCGAACCCCTACGACGGCAACGTTCGTATCAAGGAATTCAAGCAGATGGTTCAGGCGCTTCATGACAGAGGCATCTCCGTTGTCATGGACGTTGTTTACAACCATACCTTCGCTACCGAAGGCTCTTGCTTCAGCAAGACTGTTCCGAAATACTACTACAGAATGAAGTCCAACACCGCCTACTCAAACGGCTCCGGCTGCGGCAACGAGACTGCTTCCGACAAGAAGATGTTCAGGAAGTACATGGTAGAGTCCTGCCGCTATTGGGTAGACGAGTATCACATCGACGGCTTCCGTTACGACCTTATGGGTCTCCACGACGTCACCACCATGAACGCTATCCGCACCGAGCTCGACAAGGTCAGCACCAAGATACTGATGTACGGCGAGCCCTGGGCGGCTGAGTGGAACGCGACCTATACCGAGTGCGGTCTCTGCCCCGAATCCTCCATCAAGAACAGGATCAAGTCTCTCAATTCGAGAGTAGGTATGTTCAACGACGATTACCGCAACAACCTCAAGGGTTCTCCCGACGGCACCGACAAGGGCTTCGTTCAGGGCAGCACGACGATTGACGCCGGCTCCATCAAGAACGGCGTCCAGAACGGCGGCATCGGAGCTCAGGCTCCCTCTCAGACCGTTGCCTACGGCGACGCTCACGATAACCTCATCTTCTGGGATAAGATCGTGCGCTCCAACGGCAAGACTGCCTATAACACCACCGACGCGGGACTGAAGAGCCAGCTCTCCGGCGCTCTGGCTATCCTGATGACCTCTCAGGGTATACCGTTCGCGACCGCAGGCTCCGAGTTTGCCCGTACCAAGAAGGGCGACAAGAACAGCTACAAGTCCTCCGACGACATCAACGCGATCGACTGGACTCGCGTTTCGACCTATTCGGACGTAGCGGCTGTATACAAGACCGCTCTTACCATCCGTAAGAACCTCAATCCCTTCAAATCAAACACCTTCAGCTCCCCGAGCTTTGTTTCAAGCTACGGCGACGTGATCGGATATGTCTACACAGGCGGCTCCAACCAGTGGGGCAAGGTAGGCGTCCTCTACAACAAGGGCACCAATGAGTATTCCATTAATATGAACAGCTCCGGCTGGACTATTATTGCCAACACTATCGCAAGCTCCTCCTGCTCCAAGACCGGCGCAGGCACTACCTCTCTCGGCACCGTATCCGGCAGCAATATCTCTGTTCCTGCCAAGGGCCTTGTCATCGCGGTAGAAAGCTCCTCCTTCAGCCGCTTCAACCCCGCCGATAACTTCGGCACCCTCACCGTCAAGCACGTTGACGACAAGGGCAACACCCTCAAGACCCAGAACGCCAAGTATCGCCCCGGCAATACCTACCGCGCTCTTCCCGACAGCACCCTGCTGTTCGACCACAACCTCGTAAAGACCGAGGGCAGCACCACCGGTACCGTTGCCGCTAACGGCAAGTACACCGTGACCTTCACCTACAGCAGCGCCGGAATCCAGACAGGCTATGTCAACGTAAGCTATGTCGATTCCACCGGCAAGGCTGTCAAGGACGGCGAAAAGACCCGCATGAGAGCAGGCGAAAAGTACGACGCTCCCGTTATCCCGATCCGGGGCTACGAGCTCGATACCGACAAGTTCCCCGCCGCCTCCAAGGGTACCTTCAACGGCACCGACGTCAACATCAAGTTCACCTACAAGGCGCTGACCAACACCACCTCCAAGGTTCACTACTACAACTCCAACGGCTGGAGCACCGTTCGCTGCTACGCTTATGACGACGCGGGCAACGAGCCCAACGGCAAGTGGGCAAGCGCTACTCTGATGACCTCAGAGGGCAGCGGCTGGTTCACCTGCACCGTAAACGCTCCCTCCGCTTATGTAATGTTCCACAACGGCGCAGGCGTTCAGGAGCCCGGCTCCGGCGAGAGCGGCTACCTCGTAGCCGGCGAGTGCTGGATCCAGAACAAGGTTCCCAGCTACGCTTCCAAGGTAATCACCAGCCACATCGACCTCGCGACCGGTCAGAAGATCTCTGCCGACGTGATCGACAACCAGACCAAGATCGCCTCCACCGCGACCTACACCACCAAGGCGCTCACCGGCAGAGACGACGTTATCGTTCCCGGCAACGCGACCGGCAACTATGCTGCGGGCGTTGTGAACGTAGTATATCTCTACGGCAGCAGCACACCCGCTACCGAGCCCGTTGTCACCACTGTACCCGTGACCGAGCCCGTCGTTACCACCGCACCCGTGACCGAGCCCGTCACCACCACCGCGCCCGTGACCGAGCCCGAGACAAAGCCCGAGACCAAGCCCGAGACCAAGCCCACCGTAAGGATCCTCATCGGCGATATGGACAAGAGCGGCAATATCAACGTTGTTGACGCTACCATTATCCAGAAGATCACCGCGGGTCTTGCTCCCAAGGATGATTACGCTGCCATCGCCGGCGACGTAAACAACGACGGAAGTGTAAACGTTGTTGACGCTACTCTCGTACAGCGTTACTCCGCAGGTATGGACAATACCGCAAACGTAGGCAAGTATACCGACGGCGAGATCCAGCCCGGCACCGAGCCCGAGCAGCCCACCGAGCCTGAGCAACCCACCGAGCCCGAGCAGCCCACCGAGCCCGAGCAGCCCACTGAGCCCGAGCAGCCCACTGAGCCCGAGCAGCCGACCGAGCCCGAGATTCCCACCGAGCCCGCTACCGAGCCTGAGATCGTAGTTCCCGAGGGCGACTTCTACCTGATCGGTTTCTTCGACAAGGTCGAGTACAACGACAACGACTATCAGTTCGTTGACGGCAAGGTCACCGTTAACTTCACCATGACCAGCTACGCTTACGTCAGAAAGGGCGCCGACATCGAAGGCGGCACCTACTACATGACCGACGGCTGGCAGGGCGAGGTTGACAGCGCAACTCTGTTAACCACCGACATCACCGGCATCACCTCCGACAAGCTGATGTTCCCGGCGGGCGAGGTAACCTTCTACCTGTCCGACAACGGCGACGGCAGCCTTGAGCTGAGCTGGGTAGCCGCAGGCGAGCCCGAGATCCCGACTGATCCCGAGATTCCGACCGATCCCGAGATCCCGACCGATCCCGATCAGCCCACCGAGCCTCAGACCGATCCCGAGATCGTAGTTCCCGAGGGCGACTTCTACCTTATCGGTTACTTCGACAAGGTCGAGTACAACGATAACGACTATCAGTTCGTTGACGGTAAGGTCACCGTTAACTTCACAATGACCAGCTACGCTTATGTAAGAATGGGCGCCGAGAAGGAAACCGGCACCTACTACATGACCGACGGCTGGATGGGTTCCGTTGAGAGCGCTACCCTGCAGGATACCAAGACTCTCGGCGAGGACGCTGACAAGCTGATGTTCCCGGCAGGCGAGGTAACCTTCTACCTGTCCGACAACGGCGACGGCACCTATGAGCTCAGCTACACCGGCGGCTCCGCTCCCGAGATCCCGACCGATCCCGACACTACCATTGAGCCTATCACTCCCGACGGCGAGTTCTACCTCATCGGTTACTTCGACAAGGTCGAGTACAACGACAACGACTATCCGTTCGTAAACGGTCAGGTTACTGTTAACTTCACTCAGACCAGCTACGCTTATGTAAGAATGGGCGCCGAGATCGAAGGCGGCACCTACTACATGACCGACGGCTGGCAGGGTCAGGTCGATTCGGTAACTCTGTACACCACCGACATCACCGGCGAAACCTCCGACAAGCTGATGTTCCCGGCGGGCGAAGTCACCTTTACCCTCGAGGACAACGGCGACGGCTCCTATCAACTTAGCTGGACAGGCGGCTCAGGCTTCGACGAGCCCACCGATCCCGCTCCCGGCGGAGATGTAATTCTCGACGCTACAGGCTTTGACGCCGCCGGCGCTCTGTTCTATGCATGGACATGGGATGAAGGCGACGAGACCGGCGATTGGGTAGAGGCAGTAGGCGGCACCAGCGCTGCTGACATTACCTTTACCGGACTCAAGAGCAAGGTCATCTTCGTAAGAATGAATCCCAACGGCACAGTTCCCTCTTGGGGCGCCAAGTGGAACCAGACCGGCGACCTCGATACCGTACCCGGCGGCACCTTCAAGATCACTTCCTTGAGCGGCGCAGGACCTTACGGCTCCGACATGGACGGAAGCTGGCAATGATCCCAACTTGAATCCGAATAACAACTGATACCGAGAGGCTGACCTTTTTTGGTCAGCCTCTTTTTAAATTCAGTCGCTTATATAATGCTGCTCCTATTCGACGTTTGTTTCGGCTAAGGGTTTGCTATTCTTTCTTACGTTTTTTTAAGTCAGTCGCATATACAATGCTGCTCCTATTCGACGTTTGTTTCGGCTAAGGGTTTGCTGTTCTATCTAACGTTTTTTTAAGTCAGTCGCATATACAATGCTGCTCCTATTCGACGTTTGTTTCGGTGAAAGGTATACCGTTCTATTTAATGTTTTATTGTATTGCTCTGTTTTCGGAGAATTACGCGGACCGTTTTTTCTGCAAAAAAGATTGAATGAGCTTGCGGAATATGATAGAATATAGGCGAAAACAAATGAGACAGGAGGCGATAATATGGCACGGTTCATCTGCCGCACACAACCGAACACAGAGGCACAGGGCATTCCGAGCGTATACCTCGCCTGTCACGATGAGGAGGCGGCGAAGCTGTTCAAGCCGTTTGCCGACGAGCTGCTGCGCCTGAGACGCTGCGCCGTTTATTGCCTCGAGCCCGGAAGCGCGGAGGTTCCCTTCAAGGAGCTGACCGAGTATTTTGACGAGATGCGGCTGTTTGTGGTGCCGGTCACGCGAAAGCTGATGCAGACCCGCAACCGCACCGCCCTGCGCGAGATACCCTATGCGCTCGAGCACCGGATCCCGGTGCTCCCGATACTGACCGAGGATGGGCTCGACAAGCTGTACATCCACCGCTTCGGAGAGACGCGGTTCCTGCATCTGAAGAACGAGGACGGTGCTCCGACCCTGCGCGCGCAGCTTGAAAAATACCTTGAAGGCGTACTTCCCGACGATAACGAGTTCGAGAGGATAGGAGAGTTCTTTTCGGCGCGGATGTTCGTCGGCTTCTGCAAGAAGGATCGCCGCAGCGCGGTCAGGCTGATGCGCAAAATACACGATTTCGGCTTCGCGCGGGACGTTGCCCTGCTGCGCGATTCCTCTCTGAGCCCCTATGAGGAGTTCACGCCCGAGCTCGAGCGAATGCTCGGGCAGTCGTGCGCCTACATCCCCGTGCTGACTCCGCGTTTTGTCGATGAGCCGAATTACATGGCTCACGAGGCATATGACGCGGCGAGGCGCACAAAGATGGCGATAATCCCCGTAGAAATGACCCACACCGACCGCGTCACCGCCGAAGAGGTGCTTTTCAGGCTGCCTGATATCATCAATATCAACGAAACGGATATCCTGCGCGACAGGCTGCACGAATGTCTCGGCAGCTCGGCAGGCACGGCGCTGAAAACGCCCGAGCGTGAGTATTACCTCGGGCTCGCCTACCTCAACGGCGTGGATGTTGAGATCAACCGCGAGCGTGCGCTGAGGCTGATAACCTCGGCGGCGAACGCCGGATATTACGACGCCGCGTGCAGGCTCGTAGCCATGTACCGCAACGGCGACGGAGTGCGCCGCGACGAAAAGCACAGCGCGCTGATGCAGGCGCAGGCGGCTCAGCTTCTCGAGGAGCAGTGCCGCGAGCGCGCCGAGGAAGCCAAGACCCGCCGCATGATAGACAGCTTCCGCGAATGCGGCACGGCGTTCTATGAGGCAAAGGACTTTGCCAACGCGGAAAAGGCGTTCATAAAGCTCTACCGCCTTTGCCGCCAATACAGCGACAAACAGCCTGCCGAGTATCTCGACCGTGAGCTCGCTATCGCGCTTTATATGCTCGGCGATATCCGCCGCTCGGTGTTCGACTATGAGCAGGCGGAGCATTATTACGACAAGGCGGTGGCGCTGTGCAAGCAGCTTATCGCAGACTACCGCCGCAAAACCGACCGCGCCATCCTGTCGCTCTGCTACGACCGGCTCGGAGACATCGCGCGCGACCAGCTCCTGCCCGACGTCGCGCAGAGGTACTATCAGCGCGCCCTCGAGCTCGACAGCAAGTATTCCACTCCGCGCAACTGCGCCGTAAGCATGGATAAGCTCGGCAGCATCGCCGAACAGCGCGGAAATCTTGTTGAAGCCGAGGAGCACTTCAAAAAATCGCTCGAGATCCGCGAAAGGCTTGTAGGCGAAAAGGCGACCGCCCTCGCGCTCTCCGACCTCGCCCACAGCCATGAGCTGTTGGGTGAGATCGCCCGCAGGAGCAACAAGCCCGCCCTTGCCGGTGAACACTACAAAACCTCGCTGGAGCTGCGCGAGCGTATAGCCAATGACACCGAGTCGCCCGACGCAAAGGAAAAGCTCGCCAACTGCTGCGGGATGCTCGGCGACCTCGAACGCCAGAATAATGACCCCGACAGCGCCAGGGAATACTATGACCGCAGCCTTGCGCTGCTGAGCGAGCTTGTGAAGGATACGGGCATTCCCTCGGCGAAGCTCGCGCTGTCCACCGCCCTTGAACAGCGCGGCAGCCTTGCGCTTGACGAGGGCGACGCCGAGAGGGCGCAGCTCTGCTTTGAGCGGTCGCTCTCACTCTGCGAGTCGCTGCTCAGGCGCGCCAAGACCGAGCAGACGATCGGAGGTCTCGCCGCCGCTCTGACGCGGATGGGCGAGGTCTGTATCGCGCGCGGCGATTACGATACCGCCGAGGAGCATCTTCAGCGGGCGCGCAGGATGCTTGAGGAGGTCAACTCAAAATTCACCTCCGCTTCGGCGAGGCTTGCGCTCGGGCGCTGCTATGACCTGATCGGTCAGATCGAGCAGCGGCGCGGCTTCATCACAAGGGCGGAGTATTACTACAACAAATTCCACTCGCAGTCACGCGAGCTCGACGAGGAGCTTCAGATGCCGGACGCAAAGCTCGCCCTGATGGACAGCTACGAGCGGCTCGGAAGCATAGCTTATGTCAAGAACAACCAATCGGCGGCTTGGAGGCTGTATGACGAGGCGGCTAAGATAGCGATGGAGCTCTCGAGATCCGAGCAGAGCGAGGGCTCGCGCAGGCTGCTGTACCGCAATTTCCAAAAGCTGCGCCGCACCCAGCTCGACCTTGCGAACCTGTATTTGCAGATGGGTCAGGACGCGATGCACGCCGAGAACTACACCAAGGCGGAGCTGTTGTTTCAGAACGCCGCCGAGACCGCCGAGGCTATCGCCGACGAGTATGACCGCAGCGTTGCGGCTGGCAACAGCCGCTATGAGCTCGGCAGGGCTAAGCTCGCCTCGGGCAGAGCGGACGAAGCCGTCGAATGCTTTATGAAGGCGGCGGAGCACCGCGCCGCGGCTGCGCGGATACATCCCGACGCGGGCGCGCTGTTCAAGCTTTCGCAGTGCTGCGAATCCGCGGCGGAGCTCTATGTCAAAGACCGAAGATACGACCTCGCCGACAGATGTCTGGTCGAGGCGCTGGAGCTCAGCCGCCGCATCTCCGGCGAATACGGCGAGGCGTGGGCTGAGAAAAACACGGTCAATCTACTCGAAAAGAGAGGGGAGTGTATGCGGCAGCGCGGCGACCTCAACGGCGCGATCACCTGTCTTGTCGAGGGCGTGAACCTGCGCGCGGCGCTGACCGATACCTCGGGAGTCGCCGACAGCCGAAGGCTGCTGTGCTCCTGTTACCGCGATGCCGCCCGTCACTTTGCCTCGCAGCAAAATCTTCAAAACGCTCAGGCTTACTGCCTCGCCGCCGCCAACACCTATTCGGTGCTTGTCAAGGAGCTGAATCTTCCCGACGACCGCCGAAACCTCGCGCTCTGCCACGAGATGCTCGCCGAGTCATATTTAGCGCAGAGCAATTACTCCGCAGCCCGCAACAGCTTTGCTCAGGCGCTCTCTCTGCGTGCCGAGCTGTTCCGCGAGACAGGCTCTCAGCAGGATTCACAGGCTCTCGAGGAGACCGAAAAGGCGTTGCGCAGATTGAGGTAAACAACCGTTTACCGCTCAAGCGTCTGAATCAGCGCAGAGGTCAATAAACTACGGAAAAGCCCGCCGCGCCGAAGGAAATCTCCCTCGGCGCGGCGGTTTTTTAAAACTTATTAAGTTTTGCAAAAAATTCCGCTTGGGGCTTGACATACGCGAGGTTATGATATACATTTGATGTATAACCGCTTTGATATCAACCGACCCGGCAGCGGTCATTTATGGGGTAAGCATCATGAAAAAAATACTCTCTGCTATCCTAATCATCCTTCTCGCAGTCCTCACGGCGGGCTGTGCGAGGGATTACGACAGACAAATGCTTCAGTATATAAACCTTCCCTATCAGGAGGAGGCTGAGGCGATCATGCACTCTCACGACCTCAACACGCAGAAAAGCTACGATCAAAGCGTGTACGACGCCATGCCCGAGATCACTGAGGAAAACCTGCGCGGCTTCTATCAGCTTTTGGGTACCGTTGAATCCGAAAAGGCGGTCAGGGCGCTCGGCTATGAGGGCTGGGACGACTACCTCGAAAAGCACGGCTACATGAAAAACGGCAAGCCCTCCTTTGAAGCCATGGAAAGCGCATGGTATCACGAATGGGAGGACGGAATGTCATCGAAATAGCTTATGGGCACCTTATGAAAAGATTTCTCTCACAGATTCCCGACGTCCGAAACGAGCTGTTCGGATTCTCGATCATCTCCGTTATCCTGTTTCACTTCTGCGAAGACGTGTGCTCCGCCAAGCTCGGAGGAGCCGCCGAGACTGCGGCGACCGTTTATAATTCCGTGATCGGCAGCAACGGCGTTGAGATCTTTCTCTTTCTCTCGGGCATGGGATTGTTTTACTCGCTGTCCTCAGACTCGAATATCCGAAGCTTTTACCGCAAGCGCCTTCTCCGCATACTGCCCGTATATCTGCTGCTCGGCAGCGTCGGATGGCTTGTGCTCGATATCCTTATCCGTCAAAAGGGCATTCTGAGCTTCCTATATGATTTTTCAACGCTCTCTTTCTGGACGGAGGGCGTCAGAACGGTATGGTACATCTCCTTCATTTTGATTATGTACCTGCTTTTTCCTCTGATCTACCGACTGATCGCGATCCCTTCAAAACGCCTTGCAGGCGCTGCGGTCACGGCGCTGCTGACCGTATGGATCGCGGTGTGCATGTCGCTGAGCTTCCTTGTTCCGGATGTATATAACAATATCGAGATCGCGCTGTGGCGAGCAGTGCCTTTTGTTATCGGCGCATGGTACGGCAGAAGCTTCCGCCGCGGAGAATCCGTTGCCGCGCAGAGCGTGATCCTTTGCGCACTCGGAGCTGTTTTTGTTGCGGTATACCACGCCGCAGGCTATGACCCCGGCTTTCTTTGGGGTGTTTTTCGGCTGAGATTCGCCAATCTGTTTTATCCGTATGTGGTGCTGTTTGCGGCAACCGCAGTGCTTGTGCTGTGCGGAGGCAGCCGCTTTTTGAGGAGCGTCGGAGCAGCTTCGCTTGAGCTGTACCTAAGCCACGTCATCATAAGGGTCATCATGAAGGAACTCGGGCTGCCGACCTGCTATCCGCTCAACTATCTGTTGTGCACGGCGTTATCCGTCGCCCTCTCCTACGCGGTACACAGACTGATAAAATGCTTGCAAAAAAAAAAAAAAAACTGACAGCGGCGCGCAGAC
>CACWKB010000025.1:20835-26430 GCA_902761375.1 uncultured Ruminococcus sp. | reverse complement strand
CCAAACAGATCTCAAACAAGGGCTGTTAAGCACAAATCCCAAAAGTTCCCCCAAAATCAAAGACCGTTGTGATTTTTCTTAAGTTGACGACATTGCCCTTGAGGGGAGCCCTGTAGGTTCACAGCCAAACGCTGACTGAGGATTTCCGAACACGCATTTTTTCTAATGCCGTGTTTTCCGCTGTAAATAACCGTCCGGTACATCGCAGGGGCAGACCCATGTGTCTGCCCTCTGCGCCGAGGTTTTCTTTCATACCGATTTTTGATTGGAAAACTCGGCATCCTATACGGGCGGACACGCGGATCCGCCCCTACCGGACGTTGAGTTTTATCGAATGACGTTTATATTTTTCGGTTAGCGCCTGCCGTGTAAATCCTCCGTCACGGCGCAGAGCGCCGTGCCACCTCCTTTAACAAAGGAGGCTTTTTTGTTGTAACCTAACGTTAGGCTAACCGCACACAGCATTATAATTCCGGAGCGAAGCGACCCTTAATTTTCAATTTTCCATTTTCAATTTTCAACTATAAAACTCTGTCGGGCAGAGAACGCAAAACATCAATGCATTCCGTCTGCCCGACCGAAATTTTCAATTTTCAATTTTCAACTTTCAACTATAAAACTCTGTCCGACAGATTGTCGTGCGCCGTGACCATCGCCACGCGCTTATCGTGTCTGCCGCCCTCCTCGGGGGTGTTTAGGAAGATATCGGTGAATTTGACCGCGTCCTCCTCGCTTGTGACTCTGCCGCCCATGCAGAGGATGTTCGCGTGGTTGTGGCGGCGCGTCATCTCGGCTCCGAAGGCGTTGCCGACTACTGCGGCGCGTATGCCCTTGACCTTGTTCGCCGCCATAGAGATGCCGATTCCCGTGCCGCAGCAGAGGATCCCCAGCTCAAAATCGCCCGAGGCGACGGCTGTCGCCACCTTGTAGGCGTAGATTGGATAATCCACGCTCTCGTCGCTGTAGGTGCCGAAATCCTTGTAGGCTATCCCCTTTTCATCCAAATACTTTTTTACGGCGGTGATCAGATTGTATCCGCCGTGATCGCATCCAAGCGCTATCATTTCTTCTCCCCCATTCTCAGTTTTAACTCGCGCTCCGCCTGCGGCAGTCTTAAATACGCCGGCATCAGCGCTTCCGCCGTGCAGACCTCTCCGCGCGAGAGCTTTGCAAACGCCGCGCAGGCAGTGCAGGCGGCGGTCTGTATCCTGTGCTGTACCGGCGCGAGGCTGACGTTTTGAAGCGTTCCGCCCTCGACGCACAGCGAGGCACCGAATTCGTCCGCGCACAGCGCCGCTCCGTCGCCGACGAGCACGACGCGCTCCCTTGTCCCCTCAAGCTCCAGCCTGAGATCGCTCAGCGCCACAGCCCTGTCGTCGCACAGGCGCGTGATCTCGTCGCCCCTTACGCGGAACATCGCGTTGTAAAGCTGCGAGCAGCGCGCGTCCATCACGGCGCAGACCACGCAGTCCGAGCCCTGAAAGCGGTACGCCATGCTTTCGAGCGTCGAGACCGCCACGCAGGGCAGGTTTTTGGCGAAAGCCAAGCCCTTTGCCGCCGCGACCCCGATTCTGACTCCCGTAAACGACCCGGGACCCGTATTTACGGCGATCGCCTCGACGTCGCTTATTAATGCTCCGCTGTCGCGGCAGAGCTGTTCGATCATCGGGATCAGCGTTTGGCTGTGAGTGAGCGCGGTATTTACAAAGCACTCGCCGATGATCATATCCTCGCGCGCAAGGCAGACCGAAGCCGCCGTCGCCGAGGTATCCATTGCTAAAATCATCATTCGATCTCAACACCCTCTATCTCAAAAATTCGGCTGTCGTCGCCCTCTCCCCTTTTTATCCGTATCCTCACGGCATCGTCGGGCAGAGCCGACTCTATGTTCTCGCTCCACTCGATGACGAGCACTCCGGCGCCGATATAGTCGAAAAAGCCCGTTGAGTACAGGTCGTCCCACGTATTCACGCGGTACATATCGAAGTGGTAGACGTTGAAGCTGCCCCGGTACTCGTTGACGAGGGCAAAGGTCGGGCTCGAAACGCCGTCGGCGATACCGAGTCCGCGGCACAGTCCGCGCGTAAAGGCGGTCTTGCCCATCCCCAAGCCTCCGAACAGCGCGATGACCTCGAGGCCGCTCAGACAGGCTGCGAGCCTCTCGCCGAGCTTCTCGGTCTCGAGCGGGCTGTGTGTGACAAACCGCGCCATCAGAACAGTCCCGAGATCCTGCCGTCGGAGCTGACGTCGATCGAGTGCGCGGCGGGCGCCTTGGGCAGACCGGGCATCGTCATAATGTCGCCCGTATAGACTACCGTGAAGCCCGCGCCGTTCGAGAGCGAGACGTTGCGCACGGTGATCTCAAAGTCCTTGGGCGCGCCGAGCAGCGCGGGATTGTCGGACAGCGAGTACTGGGTCTTTGCTATGCAGACGGGCAGCTCGCCGGCTCCCAGCGCCTCGACCTCGGCGATTGCCTTCTCAGCCTGGGGCGTGTAATTGACCTTCGCCGCGCCGTATACGCGCTTGGCGACGGCCTCGATTTTTTCTTTTACGGAAAATTCCATCGGGTACATATACATGAAGCTCGAGTGCTTTTCGCAAACCTCGACCACCTTGTTGGCGAGCGCGACGCCGCCCTCGCCGCCCTTTGAGAACACGTCGGACAGCGCGAAATCCGCGCCGTTTTCAAGGCAGTAATACTCGATGAATTTGAGCTCCTCCTCGGAGTCGGTGCCGAAGCGGTTGATCGCCACGACTACCGGCACGCCGAAGGCGCGCATATTTTCGATATGGACGCCGAGGTTCACGATGCCGCGGCGCAGGGCGTCGAGGTTCTCCTTGGAGACCTCGGACTTGGGAACGCCGCCGTTGTATTTCAGCGCGCGGCAGGTAGCCACCAGCACGATAGCCGAGGGCTTTAGTCCGGCGCAGCGGCACTTGATGTCGAGGAACTTCTCGGCTCCGAGATCAGAGCCGAAGCCCGCCTCGGTGATGCAGTAATCGGCGAGCTTGAGCGCGAGCTTGGTCGCGCGCACGCTGTTGCAGCCGTGGGCGATATTCGCAAAGGGACCGCCGTGCATGATCGCAGGGGTACCCTCGAGAGTCTGGACGAGGTTGGGCTTGATCGCGTCCTTGAGCAGCGCGGTCATTGCGCCCTGAGCCTTCAGATCGCGGGCATAAACGGGCTTGCCGTCGAAGGTGTAGGCGACGAGTATCCTGCCGAGGCGCTGTTTGAGGTCGTCGATGTCTGAGGCGAGGCAGAGGATAGCCATAACCTCTGAGGCGACGGTGATGATGAAGTGATCCTCGCGCACAATGCCGTTGACCTTGCCGCCCATGCCGATGACGATATTGCGCAGGGCGCGGTCGTTCATGTCGAGGCAGCGCTTGATAAGCACCCTGCGGGGGTCGATCAAGAGCTCGTTGCCCTGCTGGAGATGATTGTCGAGCATGGCGCAGAGCAGGTTGTTAGCCGAGGTGATGGCGTGCATATCGCCGGTGAAGTGAAGGTTGATGTCCTCCATCGGGAGCACCTGGGCATAGCCGCCGCCGGCAGCTCCGCCCTTGATACCGAACACGGGTCCCAGCGAGGGCTCGCGCAGGGCGATGACCGCCTTTTTGCCGATCTTAGCCATAGCCTGACCGAGACCCGCGGTGGTCGTGGTCTTGCCCTCTCCGGCGGGAGTGGGATTGATCGCGGTGACCAAAACGAGCTTGCCGTCGGGATTGCGCGAAACGCGCCTGCCGAGCTCATCCGAGAGCTTAGCCTTGTACTTGCCGTAGAATTCAAGCTCGTCCTCGGAAATGCCGATCCGGGCGGCGACGTCTTTGATGGGAAGCAGCTCAGCCTGCTGAGCGATCTCGATGTCAGATAACATAGTAATACCTCCGTTTATAATAATTCGGAATTCGGAATGCGTAATGCGGAATTATTCTGTTGCAGCTCCCGTGCGGGACCTGCCGTATAATTTAAATCTTATTATAACAAAAATAAAACCCGTTTTGTTTCTTATTTGAAAATATACTTGATATTAGGGAGAAAGTTTATTATAATAATAGAAGCGAGAAGCGAGAATTTCTATCTTCTAACTTCTATCTTCTAGCTTCTATCTTCTAACTTCAACTCTAAATAAGGAGCATATTTTTGAGTAAAATAAGCGACAACATCTCCGATTTCTTTCGGAGGACGGACATCGTACTGTGGCTGCTGACGTTAGCGGCGGTCATCTATAGCCTTCTGCTGATATCGAGTATGCAGCGGTCGGGAACATACAGCTACCTGCGCTCGCAGCTTGTCGCGGTCGGGCTCGGGCTGCTGCTCGCGGTGGTGATTGCGGTCGCGGACTTCCGCTTTTTGATCAAGCGGTGGTACCTTGCGGCTCTGCTTGCGGCGGCGCTGGCGGCGCTCGTGTTCGTGTTCGGCATCCGCGTCAGCGGCACCGACGACACCGCGTGGATAGCGATCCCGGGCGGCTTCAGCTTTCAGCCCTCCGAGATAATCAAGATCTGCTTTATCATCACCTTTTCGGCGCACCTGAGCTACCTGTCGGAAAAGGACAGGATCAAACATCCCATCGCCGTGATGAGCCTGCTGCTCCACGCGCTGGTGCCGATGACGATAATCCACATCCAGGGCGACGACGGCACGGTGCTGATCTTCGGCATGATATTCCTCATCATGTGCTTCGTCGCGGGCGTTCAGCTCAGGTATTTTGCCGTGCTGGGCGGCGCGCTGCTGATCGGCATACCGCTGATCTGGAATCTCTTTCTCAACGACGAGCACCGCAACCGCTTTTTGGCGCTGTTCGACCTCGACGGCAACGCGATGACCAACTACGGCTGGCAGCAATATCAGGGCAAGGTCTCGATCGCCAGCGGCGGTCTGACCGGTCAGGGGCTGTTCAACGGCCAGCGCGTAGCCTACGGCATCGTCCCCGAGCAGGAGAACGACTTCATCTTCACCGTGGTCGGCGAGGAGCTCGGCTTCATCGGCTGCCTGATAGTGCTCGCGCTGCTGTTCGGCATCATCCTGAAGGTCATCCTCAACGTCAAAAACGCCACCTGCCTTGAGGGTCGCTTCATCTGCACCGGAGTTTTCGCGGTCTTCGCCTCACAGACGGTCATCAACCTCGGCATGGTGCTCGGCTTCTTCCCCGTCATCGGAATCACCCTGCCGCTGTTCTCAGCCGGCGGCTCATCTGCACTCAGCACGCTGCTGTGCATAGGCTTGGTGCAGAGCGTCAGAAGCCACAACATCGACGACATGGACACCGCCAACATCCGCCGCGGCAGCGAGGCGAGGATAAGGATTTAATGATTTCAATTAACAATTAACAATTAACAATTAACGATTAACGATTAACAGTTAAGGGTCGCTTCGCTCCGGAGTTATAATGCTGTGTGTTCCGGGAGGAAACGATAGGGCTCCCCTTGAGGGGAGCTGTCAATCCGATAAGGATTGACTGAGGGGTGGCTTGCGCCGCCCTTTCCTTATAAGCCGACGTTGCTCGGTAAAGCAAAACTATCGTTTATCGCAAAAAGGTATCGCAGAAAGATAAAGCTCGTTCCCGTTCCCCCACCCCTCAGTCGCGCTTT
>CACWKB010000025.1:0-20804 GCA_902761375.1 uncultured Ruminococcus sp. | reverse complement strand
TGTCGCGCGACAGCTCCCCTCAAGGGGAGCCCAACTTTTATCCCCGAACACACAGCCATACAAATCGGGTGCGTGCCCTCAATTATCCATTTTCCATTTTCAATTATCCATTAAAAAACGGTCCGGCAGAGAGCGCGTTCCCTCTGCCCGACCGATATTTTTTAAATTGTTTCTCCCTCAATATGACCTCTTCCGCTTGGGTGAAGGCTCAAAGGTATACAGTTGCCGCATATCTGCGTAAACGCAGCCCTCTAACTTTTTCTTTGGGTTGCCTACGCTTGACCTCCGGGGCATATCGCGCAGGTCGCGCAAAAACTTCACCAGCTCGTGCGCGCTTACTCGCTCGAACAGTCCGCTTTCCGGGTCGTATTTCGCCATCAGGTCTATGCCCTCCATATCAGGCTCGTTCCTCGGCTCGGCGAGCTTCTTCAGGAACGCCTCCCTGTCCTCGGGCGTGAGCTTGTCGTAGAGATACGGGATCATATTGTCGGCGAGCCTGCGCAGGTGCGCGGGCTTTATGCTCAGACCGACGAGATTGATCTCGGTGATACCGTCGCTCGGATCTTCGGACTTCTTGGTGGGATCGGGACCTCCATAGGCGATCCTGACCGTCAGACCATAGTTATTGTTGTAGCCCCAAAGCGCACCGTAATACATATCGTACGGAAAAAACTTGCCTCTTCTTTCCGCAAGCTTTCCCTCTTCCATAGCGTCCTCCCGAAAAACTTACTTCTCCGAAATAAACAGGTTCGCCTGATAAGTGCCGTATGCCCAGCAGGAATCGGCTCCGGTTATCACAAATGCCACCGGCATCTGGACAGAGCCCACCTTGCCCTTGGCGTCCTTGGTGTCGATCACGGCGGTGATATTGTCCGCGCTCAGCTTGTCGAGCTGCTCCTTGGAGCCGATGATCGTGACCGTTATGCTGCGCGAGGTGACCTCGGAGGTGTACTCGTCGGACAGCCCCTCGACCTTGAAGTTGTCTACCTCAAAGTTCTTGCTCGACAGCGAGCTGAGGTCGAGCGTCACCTTTGCACCGGAGGAGCTGCTGAGGTTCTTGCAGCCCTCGGGGATGACGATCGCAAGCGAGTCGAAGGTGGTCTTTTTGTTGCTGAGCGTCGAGAAATCTATCGCTTCAAGGCTGACAGAGCTGAGGTTGTCCAGCGTATCGCTCGGCCCGGCGATCAGGATCTCGGAGGGGTCGATCGTGAGCATATCGCTGTCGAGCTTCAGTCCCGAGGGCTTGTTGATAAAGACGGGCTTGAGCGAGACCGTCTTTTCGGGCAGCACGGTGACCCTTGCGGTCATCTTCTTGAAGCTCATGGCGAGCAGCTTGGTGGGCAGCTCGTTGTCGTTCTCATCGTAGAGCACGATGTTGGCGTCCGTGTCGATCACCCCGGGCTCGGTGAGCTTCTGGGACAGCTTGGCGCTGGCGTAGACCTTCTTGATCTTGGAGATCTCGGTCTGGGGTCCCGAGATGGTTATCGAGTTATACGGCATCGAGGTGGTGGCGTAGTAGCCCTCGGCGACGTCGTAGATGATGTTGTCCTGGATCGCAAAGCTGCTCTCGCGGAAATAGTCGACGTAGACGTTGATCGACGAGGGCGAAAGCTTGGTGATCTGGAAGTTGTCTGACGGGGTCGATTTGACCGCCGAAACCGGCAGCGTGAAGTTGCCCGTCGAGGTGACGGAATTAGCCGAGGCGGTAACGGTGAAGTCGGACTCGTTGACAGAGCCGAGCACCGCGCGGTTGCCCGTGACGGTGACCGAGGCGGCCGGCGTATCGTCGGTGAATATCTGCAGTCCAAGATCGAGCGCGCTGTCGGACAGCTCGACCTGGATCGGGATATTGCTGACGGTGAGCGTGGTGTCGTTGGAGGCGCCCATGCTGATATATATCCAGATGGCGATCGAGATAACTACCGATATGATGAACATAACGTAGTTTTTCTCCATAATCCTTTGGGTCAGGTTTCGCTTTTTCACTGCTTCTTCCTCCCTCTGAGGATGCGGCGCGTTTTTTCGTCGTCCTCTGCGTCGTTGAGAAGCAGCACGCTGAGCCTCTTGACCAGCGATTCGCGGTTATAGTCGCGCGTGAGCTCGCCGTTGACCGCCAGCGAGATGACTCCCGTTTCCTCGCTGACTATGAGCACCACGGCGTCGCTCTGCTCGCTGATGCCGAGTGCGGCGCGGTGGCGGGTGCCGAGGTTGATATCGACCTCCTTGTTGCCCGTCAGCGGAAGGATGCAGCCCGCGGCGTAAAGCTTTCCGTCGCGGATTATGCTCGCGCCGTCATGCAGCGGAGCCTTGTTGAAGAAGATATTGCCGAACAGCGCGACCGAGGTCGACGCGTCGATTATCGTGCCGGTGGCGGCGATGTCGGAGAGCATGGTCTCGCGCTCGAACACCATCAGCGCGCCCGTCTTGGAGCGCGAGAACAGCACCGAGGTATCGGCGGCGTCCTCGATGGATTTGCGCACCCTCTGCTCCCACTCGTCGTCCTTGCCGTGGCGGAACAACGAGAAGAACTTCTTCCAGGTATTTGTCCTGCCCATCTGATCGAGCGCCTTACGTATCTCGGGCTGGAAGATTATCGCAATGATCACGACCGACGCCTCAAAGAACGCGCGCAGCAGACCCGAGAGCATGACGAGCCCGAACAGAGAGGACAAAAAGTAGATCGCAAAAAGCAGCAGCAAGCCCTTTAGAAGCTGCACGGCGCGGGTCTCGCGCACGATTCGGAACAGCCCGAAGATGATCAGGGCGATCATCAGGATATCCACGACGTCGCGGAACTGGATCGTCTTTATGATCGAAAGCAGATTCTGAAATATCTCCATGCGCGTCCCCCTTTTTTATATCCTGATATTCCTTTTTTATTTTATCACAAATGACTAAGCAATTGCAACCTATTTTTTCATTAAATTAGAAATTCTATATAAGGAATCGGCAAAAAACTCTACCTGCGCGCGCGTGGTGAACGCCGAGACCACCGCGCGGACGGTTCCGGTGTCGAGCGTGCCGTACGACCTGTGAGCAAGCGGCGCGCAGTGCAGTCCGGCGCGCACCGCTATCCCGAAGCGGTCGTTGAGAACGGCGGCGACCCGCTCGCTGTCCTCGCCCTCGATATTGAACGACAGCACGGGCATATAGCGCGACGGCTCGGGGCGCGAGGTGTAGAGCTTGACTCCGTTCACAGCCGACAGCCGGTCGTACAGCATGGCGGCAAGCGCGCTCTCGCGCTCGAGCAGCCCCCTGTGCGACATGACGAAGCGCACGCCCGCCGACAGTCCGGCTATGCCCGGAAGGTTCGGCGTTCCGCTCTCGAAGCGATCGGGCAGCAATTCGGGCTGGTCAAGGCTCGATGACAGGCTGCCGGTGCCGCCCTGGATCAGGCTTTCCGGCACGGCGTCGCTGTTGATCAGCAGCAGACCCGTACCCATGGGGCCGTACAGCCCCTTGTGACCCGCCGTGCAGAGGAAGTCGATGTCGGAGCCGCCGAGCTTTATCGGCGCGACCCCGGCGGTCTGGGCGGCGTCAACGCAGAACAGCAGCCCGTATATCCTGCACAGCGCGCCTAATCTCTCAACCGGCAGCCGCACTCCGAATACGTTCGAGGCGTGGGTGCAGACGATCATCCGCGTGTTCTGCCTGATCGCCCTGCGGAAATTATCCACGGTCGCGTCGTCGTCGCCGTCGACGGCATCGGCGATAGAATAGGTCACGCCGCGGCGCCTCAGCGCCTCCAGCGGACGGGCGACGGCGTTGTGCTCGAGCGAGGAGATCACGGCGTGGTCGCCGCTTTTGAGCGAGCCTTGGATCACGGTATTCAGCGCGGCAGTGCAGTTCGGGGCAAAGATCACGCGCGAGGGATCGTCCATGCCGAACAGCCGCGCCACGTCCTCGCGGCAGCGGTACATCAGCTCGGAGCCCCTCAGCGAGAGCCTGTGTCCTCCTCTGCCGGGATTCGCGGCGGTGCGGACAGCGCCGAGCATCTCCCTCGTCACAGACTCGGGCTTAGGAAAGGTGGTGGCGCCGTTGTCGAAATAGATCACGGAAGATCAGCCTCCGCGGTGCGCACAAAGGGGATGCGGCGCTGCCTGAGCAGAGCTACCGCGCGGTCGAGCCCGCGCCTCACCAAAAGGCTGCTTCCGCAGGAGCCGCGCCGAAGGCTCGACGGGGTGCGGATCACGCGCGTCATTATCCCGTGACGGCTCAGCAGCTCGCGCGCCCTCATCAGCGGAGTCATCGAGTCGAATATGATCAAATTATCGTGGCGGTCATGAGGCTCGTAATGCTCATGACGCCCGTGATGTTCATGGTGTTCATGGTGTTCATGGTGTTCATGCGGATTGTGATTATGATGCATTTCATTCACCTGCTTCAAAAGTCTCAGGATGGCGGAAGCAAAACCTCCGCCGCCATCCTATACACTACATACTATGCGGCTGCAGCAGGGGTGACAGTGGTTAGGGGGTAGGAGTTAGGGATTAGGGATTAGGGATTAGGGATTAGGGGTTAGGGGTTAGCACCCGATTTGTAATGCCGTGTTCTCCGCTGTTTATAAACGTCCGTCCCTACTTCTCAAATTATTAACCATTAACTATAAAACTCTGTCGGGCAGAGAACGCAAAACACTAATGCATTCCGGCTGCTCGACCGAAATTTTCAATTTTCCATTTTCAATTTTCAACTATTAAAAGCGCCACCTCCTTTAACAAAGGAGGCTTTTGCTGTCATCGAACGTTCGGCTTGCTGCCGAAAAATCGGATGTACAAGCAACGTCGGTTCCGGGTCGGTCGAGACCGACCCCTACGATTCTAACCACTAATCCCTAACCACTAATCCCTAACCCCTAACTCCTAACCCCTAACCACTTCTCACTTCTACTCCCCAACAATCAAAAACAGCCTGCCCGAAAGCAGACTGTTTTAGTGTTATTATTCTCATAAAGAATCATTTTGACGCGAGCAGGTCGCCCATATCGTAGGAGCCGGCGGGCTTGCCTGCGAGGAACACGGCGGCGTTTACCGCTCCGACCGCGAAAACCTCGCGCGACTGCGCCTGATGGGTCAGGGTGATAACCTCGTCGTGACCGGCAAAGATCACCTCGTGCTCGCCGACGATCGTGCCGCCTCTGACGGCGTGGATGCCGATCTCGTTCTGCGAGCGCTTGCGGCGGTAGGTGTGGCGGTCATAGACATACTGCGGCTCACGGTCGAGCTCGTCGGAGATGCCGTCGGCTATCATCAGCGCGGTGCCGCTGGGCGCGTCGACCTTGCGGTTGTGGTGCTTCTCGACGATCTCGATGTCGAACGAGCCGCCGAGCACCTTTGCGGCGCGCTTTGCAAGCTCGATCAGCAGGTTGATGCCGAGCGACATATTGCCCGAATGGAACACGGCGATAGATTCACCCGCTCTTTTGATCTGCTCCCTCTGCTCGGGAGAATAGCCCGTGGTGCAGAGCACGCAGGGCACGCCGTTTTGCAGCGCATAGGCGAGCAGTCCGTCGAGCGCGGACGGGTTCGAGAAGTCGATTATCGCGTCGGGCTTCTCGGTCGCCTCGTCAAAGCTTTTGTAAACGGGAAAGCTGCAGGGGCTTTCGCCGTAGGCGTCGACGCCGAACAGCACCTCGGTCTCGGGGTTATCCGCGACCGCCTGAGACACAAAGCGTCCCATGTGGCCGTTGCAGCCGATAACAGCGATTCTTATCATTTCAACGTCCCCCCTGATACTCAGATTTTTGAGAGCAGGTCGTACTTTGCAAGGCAGTCCTTGAGGTCGTGGTAGCCCGCGACGCTCATGGGAACAAGCGGCAGTCTGCACTCGCCCGCGTCGAAGCCATAGAGGTTCATCGCGGTCTTTACGGGGATCGGGTTGACGTCGCTGAACATGATGTTCATCAGCTCGAGGTAGTGGAAATGCAGCTTCTGAGCCTCGATGAAGTTGTTGTCGAGGCAGAGCTGACAGATCTGATGCATCTCGACGGGGCAGATATTGGCGAACACCGAGATCACGCCCAGCGCGCCCAAAGACATCATCGGAACGGTCTGGTCGTCGTTGCCGGAGTAGACGTCGAGGCTGTCGCCGCAGAGCGAGCGTATCAGCGCGACCTGAGAGATATTGCCGCTCGCCTCCTTGATCGCCTTGATGTTGGGGTGCTTGCTCAGCTCGGCGCAGGTCTTGGGCTTGATGTTGCAGCCGGTGCGCGAGGGCACGTTATAGAGGATGACGGGGATATCGACAGCGTCAGCGATGACGTTGAAGTGCTTTACAAGACCCGCCTGTGAGGTTTTGTTGTAGTAAGGAGTCACGCAGAGCAGCGCGTCGGCGCCGGTCTTTTGCGCGGACTTGGAGAGCATGACGGCGGTGGAGGTATCGTTGCTGCCGGTACCCGCGATCACGGGTATCCTTCCGTTGATCTTCTCGGCAACAAAGGAGAGCACCTCGCAATGCTCCTCCTCGGAGAGGGTCGCCGCCTCGCCCGTGGTGCCGCATGCGATGATGGCGTCGGTACCGTTTTGAACGTGGAACTCGAGAAGCTGCTCGAGCACCTCATAATTGACGCTTCCGTCTGACTTCATGGGCGTTATCAGCGCAACGCCCGAACCGGTAAAAATGTGATCAGCCATATTTTTCCTCCGTTAATATTTCAAAGCTTTCAGTCCATATAGCCCTCGGCGCACAGAAGCTCGGCGAGCAGCACGGCTCCGCCGGCAGCGCCTCTGAGGGTGTTGTGCGACATGCACACGAATTTGTAATCGTACTGGGTGTCCTCTCTGAGCCTGCCCACGGAAACAGCCATGCCGTTTTCGAGGTTGCGCTCGCTCTTGATCTGCGGGCGGTCGGGCTCGGTGAAGTAGTGGAGAAAATGCTTGGGCGCGCTGGGAAGCTCAAGCTCCTGCGCTCTGCCGCTGTAGTTCTCCCAGATGTTGATAATCTCCTCGACGGTGGGCTTTTTGACGCCCTCCTTGAAGGACATGAACACAGCCGCGGTGTGACCGTCGGAAACAGGCACGCGGATGCACTGGGCGGTGATGGCGATGTCGTCGGTCTTGACGATCTCGCCGTTCTCGATCCTGCCCCAGATCTTGAGGGGCTCCTGCTCGGACTTCTCCTCCTCGCCGCCGATGTAGGGGATCACGTTGTCGATCATCTCGGGCCAGGTGTTAAAGGTCTTGCCGGCGCCGGAGATAGCCTGATAGGTGCAGGCGAGCACCTTGTCTACGCCGAGCTCCTTGAGGGGATGGATCGCGGGGACATAGCTCTGGAGCGAGCAGTTGGACTTGACCGCGATGAAGCCTCTCTTGGTGCCGAGGCGCTTGCGCTGAGCCTCGATGATCTTGAGGTGGTCGGCGTTGATCTCGGGGATGACCATGGGTACGTCGGGGGTGAAGCGGTTTGCGGAGTTGTTGGAAACGATGGGGCATTCCGCCTTGGCGTACTTCTCCTCGAGGGCGCGGATCTCGTCCTTCTTCATGTTGACCGCGCAGAAGCAGAAGTCCACCTGCGAAGCGACCGCCTCGACGTCCTCGGCGTCGACGATCACCATATCCTTATACTTTTCGGGGAGCGGAGCGGTCATGTGCCAGCGGCCGTCCACGGTCTCGCCGTAGGTCTTGCCTGCGCTGCGCTTGCTCGCCGCCAAAACCGTAACCTCAAACCAGGGGTGATTCTCAAGCAGAAGCGCAAAGCGCTGTCCTACCATACCCGTTGCTCCGATGATTCCTACCTTGTACTTTTTCACGATGATTCCTCCAAAAATCAGAAATTTTTCAAAAAGCGGTTGCCTTATTCCTTTAAATATACTATTATAGAAACAGCGTGTTGTTCGCCGAATCCGAAAAAGGCGCGCTAATCTAAGGGATTCCATATAATTACCTTACTCTATAATATAGCATTTTCGCCGCACAATGTCAATTATTTATCTTTTGTATTTCAACATTGTAAGATTTTTGGGAAGATAGAAGCGAGAAGTGAGAAGAATTGTAGGGGTCGCTCTCGACCGACCCCTACGATTCTAACCACTAATCCCTAATTCCTAATTCCTAATCCCTAACCCCTAACCACTAATCCCTAATTCATAATCCCTAACCCCTAACCCCTAACTCCTAATCCCTAATCCCGAACAAAAAGAGGTCAATAACTTATGAAAACATCCGATTTTTACTATGAGCTGCCCAAGGAGCTGATCGCCCAGACTCCGCTTGAACCGCGCGACAGCTCTCGCCTGCTGGTGCTTGACCGCAAAAGCGGCAGCATCGAGCACAGGCATTTTTACGATATCATCGACCATTTGAATGAGGGCGACCTGATCGTCGCCAACGACTCGCGTGTGCTGCCGGCGCGCATCTACGGCGTGAAGGATGGCACGGGCGCGCACGTTGAATTCCTGCTGCTGAAGCAAATAAGCGGCAACCGCTGGGAAACGCTCTGCAAGCCCGGGAAAAAGGCGCGCGAGGGCGCAAGGTTCAGCTTCGGCGACGGTCTGCTCACCGCTCAGGTCGCCGAGGTGCGCGAGGACGGCAACCGCGTGGTCGACTTCGACTGCGACGAGAGCTTCTTTGCAGTGCTCGATAAAATCGGTCAGATGCCCCTGCCCCCCTATATCACCGCCGAGCTTCAGGACAAGGAGCGCTACCAGACCGTCTACAGCCACGAGCTCGGCTCCGCCGCCGCCCCGACCGCAGGACTGCACTTTACCGACGAGCTGATGGAACGCATCAGGCAAAAGGGCGTCAAGATCGCCTACGTCACCCTGCACGTCGGCTTGGGAACCTTTCGCCCCGTCAAGGTCGACGACGTGACCAAGCACAAAATGCACAGCGAGCACTACGAGATACCCGAGGAGACCGCGAGGCTGATCAACGAGACCAAGCAAAACGGCGGCAGGGTCATCGCCATCGGCACCACCTCCTGCCGCACGCTCGAGAGCGTGGCGACGCAGTTCGGCGAGATCAAAGCCTGCGAGGGCTTCACCGATATCTTCATCTACCCCGGCTATAAGTTCAAGGTGCTCGACGGTCTTGTGACGAATTTTCACCTTCCCGAAAGCACCCTGATAATGCTCGTCTCGGCGTTCGCAGGCTACGACAACGTAATGAACGCCTACAAAACCGCCGTCGAGGAGAGATACAGGTTCTTTTCGTTCGGGGACGCGATGTTTATTTCTTAGGAGGAATTATAATGAGTGAAAGAGATTATGCGAAAAGCATTATTGACATAATACCCGAGGAACATTTAGGGGAGGTTATCGAGTATATGCTGAGTCTGTCCGACGCCGAATACGATGAAGAAAAGTTCAAGCTGGTATCGAAGCATATTCTGGAAAAATACCACAAGGCATTTGAGGAGCTTGCAAAATGATCAAATTCAGTCAGGAAAAGGTTTTGCTTCTGCATCAACTGATCGCGCAGGAAACAGGCGGCGACGCAGGCGTCAGAGATTTCGGCTTATTGGAAAGCGCGTTGGAATCCGCATATCAGACGTTTGACGGAACAGAGCTGTTCCCCTCCAAAGAAGAGAAAGCCGCTAAACTCGGTTTCTCCCTGATATCCAACCATGCGTTTGTCGATGGCAATAAACGCATCGGCATGTATGTCATGCTGGCTTTTTTGGAAATGAACGGCATCCGTATCTCCCCGTCCAATGACGACGTAATAGATCTCGGACTATCCGTAGCCTCCGGCGCTGCGGACTATGAGGATATTTTAGAATGGATAAAGAAGTTTGAAACCAAATCATGATGTTACATCTTAGGCGACGCGATATTTTAGTTGACGCGATGTTTATTTCTTAGGAGGAATTATGTTTGAACTGATGAAAACCGAAGGGACGGCGCGGCGCGGCGCGTTCTTTACCCCTCACGGCACGGTGCAGACGCCCGCGTTTATGAATGTGGCGACCTGCGGAGCGATCAAGGGCGCGGTCTCGGCGCTCGATCTCAGGGACATCGGCTGTCAGGTCCAGCTCTGCAACACCTATCACCTGCACCTGCGCCCCGGCGACGACAAGGTTTATCAGCTCGGCGGGCTTCACCGCTTTACGCGCTGGGACGGCCCGATACTGACCGACAGCGGCGGATTTCAGGTTTTTTCACTCGCCAAGCTGCGCAATATCAAGGAGGAGGGCGTGATCTTCAACTCGCACATCGACGGGCGAAGGATCTTCATGGGTCCCGAGGAGAGCATGACCATCCAGTCGCACCTCGGCTCCACTATCGCTATGGCGTTCGACGAATGCGTCGAGAATCCCTCGCCCTACGGCTACACCAAGGAGAGCGTGGCGCGCACGACGCGCTGGCTGAAGCGCTGCATCGTGCGGATGAAGGAGCTCAACGGCATGGAGGCGACGATAAACCGCGAGCAGATGCTGTTCGGCATCAATCAGGGCGGCACCTATCACGATCTGCGCACCGACCACATGAAGGAGATCGCCGAGCTCGGGCTCGACGGCTACGCCATCGGAGGCTTGGCTGTGGGCGAGCCGACCGAGGTGATGTACGAGATCATCGAGGCGGTCGAGCCGTTCGCGCCGAAGGACAAGATACGCTACCTGATGGGCGTGGGAACTCCGGTGAACATCCTCGAGGCTGTGGCGCGCGGCGTCGACCTTTTCGACTGTGTGATGCCCAGCCGCAACGCGCGTCACGGTCAGCTCTTCACGAGCGAGGGCGTCCGCAACCTCAACAACGCGAAGTACGAGCTCGACGACAGCCCCATCGACCCGAACTGCGGCTGTCCGGTGTGCCGCAGCTTTTCGCGCGCCTATCTTCGCCACCTGCTGAAAAGCGGCGAGATGCTCGGCATGAGGCTCGCGGTGCTGCACAACCTGTACTTCTACAATCACCTTATGACCGACATCCGCGAGGCTCTGGACAAGGGCTGCTTCGGCGAATTCTACAAAAAACAGCGTGAGATATTGGGCAAACGAATATAAAGTCTAAAAATCAAAAATTTTCAAATTGTGCTTGCAACCGAGGCGGAAAGCTGTTATAATGTATACTGGCTTTAAATTTACGGCACAAAAGCGAAAGGAATGACAATATGTTAAGCAATATCAATGTTATCGCAGACGCTGCGGCTCAGAGCAGCGGAAGCAGCGGCGCTGCTTCAGGCGGAATCGGCGCTATGTTCGGCAACTCCTGGTGGCTCATCCTCATCTACGGCGCTATCATCGTGGCGGTCTACTTCTTCCTCATCCGTCCGAACTCCAAGAAGAAAAAGGAAGAGGCGCAGATGAGAAACTCGCTGGAGATCGGCGACGAGATCACCACCATCGGCGGCATCATGGGCAGAGTCGTCGCCATCAAGGACGACGAGGACGCGATCATCATCGAGACCGGCTCCGACCGAGTGAAGATGAAGTTCAAGAAGTGGTGCATTTCCTCCGTGGACACCGTCAAGGAGCCCAAGGCTCAGGCGGCGACCGAGGAAAAGAAGGGTCTCGGCGGCCTGTTCAAGAGAAAGAAAAAGGAAGAAGCCGCAGAAAAATAAGGCTGACAATCCCGGACGCAACAGCGCCCGGGTTATTTTTTTGCCCTTTCCCGAATATAGATGTATTGTCAATAACTTTCGGGGGAATAACTATGGCTGATAAAAAAAGATTCATAAAGGCGTCGGTCACGGGCGTGCTGTGCGGAATGCTGACCTGCGTCATCCTGACCTGCCTGATCGCGGTCGTGATTCTGTCGGCGGGGCTGCTGCCGCCTGCCGTTACGGAGTACGCGATGGTCGCGGTCGCGGCTCTCGGGGCGTTCACGGGAGCCCTCGTCGCCGTGAAGCTCAACCGCGGAGCGGGGCTGCTGCTGGGACTGATCACGGCGTTGGCGATGTTCGTGCTGATAACCTCCGCCTCGCTGATAAGCGGCTCGGCGGTCACGGCGCTGACGGCGATACGGGCCGCGGCTATGGCGGCGGCAGGAGCCTTGGGCGGCGTGCTCGGTCTGAGGGAAAAGAAATATGTCTGATAAATACTCATAAAAGGCAAGCCGCCGCGGGTCGTGATGATCCGCGGCGGCGTTATGTTTTATTATACCTTGGGCTGCTTGAGCTCCTGTCCGAGCGAGGGGATCAGATCGGCGATATACATCTGGATCAGGGTCACGTCGGTGATGTCGATGCCTCCGTCGAGGTTGACGTCGGCGATCAGCTTCTGGTTGGGCGTGAACTCCCTGAGATCGGCGATGTACATCTGTATCAGCGTGGCGTCGTCGATGCTTATCACGCCGTCGCCGTCGATGTCGCCGTAAAACGGTGTTTTTCCCGAATAATCATAGATTATTATGCGCACGGAGTCGTTGCAGCTGTTGTAGTCGTCGGCTATTGAGATCAGGCTGAACACGAGCTCGTTGTTTTCTCCCAGATACCTCTCGATGTCGGAGATCCGGAAGGTCACTGTTCTGCCCTTCGAGACAGGCAGGAAATCTCTGTGATCGAGCACCTCGCCCTTGTCGTTGAGCACCTGAAGTCTGCCTGCGGAGGCAAACTCGCCGTTGTTGGTGATGTTGACCTCAACGCCGTCCCTGTCGCCGATCCTGGTCTGCGCGGCGGTCACGGCGAGGTCGCACTGACCGAGGCTGAAGCTCATGACCGAGGAGGAGCCGTTTTCGGAGATCACCGCAGCTCTGAGCTCGGAGGCGTCTACCGTTTCCGGTACGGTGAACTCAACGCTCACCCACTTGCTCTCGCCCGAGCCGAGCACGCAGTCGACGTTGACGGAATCAAAGACCTCACCGTTTTTGTTGATGAAGTCGACCCTGAAGCCGTTCGCCTTGGAGTCGGAGTTGTTCTTGACGAGCAGATCGACGGGAGACTTTTCGCCGGCGGTGAGCTTGTCGTAATCGACCGATATCTCCGAGAGAGCGACCGCGTCGCTGCCGTCGATGCGGGTCTGCATCAGCGCGGAGCTGACCGACAGCTCGCCGTCATAGGAGACCTCGGTGCTGTTGTAGGTCAGGACAAGCCTTTCGTCCACATAGGAGGCGTTGACGTTGACAATGTCGCTGTCCGCGCTGCTCACAAGCGATACGGGCAGTCCGAACGTGCCGTCGTCGGGATCGAGGTACATCGCCGAGGCGCAGCTTCTTCATGCGGTGTTGCGGTCGGTGTAGACCACGGCGCAGCTTCCGCCCTCGGAGGTGACGAGGCTGAAGGTTTCGTCGCAGCCCGAGCTGATCGCGGGGATGAGCGCCTTTTCGTCGGAGGATGCTCCGTCGAGGATATAGAGCGCGTTGTCGCGGCTGTAAACCAGGCAGTTGCTTCCGTTGTATTTGGTGAACTGAGCCCTGCCGATCCTGCCGCCGGCGGTCTCGCTGAGCACCTCGCCGTCCGAGGACATGAGCCTGAGCTTTCTGTCGCCGTCGGTGAGGATGCTGCCGTCGGAGTCGGTCACCAGCGCGGTGACCGCCCTGCTGCCGAGCATTCCCGGCTCACAGGAGATCACAAGTCCGACGTCTGTGCCGAGCGCGGTGGGCTTTTCGGGGCTGCCGCCGCGCAGCGAGCAGGTATATACGGTGTTTTCGCCGCTCATGAGGAAGGCGTGATTTTCGCTGTTGCTGACCCAGGTGACCGTGGGAACGCCGTTGACCTCGGAGATACCGGCAAGGGTGTCGAGCACGTCGTTGTCCGTAAGTCTTACGGGCTCGGCAAAGGTCTTTTTGCCGCTGTCAAAGGCGGTGAAGTAGATCTCTCTGGTCTTTTCGGCGTCCGCGAGGCTTGCGGGATTTTCGGAGAATTCCACACTGCTCTGGACATAGGCGACGCAGATCTTTCCGTCGGCGACCGCGGCGGCGAAGGCGTCGTCATAGCGGTTGTTGCCGTCGAGCATCACGGGCGCGCTCCAGCTCTGAGTCGCCCTGTCGTACAGCGACCAGAAGAGCGCGGCGCTGTTGGAGGACAGAGAGGCGTTTTTGTTGTAGCCCCTGAACAGGAGCACGAGGTTCTCGCCGTCGCTGATGAGCTTGGGTCTTGCGTAGGGATCGGTCTTTGAGCAGAGCGCGGAGGTGGCGTCGGTGCGCGAGCCGTTCCAGCTCTGATAGGCGAGCGACTTGTCGTAGCTGCCGAAGCTGTAGCTGTCGGGGCTGCCGAGCGCCTCGATCAGCTTCTGAGCTCCGACGACCGGAACTCTGCCCTCGTTGTCCTCGATGAGCTGCTCGGTCTCGGTGCGCCTCTGATAGATCACGAGCTCGCCCGAGAACATCGGCGCCTGGAAGATCGCGCCGCAGAGGTCGCCGTAAAGTCCCGACTCGCCCGAGAGGGTGAGGCTGTCGAGTCCGAAGGGCAGATTGAACTCGTCGTTGATGTCGCGGCGGTTGTTGAAGTCGAACACGGATTCGGTGGAGCCGTAGAAGCCCGCCGACAGGCCGGGTATGCCAACGCCGACCCTGCCCTCGAGACCGGCGGTGAAGGTGATGTCGAGCGCCGGCACCTTGAACGCGGCGTTGTCGATGTCAAAGCCGAGGGTGAGGGTGCTTTCGAGCTCGCCGGAAACGCTGACGGCGACCACGATCGGGACGATGGCCTCGACCACGGTCTCAAACTCAGCCTCCAGTCCGAGGTTGATGATCGCGGAGCCCTCCTCCATGTAGCAGGTGCCGAACTCGTCGATTCCGAGGCAGAAGTAAGCGCCGAAGGAAGCCGAGGGAGAGATGGACGCGGACTGATTGCTCATGTCAAACTTCGCGTTGTTCTCCATCGCCTTTTTCACCTTGTCGCTCATTTCCTCAAAGGTCTTGCCGCCGATATCCTCGATCTCGAGTCCGATGCCGACTAAGAGCTTGCCGTCGACCACCTTGATCGAGGGATGGAACGAGCACTGATCGGGATATCTATATAAGCGACCTGTACCCTGTTGAGGTCGAGCTTGCTTGGGTCGAAGTGCGTGCCGCCGGGGCTCAAGGATGAGGGGCCGGTCACGAATACATGAGGCGTCAGCGAACGTCTGACGTGCAGATGATCGGTGATGAAGCTGAGGCGGTTTGTAACCTCGACGCCGTTCCAGATGATCTCGTCCTCGACCGGCGTACCCTGATAGTTGAGCCTTACGTTGATCCTGACGACGCTCTGGTTCTCGGGGGCGTTGATGTCGATGCCCGCGGCGATGATCTCGGTGAAGGACATCTTGTGGATCTCGAACTCGCCCGTGACTATGGGCTGCTCGGTGAGGGTGATGTGCTTTGAGTTCTCGCCGCCGAGCACGGTGACGGTCTCGAGCACGGGCAGATAGCCGTCGGCGTAGGCGCCCACGGTATGGGTTCCGATCGAGGTCGGGAACGTCACTCTGCCGCTGCCGTCGGAGACGAGCTGCTGCTCGTCCGACTCGCCGAGGTCGAGATATACGGGAATGCCCGAAAGCGTTTTTCCGCTGCCGTCGGTGAGCTTGACATTGAGCTCGCCCGAGACCGCCCTCTCGTTGACGGAGACCGTCTTTTGGCAGGTCGCGGAATTGCCGTCGTCGTCGGTGACGGTGAGGGTCAGCGTGTAGGTGCCGACCGAGGTGTATCTGTGGACGGTCTTTGCGCCGGAGGCTGTCGCGCCGTCGCCGAAGCTGACCTCATAGCCCGTGATCTGCCTGTCGTCATATGAGGCTGAGGCGTCGAAGCTGTAGTCGACGTTTACCATGAGGCTCGTCGGGCAGTTCATCACGGCGATGGGCGCGCGGCTGCCGCTGATCGTCAGCTCGCCCGTCTGAGCGCAGGAGCTGTTGCCGAGCTGATCGGTCGCGGTCACGCGGTACTCGAGGTGCTTGCCCGCCGTGGGATAATCCGCGTCCGTGAAGCTGCAATCCTTGCCCGTGAGCATCTCGACGGGCTTGAAGTCGGCTTCGCCCTCCGCCTTTCTGCTCAGGCAGGAGACCGCGTCGTCCGAATCGGTTTTCCATGTGACCTCGAACGCGCCTTCCGAATTCTGAACGGCGCTCAGATCTGAGATCACGGGAGCTGTTTTGTCGACGGTGTAGACCGCGTCGACTGTCTCGGCGCTGTTGCCCGAGGTGTCCTCGCAGGCAAAGCGGACGGTGATCCTCTCGCCGTCGTCGAGCTCCTCAACGGGGAGCTTCGCGCTCAGGCTGCAGCGGGGATCGTTGATACCGTCCTCGCTGACAAGGATGACGAATTCGCCGGGAGTCTCCTCGCGGCTGTAGCTGACCGACGCGCTTCTGAGCTTGACGTTGTCGGTGAAGAGCGCGGTGATCTCGGCAAAGGCGGGGCTGACCGAGCTGCCGTCCCCGGGGTCAAAGCCCGCGACCGCAGGCTTTACGGTATCGGCGAGCACCTGAGCCTCGACGGGCTGCGAGTATTCGCCGACGTTGCCGGCGCGGTCGACCGCCTGAAGCCTGTAGTAATAGGTCTTGAACTGATCCACGTTGGAATCGTAGTAATCGAGCGCGGCGACGCAGTTGGACAGCACGATGTAGCCGCCGTCCTGCTTTGCGCTTCTCGAGATGATGTAGTGGTCTGTGTCGGTGGATTCCGAGGGCTCCCAGAATATCCTGATCGTCCTTTCGCCGGAGCTTGTGCCGACGTTTTGAGCCGTCTTGGGAGCTGTTCTGTCGATGATATACTCGTTATGCGCCGCCTTGTCCTCGGGGGTGACGTTGCCCTCGGTGTCCTTGCAAATTCCGCTCACGAACACCGAGCCCTCCGAGAAAGAGGTCAGGTCGAGGTTATAGCTGAACACAACGGTCTTTGCGGGCTCGTCCGCCGTCAGGGTGATCAAATCCGTCCAGCTCTCGCCGTCGCGCGAGGTGCGGATAGTCAGCTCGCTGACGAGATAATCGTCCCTGACGGTCATTCTCAGCGGAAGGGTCTCGCTGTAATAACCGGCGTCGGGCTTGATGAGGGTCACGACGGGCGCCGAGGCGTCCTTTTCGGTGGTGAAGCTCAGCTCGTCCGAAGCCTCTCCCCTGTTGCCGTACCTGTCGTAAGCCGCTACCCTGAACACATACTCCGTCGAGGGCAGCAGGTCGGTGATGTTCGCGCCGAGGGAGTAGTATTCCCTCTGTATCTCGCGGAAGCTGCCGTCGGGCTGCTTCTGCTCGACCGAGAAGAAGTATCTGTCGTCGTCGGAAACGTCCTGCCACTCAAGGGTGACGACCGTCGAGCTTATGCTCTTGGCGCTGAGCCCCGTGACCTTTTCGGGACCCTGATTGTCTACGATGTAGGAATATACGGGCGTTGAGTCGCTCTTGTTCTCGGCGAGGTCATAGGCGACCGCCTTTATGCTGACTCTGCCGTTGGGCATGACAGTGGTGTCGACCTTCTTGGAGAAAAAGGTGCCGTAAGCCGAGTCGAGCAGGCTCCACTCGCTGCCGTCTGCCGACCAGTAGAGCTCTATCCTCGAGACCGCGAGGTTGTCGGTCGCGGCTGCGGTCATGTTCATCATGCCGTAGATGACGGAGTTGTTTGAGGGCGTGAGCTTTGTGACTCTGGGCGGCGTGGTATCGTCGATCATGCCCGCCATCACGAGCTCGCTCTTCTCGCTCTCCTGACCGAACTCGTCGACTCCCACGATATAGTAGGAATAGATAGTGCCCTCGGCGACCTTTTTGTCGTCATAGGAAAGGGTGTCGCGGTTCCTGATCTCGGTGATCAGCCTCCAGCCCTCTGCGGAGCCCTCAGACTTGCGGTATATCCTGTAGATGCCGGTGTCGATCTCGGCGGCTATGCCCCACGTCAGGGAGATCCTGTCCTCCTGACCGCGTGCCGCGAACCCGAAGATCTTCTCGGGAGCCGTCCTGTCGACGCTGATCTCCGCATCCGAAAAGCTCGTGCCGCCGTCGCGGTCGGTGAACACAAAGCGCAGGGTGTATTCGCCGGTGGGTACCTCCCCGAGACTCCAGCCTCCGGTGTAGGTCATGCCGTCGTTCTGAACCGCTGCGGCGCAGGCGTCGAGCCAGTTGGTCTTGTCGGAGCTGTAGACGAATTTGCCCGCAGCGCCCTCGGCGCCGAGGCTGTCGGTCATCTTGGCGCTGAGCTTGATTTCGCGCAGACCGCCGAGCCTTCCGCCGTTGGGAGGCGTTACCGACTCGACCTGAGAGCAGGCGGGTATAACCGAAAGCTGTCTCTCCTCGGAGATCACGCCCTCGGAATCGACGGCGTATACCGAATATACATACTCGACGCCCGAATCGAGGCTGCCGTCGCTGTATTCGGTCTTTGTTACCGTGTCGTAGCTCACGCCGTCCTTATATATGATGTAATGATCTATGTTATTGAAGCCCTTGGGCTTGTTCCAGCCGAAGGTCACGCTGTGCGAGGACAGCCTCTTCACGGCGAGATCGGTGACATAATAGTTGTCAAGGATCAGCTTGATCGTGACGTTTGCCATGCCCTTGGCGTAATCGTGGGCATAGGTGTCCTCGTGGCAGTATACCGTGAGGTCGCTGTAGCCCGTAACGGCGTTGTTGCCGATGTAGCCGATCTCCTTGCCGAACACAAGGGTGTTGAGCGAACGGCAGCTGCTGAACACGTAGTCGCCGATGGTTTTCACGTCGTCGGAGAGCGAGACCGTCTTTATTGCCGTGTTGTTGTTGAACGCGTAGCTGTCTACCGTCTTTACTCCGCTGCCGATAACCACGCTCTCGAGGGCGTAGCAGTACTCAAACGAGCAGTAGCCGACCGTGAGGTCGCTGCCGCTGATCTCTGCATCCTTGAGAGAGCCGCAGCTGCTGAACGTCCACCTGCCCATATCGGTCATGGTCGAGGGCAGCTTCACCGAACGTACTCCGCTGCTGCGGAAAGCCTCTTCGCCGATGGTTTTAAGCCCCTCGTTGAAGCTGACGTCCGCAAGGGCGCGGTCGTTGTAGAACGCCTGATAGCCTATGGTCTCGAGGCTGTCGGGGAACTGCGCGCCGACAAGCTTCTGACAGTTTTTGAATGCGTAGCTTCCGATCGTCTTGACCGAGCTGCCGAAGGTGACTTCCTCTAAATTTGTGCAGCCCTCGAACGCGCAGTCCGCTATGTAAGTGACTGTGTCCGGGATGACGACCGAGGTGATCGCGCCGTTGCTGCGAAACGCCCCGTTTCCGACTGCGGAAACGCGCTTGCCGTCAAGCTCGGAGGGCAGCTTCAGCTCGGTTTCCGAGCCGCTGTAGCCCGTGATGTTGACCTCGGTATACTCGTTGATCAGAGTATAGGTGTAGTCTCCGCTTGTGTAGGTCTCGTCCGCGCCCGTGACCGAGGTAACAAGCTCCGCCGCCCTTGCCGCGAGGCTGTGAAAAACCTCTGTCGGCAATACGGTCAGGCAACTGAATACCATCAGGAACACAAGAACGAACGAAACGGTTTTTTGGATCGTTTTTTTCATTCTCTCAACCGCCCTTTGCGAATTTTTGACCCCCAAAAACCCCCTATTCGATGCATTTTTCGGGATCGCTCATAATAAAATTTTAGCATATATTACAAATGTTTACAAAGATTATTCGGACGAAAAAATACACCGATTTTTGTCAATAACGTCAATGATTATTGTGCGAAAAAAGTATCGGGGATCGAACTGTATAATAAGTGCAAAAAACAAAACAGACCCGGCGCTCTGTTGAGCCTCGGGTCTGTTATAATAGATCAGTCTCTCTTAAATATATCTCTGGTATAAACCTTGTCGGCGACGTCGTCAAGGCAGGAGTCGTAGCGGTTGGCGATGATCGAGTCGGACTGCTTTTTAAACTCATCCAAATCATTTACGATTTTTGAGCCGTAGAAGGTCGTTCCGTTCTCAAGGGTGGGTTCGTAGACGATGACCGTCGCGCCCTTCGCCTTGATGCGCTTCATGACGCCCTGGATGGAGCTCTGGCGGAAGTTATCGCTGTTGCTCTTCATCGTCAGGCGGTACACGCCGACGACCACGTTTTTCTCGCTTTCCGCGCTGTAGGTGCTGTTCTCGGAATAGTAGCCCGCTTTTTCGAGCACGCGGTCGGCGATGAAGTCCTTGCGGGTGCGGTTGGACTGCACGATAGCGGACATCATATCCTGCGGCACGTCGCTGTAATTCGCAAGGAGCTGCTTGGTGTCCTTGGGCAGGCAGTAACCGCCGTAGCCGAAGGACGGATTATTATAATGAGAGCCAATACGCGGGTCGAGGCACACGCCGTTGATAATTTGCTGCGTGTCGAGCCCCTTCATCTCGGCGTAGGTGTCGAGCTCGTTGAAGTAGGAAACGCGGAGCGCAAGGTAGGTATTTGCAAATAATTTGACCGCCTCTGCCTCGGTAAAGCCCATATAGAGCGTGTCGATGTCCTCCTTGATCGCGCCCTCCCGGAGCAGACCGGCAAAGGTGTGCGCGGCTTCTACGAGCCTTTCGTCCTCCATGTCGGTGCCGACGATGATACGGGACGGATAGAGGTTATCGTAGAGCGCCTTGCTCTCGCGCAGAAATTCCGGGCTGAAAATGATGTTTTTGCTGCCGGTTTTCTCGCGGACAGACTTTGTATAACCGACCGGAATAGTGCTCTTGATGACCATGATCGCGTCGGGATTGTACCGCATAACGAGCTCGATCACAGCCTCGACCGCGGAAGTATCGAAGAAGTTCTTCTTGCTGTCGTAGTTGGTCGGCGCGGCGATCACGACGAAATCCGCGTCCTTATATGCATACTCCGCGTCGAGCGTCGCCTCGAGATCAAGCTCCTTCTCCGCCAAGTATTTTTCGATATAGTCGTCCTGAATGGGAGATTTTTTGCTGTTGATCAGCTCCACCTTTTCGGGGATGATGTCCACCGCCTTGACGGTGTTGTGCTGCGCCAAAAGCACAGCGATCGACAAGCCGACATAGCCGGTTCCTGCAACTGCTATTTTCATTTTCCGCTCC
>CACWKB010000024.1 GCA_902761375.1 uncultured Ruminococcus sp. | reverse complement strand
GGAGCAGTGGTCTCCTCTACGGGAGCAGTGGTCTCCTCTACGGGAGCAGTGGTCTCCTCAACGGGAGCAGTGGTCTCCTCAACGGGAGCAGTGGTCTCCTCTACGGGAGCAGTGGTCTCCTCTACGGGAGCAGTGGTCTCCTCAACGGGAGCAGTGGTCTCCTCTACGGGAGCAGTGGTCTCCTCAGCGGGAGCAGTGGTCTCCTCAACGGGAGCAGTGGTCTCCTCAGCGGGAGCAGTGGTCTCCTCAGCGGGAGCAGTGGTCTCCTCAGCCTCGGGAACAGTGGTCTCCTCTACGGGAGCAGTGGTCTCCTCTGCGGGCTCGCTGGTGGGCTCAGCAGTGGTCTCTTCCACAGGAGGCTCGTCAAAGTACATAGCCTCAAGCTGGAGGTTGACCTCAGTGCTGCCGGACTCAATGCCTCTGAGGGTTACCTTAACGAAGGTAGTCTCGGTGCTGAAGTCAAAGCCGTTGATGTCGGAAACGCTACCCTTAACTTCGCCGTTAACGAGGGTGTTGTACATAGCGCCGCTCTCGGTGGAGGTGAAGGGCATGAAGTTCTCGTTAACGTCTACGAGCTCAAGCATATTGGGATCATAGGTGAATGTCCACTGAGTGCTGATGAGCTTCTTATCGCTCATGAGAGTATAAACGATCTCGATCTCGTCGCCGACATTCTTGGTGATGGTAGCGAGAGTTTCAGTACCATTCAGCTTCTGAGTTACGGAGATGGTCTCGGGAACGGGAGCCGCGGTGGTCTCCTCAACGGGAGCAGTGGTCTCCTCAACGGGAGCAGTGGTCTCCTCAACGGGAGTAGTGGTCTCAGCGGGAGCAGTAGTATCCTCAACGGGAGCTGCAGTGGTCTCCTCTACGGGAGCAGTAGTGGGTACAACCTCCTGAGCTCTGGTGAACTCAGCGGTGAATACAGCGCCTTCCTTGGTGGTAGCGTTGAAGTTTCTGAGGTCGAAGGTGATTACGAGATCATATACGAGGTCGTTATCATCGTCGTCGTCCTCGCAGTCGAGGTAGATGTTATCGCCGTTGTAAACAGCGGGACCGGTGATGACATAGCCATTCTCAGTCTCCTGTCTCTCGCCGGCGACGCCACCCCAGTTGATAGACCAGTCACTCGGGTTCTGGCTGTCAGCGGTGAACTTGAGCTGATAGGTGTTCTCCTGGAGCTCTGTGTACTCGATCTTGTAGAGACCGTCAGCGATCTTCTCCATGATGTTTTCATCAGCAGCGGGGTTCCAGGAAATGCCGTGGAGGTAGTTGGGGCTGTCAGCAGCAGCGCTACCTACGGTACGGATTACTTCGAAATCAGCAGAGGGGCTCTCGACATATTCGCCGGAAACGATGATCTCGCCGGTTTCGGGGTTATAGGTGACCTTGACGTCGCAGGGCTGGGTAACAACGAAGTCAACGTTCATGTCGGTTCCGTTATAGCCGTGCCAGATAGCCTGGGAAGCGTCATTGTCGGGAGCCTCGATTACCTTGAGCTGATACATAGCCTTGGGCTCGTTAGCAGCAAGGTTCTCGAAGGTGTACTCATACAGACCGTCGTCATTGAGGTGCATCTGAGTCTCTGCGTCGTCAACAGCAGCGGCAGCGTCCCAAGCGGTGGGAACGAGAGCAGCATTACCGACGATGTAGAAGAAGCCTTCCTCTGCGGGCTCGGGAACTGTAGTGGGCTCGGGAGCAGCAGTGGTCTCTTCAACGGGAGCAGAGGGCTCTACTTCGCCACCCTCAATGTCATTGATGGTGGTCTTCATGGTGCACTTGCCGGCCATCTCGTTGTAGTCATCCTGATTGAAGCCGCCGGCAAGAGTCTGAGGCTGATACCAATACGCGTCGCTGGTGGGAGTACCGGCATCCTTGAAGGTGATGGTCTGAACTTCGCATTCAACGGTGGTCTCACCGGTGCCTACTACATCGAATACAAGCTCGTAAACGGGAATGGGATCGCCGTCTACTGCAAGGGAGATACCTTCCATCTCGGAGAAGTTGATCTTGACCTCGCCAATCTCGTTGCCTTCGACGTCGGTCTTGTAGTTAGCTACAACGCCGGTGCCCCAGTCAAGAGCGAGCGGAGACAGGGTGGATTTACCCTTCTTATTCTTGTTGTTGGATTCCTTAAGGCTCAGAACCTTGGGATCGTACTTAATAACAACCTGAGAGTTAACAAGGGTAGCCTGGTCAGAGTTCAGGTAGTATCTAACGGTAGCCTGCTCGGGGATCTCAGAACCCTTGAAGGTAGCAGAGGTCGAGGACAGGATGTTGGAAACAGCGTTGATGGTGAGAGTGTCGTCGCTTGAGGCGGGCTCGGTGGTCTCCTCAACGGGAGCAGCAGTGGTCTCCTCTACGGGAGCAGCAGTGGTCTCCTCAACGGGAACGGTGGTCTCCTCTACAGCCTGAGTGGTCTCCTGAGCCTCGGTAGCGGGCTGAGTAGCAGGCTGAGTAGCGGGCTGCTCGGGATTCTCGTAGGACTCCTGATAGGTGCCGCCGTAAATAGAGGTCTGGGTGGAAGCGTCTACGCCTTCCTTGAAGATAGCGCTGTCCTTAACATAGTAATACTCGTCCTCTCCGGCGTCCTTGTCAGCGATCTGCATGAGCTCAAGCTCAAGGTCAACAGTGGTGTTGCCGGTGCCGATCGCGGTGAAGGTAACGGATACGAACGGAACAACGCCGCCGGGATTACCCTCTTCGTCTTCGCCGGTCATGATGTAACCATCCTGAGCGTCGGAGCAGTTGCCCTTCATGGTGTCCTCGGCAAAGGTAGGATTGTCTACTACGCCGCCGAACTGCTTGATATAAGGCATAATGGTCTCAGCGGACTTTTTGCCGATCTTGTGAGTGTTGTTCGCAGCCTCATACTTGAGTACGGTAGGATCGTACTTAAGAACGAAGGAAGCGTTGATCATCTCGATGTCGCCGAGGTCGATGAAATAGGTTACGGTAACGAGGTTGTTGTTAGCCTCGAGCTCCTCAGCGGTGAAGTTGGTGGTCCACTCGGGGAAGTAGTTGGAGGTTGCCTTTACGGAAAGAGCAGAGCCGTCGCCGGGTTCCTCGGCGGGAGCGGTGGTCTCCTCAGCCTCGGGAGCGGTGGTCTCGTCTTCCTGAGCGGGCTCGGTGGTCTCGTCTACTTCTTCTTCAACGGGGAAGTCAAGCGGATTGCCTGCCTTGTCGAATACGTCGATCTTGAACTTGGCACCCTTCTTGGTAGAGTAGTCAAAATCTTTGAGGTCTACGGTAAGGGTAACGTCAACAGTAAGATCCTCAGCTTCGTCGTCGTTGTCGTCGATAACAGCGATGATGTTGTCGCCGCCCCAGGCGCCTTCGGTCCACTCGCCGGTCTTGGTGAATTTGCCGCCGAAGTTGGCCTCCCAGCCTGTGCCGCCCTTTTCCTTGTTCTGAGTACCGTTGATGGCAAACTTGAACTGGAAGCTGCCCTCTACGAGATCCTCAAAGGTAGCGGTGTACACGCCCTCCTCGCCTTCAACGGGGATCATCTCGTTTGCGCTGGGATCCCAGCTAATGCCGTTGAGCCAGTTGGGGCTGTCTTTGACAGCTGCGCCTACAACATTTACGCCTTCGATCTCAAGAGCTTCGGGGAGCTCTACGCCGTCGCCGGAAACCGAAAGGGTAGCGGTAGCGGGATCAAAGGTGAACGTAACATCACAAGCCTCAACTACTTTGAATTCGTAGTTCTGCTCGGGATAAGCAACTTCCCAAGTACCATTGGTGACTTTGCACTGAATGGTGGCTTCGGATGCAGCTACGTTCTCATACACCTTGGTGTATGTGCCGTCTCCTACTGCTTCCATCTGGTTGTTCTCATCTGCTTCAAACCAGTTCGAGCCAAAGAATGACTCTGATCCGGCAAGAATCCAGGTCTCCTGCTCGGTCTCTTCAGCGGATACGCTTACCGCTGTGATAGCGAGAGAAGTAACAACGAGCATCAAAGCAAGTACAAGACTGAGTGCTTTTTTGAACATTTCTTCTTTTCCTCCTTATGTAGTAATGCTTCTATAAGCAATACTATTATAATACAAGTGCCTCCCAAAAGTCAATAAAAAATGAAAATTGGAAAGCACTTTTTTAAACTTTTTTGCTTTTTGTGAATTATGACAAAGAACGAAATTGCTATTTGTCAATATGCACAACACAGTTCTGCGAATTCCTCATGCATTTGTATTAGTTTTTGTGCCAAACGGAAGAAAAAGCACGAATTCATGCGGAACCTAAAGATTTTTGTGTTGTATTATCCCATGAGCTGTTTCGCCTTTTTGCCTGTCGGGAATAATAAGTCAGAATATTTCGGTCAGATTCAGGACTTGTAGCCGTTGATGTTATGAGACTGCCAGTTCCATGAGTCGCGGCACATTTCGTCAAGTCCCATCTCGGCGACCCATCCGAGCACCTTCTCGGCCTTGGAGGCGTCGGCGTAGCATTCGGCGATATCGCCCGGTCTGCGCGGCTTGATGACATAGGGGATCGTGACTCCGCTCGCCCTTTCAAACGCCTTTACGATGTCGAGCACGCTGTAGCCCGTGCCGGTGCCGAGGTTGACGATCTCGACGCCGAGGTGGTTCTCGGAATACTCGATAGCCTTTACGTGACCCTTGGCGAGATCGACCACGTGGATGTAGTCGCGCACTCCGGTGCCGTCGTGCGTGGGATAGTCGTCGCCGAACACGCCTAACTTCTCGAGCCTGCCCGCGGCGACCTGGGTGATGTAGGGCATCAGGTTGTTCGGGATGCCGTTGGGATCCTCGCCGATGCGTCCGCTTTTGTGGGCGCCGATCGGGTTGAAGTAGCGCAGGATCACGATCGACAGCTCGGGATCAGCCGCCGCGGTATCGGTCAGGATGCGCTCCATCATGAGCTTGGTCATTCCGTAGGGGTTGGTGGGATTGCCGGTGGGCATGGTCTCGACCAGGGGCATTCTGTCGGGCGTTCCGTAAACCGTCGCCGAGGAGCTGAAAATAAAGCGTTTCACCTTGTGGCGCGCCATCGCCTCGAGCAGGGTCAGGGTGGAATCAATGTTGTTGCGGTAGTACATCAGAGGCTTTGCGCAGCTCTCGCCCACCGCCTTGAGTCCCGCGAAATGGATCACGGCGTCGATCTTGTTTTCCGAGAATATCCTCTCGACCGCCTCGGGGTCGCAGACGTCCGCCTCATAAAGCGGGATCTTGGTTCCCGTGATCTCCTCGACGCGTTCGACCGCAACGGGACAGGAATTTGAGAAGTTGTCGGCGATCACAACGCTGTGACCCGCCTCGATCAGCTCCACGCAGGTGTGAGAGCCTATATAGCCGGCGCCGCCGGCAAGAAGTACGTTCATATACAGTCTCCTTCCTTATTACTTCTTCTCCGGCGCGGGATAATCGACGCCGAAGGTCTCGACCGTCATCGAGCGGATGATCTGAGGGTCAAGGGGCTTGTCCGAAAAGTCGGTGTCGCACTCGGCGATCTCGTTGACCGCCTCCATGCCCTCGATCACCTTGCCGAAGGAAGCGTACTGTCCGTCGAGGTGCGGAGCGTCGCGGTGCATGATAAAGAACTGCGAGCCAGCCGAGTCGGGCATCATCGAGCGAGCCATCGAAAGCACTCCGGCGGTGTGGCGCAGGTCATTTTTGAAGCCGTTCGCCGTAAATTCTCCCTTGATGCTGTAGCCGGGGCCGCCCATTCCGGTTCCGTCGGGGCAGCCGCCCTGGATCATGAAGCCGTAGATCACGCGGTGGAAGGTCAGACCGTCATAGAAGCCGTCCCTCACAAGCGAGATGAAGTTGTTTACGGTATTGGGCGCGATTTCGGGATAAAGCTCCACCTTGATGACGGCTCCGTTATCCATTGTGATGGTTACGATAGGATTTGGCATATTATCATTCCTTTACAGAATTATATTGGTGCGATTGCCGGAATAAAATTCCGCGCGATCAGATAGACCCCGAGAAGTGCGAGAACGGAATAGATCACCCATGACCTGTGAAGCAGGCTAAAGCGGAAGCTTCCGCCCCAAACCCTGACCGCATATTCTATGTAATACAGCGCCGCCGCCGTCAAAATGAAAAGTATCAGCGCGTTTTCTCGCAGCGACAGCAAAACATCGCCGCGCATCAGCGCGATCACGGCGCGCGTGGCTCCGCAGCCCGGGCAGTAGATGTGCAGATAGGTCAAAAACGGGCAGGGCGGAAATCTGACAAAGTGCAGCACCAGCCACGCCAGCCCGAGCATCGCCGCAGCCGCGGCAAACGGAACAATCAGAACGGCTATTCTTTTCACGGTTGGTCTTTTCATATATATTCGTTCTCCGCTCACGGTTATTATACATATTATATGTTATTTGAGCGGCAATGTCAATCGCAGGCACAGAAAAACGGACGGGATATACCCGTCCGTTCAAGCTTTGTCAATAATAGTATGAATTCATTCCGGATTTGTCCGAAAACAAAATGATCAATACGATGATCACGACCATGATGATCATCATCAATAACGATATGGCTGTTCCGATTATGCCCGTCACCAAGCCGGCGGTCGCCATGCCGTTGTTGCGGGAACACTTTTTCTTGGATAAGGAGCTGAAGATGATGGCGGCGGCACCGCTCAGCATCCCGAAAATGCTGCCGTAGCCGAAAAAGGAAAGGGAAAGAGACAGAACCCCCGAAACAAGTCCGATGATCGAAAACACCAGAGCGTCGCCGGAAGGTCTCTCCTCCTCGTGACGCACAGAATCGCTGCTGCCGTAGCGATCATTTTTGTATTCAAAATCGTTCATAAAAAGCATCGAAAACAATCAGCGCGGCAAAAGGATCGCCGCGCCGATAAAGCTTAGTAGTTACCTATTCTATTAATAATAATAGCTGTATGACGAGCTCATGCCGCTAGCGCAAGCAACAGCGCAGATGATGATGGTCGCAATCAGGGAGATAGCCGCGCCGACGATACCGAGGATCATACCGATCTGAGCCTGCTTGTTTGTGCCGGTGTACTTCTTCTTCGCAAGAACGCTGAGAACTACCGCAGCGATACCGAAGAGAACGCCGCCGCCGAAGCAAGCGCATACGACAGAAACGATACCGCAGATCATAGAGATAAGACCCATGGTCTTTGCGGGGCCGGTGGGACCGTCGGGAGTCACGCCGTTGTCAGTGCCGTAGGGCTGATAGGATCCCTGAGTACCATAGGGCTGGTACTGCTGGCTGTAATCAGTCTGGGGCTGCTGATACTGCTGGCTGTAATCAGTCTGAGGCTGCTGATACTGCTGATTGTAATCATTCTGCTGAGGCTGATAGGGCTGATAGGGCTGGCCGTAAGGCTGGTTGTTGTTATAGTTGTCATCCATGAGAGATTCCTCCTTGAATCTTAATACGAATATTATAATACATTATTTCATCGTTGTCAATTACTGAAGTGATAAAATGACAAGAAATGACCAAATACTACAACGGGTTCTCAATACTCATCGTGGCGTAGGCGTTCAAATCACTATGAGCAACGTTGCCGTCGATCAGTTCAAAGTACGCCTGGGCGCCGACCATGGCGGCATTGTCCCCGCAGAGGCTCTTTTCGGGCATATAAAACTCCCAGCCGCGCTCGGCGCATTCCTCGGAGAGCGTACGGCGGAGCAGCGAGTTTGCCGAAACTCCTCCCGCGATGACAAGGCGTTTGCAGTCCAAATCCTCGGCAGCTTTGACGAAATTGGTGACGAGGCAATCCACCACCGCGTAGCGGAACGAGGCGCAGACGTCCGCCCTGTTGAGCTTCTCGCCCTTCTGAGCCGAGTTGTGGAGCAGATTGATAACGGCGGTCTTTAAGCCCGAAAAGCTGAAATCATAGGGCGAGCCGTGAACTGTCGGGCGCGGCAGCTTGAAGGCGTGGGGATCGCCGTCCTCGGCGACCTTGTCGAGCGCGATACCGCCCGGATAGGGCATACCCATAGAGCGCGCCGCCTTGTCAAAAGCCTCTCCGGCAGCGTCGTCGCAGGTCTTGCCGATTATCCTCATCCGCGTGTAGTCCTCGACCATGACAATGTGGCTGTGACCTCCCGAGACCACAAGGCAGAGGAACGGCGGTTTTAATTCCGGATTAGAAATATAATTGGAGGCGATGTGAGAACGCAGGTGGTGTACCGGCACCAGAGGCAGCCCCGTTGAGAGCGAAAGCCCCTTGGCGAAATTCACGCCGACCAGCAGCGCGCCGATCAGTCCCGGCGCGTAGGTCACGCCGATCGCGTCCAGCTCACCGAGCCCGACGTCCGCCTGCTCGAGCGCCTGACGCACGACCGGCACTATCGCCTCGGCATGGCGGCGCGAGGCGATCTCGGGAACCACGCCGCCGTACAGCCTGTGCTCATTTACCTGAGAAGCCACGACCGACGAAAGCACGCGCCTTCCGTCCTCAACGACCGCAGCGGCGGTCTCGTCGCAGGATGATTCGATTGCAAGTATTTTCATAGCTATTTCTCCTGTAATTATCATTGTGGAGTGAAATCTCAACGATAAACTCTCCGCTCTCCACTCTATTCAAAAAAATTTTGTCATCAAAACCGCGTTTTCGGTGGGGTCGGTGTAATATGCCTTCCTCTCGCCCGCCTTGATGAAACCGAAGTGACCGTAGAGCGATCTTGCGCGCTCGTTGCTCTCGCGCACCTCGAGCGTCAGGAAGCAGAGGCTGCTGCGCTTGGCATAGTTGACCAGCGCCTCGATCAGCGCCGAGCCGACGCCCTGTCCGCGCCTCTTTTCGGTGACGGCGACGTTATAGATGTAGCCCTCGTCGATTATGACCTCCGCTCCGATATAGCCGATGACCTCGCCGTTCCGGGTCGCGGCGAGAAAAACGCTGTTGTCGTTATTAAGCGCCGCCTCGAGGTCGTCCCTCGTCCACGGGTGAGCGAAGCACTCGCGCTCTATCGCCGCGATCCCGTCGAGGTGGGCGGCGGTCATTGGCTCAATCCGCATATCCGTCCGCGACCTTGCTGACGAAGCGGTATATCTCATCGCGGCAGCGGCGGTATACCTCGAGGTCGCCGCCGAACGGATCGGACACGTTCATCACAGTAATTTTCTCTAAAGGAATATTAAGGCACTGGTTGAGCATCATGGCGTGCTGCTCGCTCATGCAGTAAAAACGCTCGAACTGGTTAGGGTCATAATCGAAGGCGAAGTGCGCCCTCGCGCCCGAGATATCCACGCCGATCTCGGCGCAGGCGTCGACGGCGTTTCTGCTGACGGGCGTACCCGAGGCGGCAGCCATGCCGAAGCTCGCCGCGCGGACGGGCAGGTCTCTGTCCTCCGCTATGCAATTGAATATTCCCTCAGCCATCGGACTGCGGCAGGTGTTGCCCGTGCAGACGAAGGCTATGGTTTTGTCAACCTTTTGCATCATACCACGTCTTTCCTACAGCCGCGTCTGCGATCAGCGGAACGCTGAGCTTCACGGCGTTTTCCATTTCCTCCCGGAGCAGGGCGGCGACGCGCTCGCACTCGTCCTCGGGAGCCTCGACGATCAGCTCGTCGTGCACCTGGAGGATCAGCCTCGCTCTCAGGTTTTCTCTTGTCAGTCTTTCGTCAACCCGCACCATGGCTATCTTGATGATATCAGCCGCGGTGCCCTGGATCGGCATATTGCGCGCCACGCGCTCGCCGAACGCCTTTAGCTGGAACTTGCCCGAGCTCAGCTCGGGGATATCGCGCCGTCTGCCGAACATCGTCTCAACGTAGCCGTCGCGCTTTGCCTGCTCGACCACGCGCTGCATATAGGCGTCAACGCCGCTGTAATGCCTGAGGTAGCTCTCGATATACTGCTTCGCCTCGCGCACCGTGACGTTGATGTCCTTGCTCAGCGAGAACGCGCCGATGCCGTAGACTATACCGAAGTTTACCGCCTTTGCGCGGCTTCTCATTATCGGAGTCACCATATCGAGCGGCATATTGAACACCTGCGAGGCGGTTATCGCGTGGATGTCGTCGCCGTTTTTGAAGGCGTCGATCATATTGCGGTCGTTCGCTATGTGCGCCAGCACGCGCAGCTCGATCTGGGAATAATCCGCGTCGACCAGCATCCAGCCCTCGCGCGCACAGAAAAATCTGCGCATCTCGCGTCCGAGCTCGGTGCGAACTGGGATATTCTGAAGATTCGGCTCGGTGGAGCTTATTCTTCCGGTGCGGGTCTCGGTCTGGTTGAAGCTCGAGTGTATCCTGCCGTCGTCGCCGATGACCTTTAGCAAGCCCTCGCAGTAGGTCGAGTTGAGCTTTGACAGCGCGCGGTAGCTCAGCACCATCTCAACTATCGGGTTGTCGTAGCGCAGGCTCTCGAGCACCTCGGCGTTGGTGCTGTAACCGCTCTTGGTTTTCTTTTTGACGGGCAGCTTCATGTCCTCAAACAGCACCTTGCCGAGCTGCTTGGGGGAATTGATGTTGAACTCCTGCCCTGCCTCCTCATATATGCTCTGCTCAAGGCTGCTTATCTGCGCCGAGAGCAGCTCGCCATAGTCCGCGATGCCCTGACGGTCGACCGCAAAGCCCACGTTCTCCATTCCGGCGAGCACCTTAGCTAAAGGTATCTCGATCTCATGAAGCAGGCGCTCCTGTCCGTTTGCCTTGATCTCGTTATCGAGCCTGTCGCACAGCCTGTCAAAGACCGCGAGGCTGCGAAACGGCGCAAGCTGCTCATCCTCGGCTTGGGGCAGCTCGACTCCGTAGACCGCGCAGAGCTTCTCGTCGGAATAGTCCTTGTCCGACGCGCGCAGCAGATACGCCGCAAGCTCCGCGTCAAAAGCGAGGCTCCTTACCTCGAAGCCTCTGCGGTCGGCATAAGCGAACAGCGCCTTGCTGTTTTCGGTGAGCTTTTTGACCTCTCCGTCCTCGAGGACAGCCTTGAAGGCTTCCGGGTCAGAGCAGCGGTAAACAATGCCGTCGATGAGCACGGCGAAATATTTTAATTCGTTATTGGAAATATCAAATCCGAGGCAAACCTTGTCCAACGCCTTTATTTTCTCTAAGAGAATATTGCCGTCGATATCCTCGAGCACAAGGCTCTGCTGTTCGGAGACCTTCGCCTCGGATATGGGCTGATCGCCGAGCTCGTATTTTTCTATAAGAGAAAAAAGCTCGAGCTTGCGCATATACGCGGCGCACGCCGCCCTGTCCTTCGGCTCGACGCGGTAGGCGTCGAGGTCGCCGTTAACGGGCGCGTCTGTGACGATCTCGCCGAGCATACGGCTGAGGATCGCGCTGTCCTTTGAGGCGGTCAGCTTCTTGCGCACGCCGTCCTTGATATCGAGCGAATCGAGATTATCATATATATATTGTATGCTGTGGTATTTTTGGATAAGGTCGCCTGCGCCCTTGGGACCGATGCCCGCGACGCCCGGGATGTTGTCGGAGGAGTCGCCCTGTATCGCCTTGATCTCGATCAGTTCCCGTGGGGTAACGCCGTAGTCCTCCATTATCCTCTCGGGGGTGTAGCGGATATCCTGCCTGTTGGTGCAGAGATGGACGGTGGTTTTGTCGGTCACGAGCTGCAGGCTGTCGCGGTCTCCCGTGGCGAGCACGCACTCGTTACCGCCCTCCTCGGCGATCCTTGCGAGGGTTCCGAGGATATCGTCCGCCTCATAGCCCTCTGCGGTCACTATCTTATAACCGAGCAGCTCCAAAAGCTCCTTGAGCGGAGGCATTTGCGAGGCGAGCTCGGGCGGCATCCCCTTGCGGTTCGCCTTGTAGCCGTCGTAAGCCTTGTGGCGGAAGGTCGGAGTCTTGAGGTCGAAGGCTATCGCGACCGCGTCGGGGCTTTCATCCTTTTCTATTTTTAAAAGCATATTCATAAAGCCGTAGATCGCGTGGGTGAACTGACCGTCCTTTGTGGTAAGCGGTCTGATCCCGTAGTACGCGCGGTTTACTATGCTGTTTCCGTCGACAACAAGTAATCTCATAGCTTATACATCACTTCCGTAACCCTGCCGTCCTTGTGATAGACGCGCGGCACGCGCTTTCCCACTATGCAGACGACCTCGTAGTTTATGGTATCGGTGTTTTTGGCGAGGGTGTCGGCGGTCGGTTCGCCGTTTTCTCCGGTTCCGAAAACGATCACCTCGTCGCCCTGTCTGATGTCGTCGATGTCCGTGACGTCGAGCATGGTTTGATCCATGCATATCCTGCCCACGATCTTGGCGGGCTTGCCGTGAACGAGCATATAGCCGTTCTCGGCGTTGAGGCGCACATAGCCGTCGGCGTAACCGATAGGTACCGTGGCTATCCTCATGTCGCGGTCGGCGGTGAAGGTACGTCCGTAGGAGATGTCCGCGCCCTTTTTGAGCTCCTTGACATAGGCGACCGAGGTCTTGAGCGTCATCGCGGGGATGAGGTCGAGCCTGCCGCTGAGCTTGGGCGAGGGCGAAAGCCCGTAGAGGATGATGCCGGCGCGAACCATATCGCAGTAGGTCGAGCCGTAGTCCTCGATGGCGCCGCTGTTTGAGCAGTGGCAGAGCGAAAAGCGCAGTCCGCGCTCGGCAAGCGCGGTGCGGATATGGTCAAAGTTGCGGTACTGCCGCTCGGTGAACTCCCTGCCCTCTTCCCCTTCGTCCGAGACGCAGAAGTGGGTGAACAAGCCCTCGGGAATGAGGTTCGGCAGAGCACACGCAAGTGATATTTCTTCTATAGAATAATCATCCCGCGGAAACTGCTGGCACATAAAGCCTATGCGGCTCATGCCGGTATCTATTTTGATGTGGATCTTGCAGGTGCAGCCGCTTTGGACGCACTCGGACGACAGCGCCCGGGCGTATTCCAGCGAGAAAACCGCCTGAGAAATATCGTTGTCCGCAAGCCGCTTAGCGTCGCCGACGGGCGTGTAGCCTAAAATCAGGATCGGCAGAGTGCAGCCCGAATCGCGCAGCTCGATACCCTCGTCGATATTGGAAACGGCGAACCAGTCCGCGCCCAGCTCCTCATAGGTATGAGCGAGCTCGACCGCGCCGTGACCGTAGCCGTCCGCCTTTACGACGCAGCACAGCTTTACGCCGTCGCCGACCCTTCTCCTGATCTCATTAAAATTGTGCGTTATCGCGTCAAGCGATATCTCCGCCCATGTTCTCTTGACAAATTCCATCGGAACCACCCTTATATTAAATAACAAATATCAAAAAACAGTATCTCGCTTCTCGCTTCTCACAAATGCACATACTTATAAATAATTATATTACTTTTTGCCTTCAAAATCAACCTGTAATAAGATATTGACAAGAATTTTTCAAAAAATAACATTTTCCCGCATTTAGCCTTGCATTTTTTGCTTTAGTGTGATAAACTGTTAAATGTATTGTAAAAAATACGGATCATCCGATTTTTTCGGTATACAATCAACAGGAGGTCAATATGACAACAAGCAACATTATTGTTCTGTCCGCCTTCGCGGTTTATATGCTGATAATGATAGTTATCGGCGTTATCTACTCGCGCAAGACGAAGAACAACGAGGACTACTTCCTCGGAGGACGCAACCTCGGCGGCTGGACCGCGGCGCTGTCCGCGCAGGCGTCCGATATGAGCGGCTGGATGCTCATGGGTCTGCCCGGAGCCGTATATCTTTGGGGCACCGGCGAGATCTGGATAGCCATCGGTCTGCTGATTGGCACTATCCTAAACTGGTTTATCGTTTCGTCCAGACTGAGAAAATACACCATCGTGGCGGGCAACTCGCTGACCATCCCCAGCTTCTTCCAGAACCGCTACCGCGACAAGCACGGTATCATCAAGATCGTAGCCGCAGTGATCATCGCGATCTTCTTTACGGTCTACACCGCGTCCGCCTTCAACTCGGGCGCAAAGCTGTTTTCCACCCTCTTCGGCAAGACCACGGACGGCTCGCTTGACAGCAATATGTACCTGATCGGTCTTATCATCGCCGCGTCGGTAATTCTTATCTACACCTTCCTCGGCGGCTTCAAGGCGGTTTGCACCACCGACTTCATCCAGGGTCTGATGATGATCATCGCCATCCTTTCGGTTCCGATCATCGCCTACGGCATCCTCACCTGGAACACGGGCTTTGCCGATTCCCTCGTTGCAAAGGGAGTAGAGAATCCCGACAGCTACATGAACTTCTTTATCGGCAGAGACGGCAAGCCGATCACCTTTGTCGAGATCGTCTCCAATATCGGCTGGGGTCTCGGCTACTGCGGTATGCCCCACATCCTCGTCCGCTTCATGGCTATCAAGAACGAGAAGGAAGTCAAAAAATCGCGCCGCGTCGCCATCGTATGGGTCGTCATCTCGCTGCTCATGGCGTGCTTCATGGGTCTTGTGGCGAGAGGCTACATCACCGAGATCCTTCCCGACAAGGCGAGCGCCGAGACCTCGTTTATCCGCATGATCTCGCAGCTCTTCTCGGGCAACGGCGTGCTGATCTTCATCGGCGGTATTTTCCTCTGCGGAATTTTGGCGGCTATCATGTCCACCGCAGACAGCCAGCTTCTGGTCACCTCGTCGGCGATCTCCGAGGATATCTTCAAGTTCATCTTCGACAAGATCACGGGCGCATTCACTAAGAAGCCCGAAGAAGAAAAGGACAAGAAAAATCAGGGAGCAAATCTTTCCAAAACCCGTGAAACCGCGGCTCTCTGGATAGGCAGAGGAGCGGTCGTCCTGATCGCGATCATCGCCTTTATTATCGCGCTCAACCCCAATTCGAGCATCATGGATCTCGTTTCGGACGCGTGGGCAGGCTTCGGCGCGGCGTTCGGTCCCGTCGTACTGCTGGCGCTGTTCTGGAAGCGCTCGACCCTGCCCGGCGCTATCAGCGGCATGGCTGTAGGCGCGGTCACGGTAATCTTCTGGGATTATATCACCGTCATCCCCAACAGCAATCCCGATCTGTTCGACGGTGCAAAGTTCATCACCCTTTATCAGTCAACCGGTCTTTACTCCCTCGTGCTCGGCTTCTTCCTGGCGCTGGCGGTCAACTTAATCGTCTCGCTCTGCACCAAAAAGCCCTCCAAGGAGATCATTGACGAGTTCGACTCGATCAAAACCCTCGACATCTGATAAACAGCATTCAAAAACGCCCCGGACTTCAAAGTCCGGGGCGTTGAAGTTTTAAAAACCGTAAAAATCAATCATCGTCTCATAAGCGAGGTCGTGCTTTTTGGGATCGGTGAAGCGGTGGTCGGCGTTTTCGACAAGCTTTAGCGAAATGCCGTTCCTTTCGGCAAAGCCGATCACGCTGTCGGGCCGGACTATCTCGTCCTTCGTGCCCTGAACTATCAGGAGCTTATCGGCAAAGACGGTATAATCCCTGTTTAATATATCGGTCTCCTTCAGCTCGGTCATAAACGAGGGGTGTAGCCTCACCTTGCGGTCAAAGCCCACCATGACCGGCTTGCCCTTCTCGATCATCGGGAGGTCGTTGTGGGCTATGAGCTGACCCATCAAGACGCCGTACATCTCGACCGCGGGACAGCGCAGCGCGATTTTTCGGAACAGGTTCTCGTTTTCCGAGATATACAGCAGCGCAAGATAGCCGCCGAAGCTTGTCGCGCAGGCATAGAGCTCGTCGGTGCGAAAGCGCGTCCGGGCGTCCTCGGCGACAAGTCCGATATAAGCCGTGCAGTCGGGCAGAGTCAGCCTGCTGCGCGCGTCGTCGCCGTGACAGGGCAGGTCGAAGATGACAAGAGCTGAGTCGCTAAAGCGCTTGGTCAGCTTATCGGCGAACTTCTGCGCGGACTTGTTGTCCTTGTGACCCGCGAAGCCGTGAACGAACACCACCACGCGCTTTACGTCGGCAGGCTTGCCGCAGTACAGCTTGCAGCGCACGCTGTAGCCGTTTTTGTTGATAGAATAGTATTTTTCCATTTGTTACCTCTAAGGAAAACCACCGAGCGGACCGGTGGTTTTCTGATGATCGTTTTATGAAAGCACAGCGCCCTGTGCGCCCGAGGAAACGAGTTTGGCGTAGCGCGCAAGATAGCCTGTGGTGATCTTGGGCTCACGAGGCTGCCACGCAGCCCTGCGGCGCGCAAGCTCCTCGTCGGATACCTTGAGGGTCAGGGTGTTGGAGGGGATGTCGATCTCGATGATATCGCCGTTTTCGACAAGGGCGATGGGGCCACCCACCGCAGCCTCGGGAGAAACGTGACCGATAGCCGCGCCTCTGGTCGCGCCGGAGAAGCGTCCGTCGGTGATCAGCGCGACGGTGCTGCCCAGACCGCGCCCGATGATAGCGGAGGTCGGGTTGAGCATTTCGCGCATTCCGGGGCCTCCCTTGGGACCCTCGTAGCGGATTACCACAACGTCGCCGTCGACGACCTCGCCGCCGTTGATCGCCGCCATAGCGTCCTCCTCGCAGTCGTAGACCTTTGCGGGGCCGCTGTGGACGAGCATTTCGGGAGCGACCGCCGAACGCTTTACAACGCCGCTGTCGGGAGCGAGGTTGCCGCGCAGTACGGCGATGCCGCCCGTGGGGCTGTAGGGATTCTCGGCGGTGCGGATGACCTCGGGATTGCGGTTGACGACGCCCTTGATGTTCTCGGCGACGGTCTTGCCGGTGCAGGTGATGAGCGAGGTATCGAGCAGACCGAGCTTTGCGATCTCATTCATGACGGCGTAGATGCCGCCCGCCTCGTTGAGATCCTCCATGTAAGTCCTGCCCGCGGGAGCAAGGTGGCAGAGGTTGGGAGTGTGGGCGCTGATCTCGTTCGCGATGTCGAGGTTGAGGTCGATGCCGCACTCGTGGGCGATAGCGGGAAGGTGGAGCATAGAGTTGGTCGAGCAGCCGAGCGCCATATCCATGGTGAGGGCGTTGCGGAACGCCGCCTCGGTCATGATGTCGCGGGGCTTGATGTCCTTTTCAAGCAGCTCCATGATCTTCATGCCGGCGCGCTTTGCGAGCTGGAGCCTCTCGGAATAGGGAGCCGGGATGGTGCCGTTGCCGCGCAGACCCATGCCGAGCACCTCGGTGAGGCAGTTCATGGAATTAGCGGTGTACATTCCCGAGCAGGAGCCGCAGCTCGGGCAGGTCTTGTTCTCAAATTCGTTAAGCTCCTCCTCGGTGAGCTTGCCGGAGTAATAGGAGCCGACAGCCTCGAACATACTCGAAAGGCTGGTCTTTGCGCCCTGAACTCTGCCGGCGAGCATGGGGCCGCCGCTTACGAAGATGGTCGGGATATTGAGGCGCGCCGCCGCCATAAGCAGACCGGGCACGTTCTTGTCACAGTTCGGCACCATGACAAGGGCGTCAAAGGCGTGAGCCAGCGCCATTGCCTCGGTGGAGTCGGCGATCAGGTCGCGGGTAACGAGGGAATACTTCATGCCCTGATGGCCCATTGCGATGCCGTCGCAGACCGCTATCGCGGGGAATACGATGGGGTTGCCGCCCGCGAGCGAAACGCCCGTCTTTACGGCGTTTACGATTTTGTCGATGTTCATGTGACCCGGAACGATGTCGTTCTGGGAGCTGACGATACCGATCAGGGGCTTGGTGAGCTCCTCGTCAGTAAAGCCGAGCGCGTGCAGCAGCGAGCGCTGCGGAGCGCATTTGATCGGGGTTCTTACCGCGTCGCTTCTCATATTTATCAGTCCTCCTGAATTTACATAAATTGTTTATCAGTATTTTAGCACTATTTCGCGGCTTCGTCAATAGCATAATAAAAACCTCTCAGCCAAGGGGTTTGACTGAGAGGTTATGGATCATTGATAGGAAATCAAATCATTTGAGGCTGTTCTGGATAGCGACTGCTACCGCGACGGTAGCGCCGACCATGGGGTTGTTGCCCATGCCGAGGAAGCCCATCATCTCTACGTGAGCGGGAACCGAGGACGAGCCTGCGAACTGAGCGTCGGAGTGCATACGTCCCATGGTGTCGGTCATGCCGTAGGAAGCGGGGCCTGCAGCCATGTTGTCGGGATGGAGGGTACGGCCGGTGCCGCCGCCGGAGGCAACCGAGAAGTACTTCTTGCCCTGCTCGATGCATTCCTTCTTGTAGGTGCCGGCAACGGGGTGCTGGAAGCGGGTGGGGTTGGTGGAGTTACCGGTGATGGAAACGTCTACGCCCTCGCTGTGCATGATGGCAACGCCCTCGCGGACGTCGTCAGCGCCGTAGCAGCGAACATTGGCGCGCTCGCCGTCGGAGTACGGGATCTCACGGACTACCTTGAGCTCGCCGGTGAAATAGTCGAACTGAGTCTGAACGTAAGTAAAGCCGTTGATACGGGAAATGATCTGAGCCGCGTCCTTGCCGAGACCGTTGAGGATAACGCGCAGGGGCTGCTCTCTGACCTTATTGGCGTTGCGGACGATACCGATAGCGCCCTCTGCCGCCGCGAAGGACTCGTGGCCTGCGAGGAAGGCGAAGCACTTGGTTTCGTTGCTGAGGAGCATTGCGGCGAGGTTGCCGTGACCGATACCGACCTTGCGGGTCTCGGCTACGGAGCCGTCGATGCAGAAGCTCTGGAGACCGATGCCGATAGCGCGTGCAGCCTCCTCGGCGTTCTTTACGCCCGACTTCAGGGCGATAGCCGCGCCTACGCAGTAAGCCCAGCATACGTTCTCAAAGCAGATGGGCTGGATGCCCTTGGCGATCTCATAGGGGTCGAAGCCTGCCGCCTGGCAGATCTCGCGGCTCTCCTCTACGGAAGCAATGCCGTACTGAGCCAGAACACCGTTGATCTTTTCGATTCTTCTGTCATAGTTTTCAAATAAACTCATTACTGCACACCTCCTTATTCCTTGCGCGGGTCAATATACTTGACGGCGTTGTCGAACTGGCCGTAGTGACCCTTAGCCTTTTCAATTGCCTCGTTGGCGTCCATGCCGCCCTTGATGAAGTCCATCATCTTGCCGAGGCTTACGAACTCGTAGCCGATGATCTCGTCGTCGGCGTTGAGCGCGATGCGGGTGCAGTAGCCCTCGGTCATCTCGAGATAACGGGGACCCTTTTCCTTGGTGGCGAACATTGTGCCGACCTGCGAACGCAGACCCTTGCCGAGGTCCTCGAGGGACGCGCCGACAAGCAGACCGCCCTCTGAGAACGCGCTCTGGGTTCTGCCGTAAACGATCTGCAGGAAGAGCTCTCTCATAGCGGTGTTGATGGCGTCACAGACGAGGTCGGTGTTGAGCGCCTCAAGAAGCGTTTTGCCGATAAGGATCTCGGAAGCCATCGCCGCGGAGTGGGTCATGCCCGAGCAGCCGATCGTCTCGACCAGCGCCTCCTCGATGATTCCGTTCTTTACGTTCAGCGTGAGCTTGCAGGCGCCCTGCTGGGGAGCGCACCAGCCGATGCCGTGAGTAAAGCCGGAGATGTCTTTGATTTCCTTCGCCTGTACCCACTGACCCTCTTCGGGGATGGGCGCAGGACCGTGATATGCGCCCTTGGCAACCGGACACATATGCGATACTTCTGCCGTGTAATACATAAGCCATTTCTCCTTTGTTATTATTGAAAGCTGATTTAAGGCAAAACCTTAATTCGGCACAACTTCCTATTTATGATTATAGAGCAAATGGTGATAAACGTCAAGTAAAAAATTGATATTTTGTAATAACTGTATAGATTTTGTTAAGCTTCGCCGAGCTCCAAAAGCGTTGCGACAAGCTCCGCCGCCTCCCTTACCAGCGCGGGGCAGGGACGCTTTTTGTAATACTGCTCGGTGCGCGCCTCGGGCTCGGTCCCCTCGGTGCCGGCGCCGTTTAAAAGCTCGCGGCAGATTATCGAGCCGTTTTGAGCGCGGAACCTGTGCGCGTATTCCTGTATCAAATGATAATGCTCTCGCTTTGCCGCAGCGTCCTTGGGGTCGCTGTAGCCTCTGAGCAGCCCGAGCACCATGCAGGCTCCGCTGACCGCGCCGCAGACCTCTCTCATCCTGCCCAAGCCTCCGCCGAACGACGACGCGAGCTTTGCGGCGGTCTCGCCGTCAAGCCCCGTCAGGTCGCCGAACGCGCACAGCACCGACTGCGAGCAGTTGAAGCCCTGCCTGAACAGCGCTTCGGCTTTGTCTCCGTAAACGGACATTAAAAAAACCTCCTCTATTGCGGCGTTTCGCCGAGCCAGTCGCTGATGATCTTATAATCCTTTTCGTGAAAGCCGTGAACGTCGTCGGAATACCCGATGAAGCAGCAATCGCCGCGCTCCTGGAGCATATCCGACAGTCTCACAGCCTGACTGCACGGCACCTGCTTATCCTCATCGCTGTGGATGATCATGACCGGGAGCGTGAGCTCGTCCGCCCAGCAGACCGCCGAGCGCTTCTCGTATTCCCCGGGGTTTTCCTCGGGAGTGCAGCCGATGCAGTCGTAGAGCACGATCTTCATTTCGTCGCGCTCCCCGTACAGCTCGGCTAAATCGGTGACGGCGGAAACCGCGATGATCCGCTTTATCCGCTTGTCTATCCGCGCCGCCATATATGTCATCATGCCGCCGCGCGAAATGCCTATCGAACAGTAGTCGTCCATGTCGATGAACTCAAACGTATCATCGCACAGATCGATCAGCTTGATAACGTCGTTAAGGTCGCCGCCCCCGAATTCATCCTTGCCCTCGGAGCCGCCCGCGCCTCTGTACTGAGAGGCGATGACGACGCGGTTGAGCTTTGAGCAGGCAAAGGCGGTGGTTTTGTCCTCGAGCTTGCCGTAATCCCCGTTGCCGCCCCTGTTGAGCAGTACGCATTTCGCGGGCTTTTGAGCCCTTACAGCCGACAAGGGGATCGAGATATAGCCCTTGATCTTCAGTCCGTCCGACATATAGGTGAAGCCGTAGCTCACGCAGAACGCGCCCAGCTCGTCGCCGAGCGATATTTTGCGGAAGTCGAACACCTCGTCGCCCTCGTAACGGGTCATGTCAAAAATATCCTCGGCAGCCTCCGTCACCGCCGCGGTCGTTTCGGTCGGCTTCGGTTCTACGCTCTCCGAACTGTCGCAAGCCGTGAGCCAAAGGACGCTCACGGTCAGCAGCAGCGCAGTGATCCCGGCTGTTATTTTATATCCGGCTTTTATCATTTTTCATCGCCTCGCATGATTTATTACGGTTTGCAACCGGGACGTGATATCTCGGTATGTTCCCATTGCAGACATCCTTTCCGTTTTATGTGACCATTATAGCACAGGTTTCAAAAAAATGCCACCGTGAAAATAATAATAAGAAAAATGAGCCTGCCCTAAGCAGACTCACTCAGACTGTAGAAAACCGCCAAGCAGGAGATTTCCCGCTCGGCGGCTTGGTTTATAATTCTATTATAGAAATTTGTTCATCTTTGCTCAGAAAGATAAGAAAACATAAGATTAAGATCATCATAATATACCTGATCTATAAGAAATGCTTTTGTATCGGCAGGAGAATAAGGATCTTCAAAGTAAGCCTAGGCTTCCACTAATTCGTTCATTTTTTGATATAATTCCGGAAATTCTTTTCTAAAGGATAAATACGGCTTATAGCTTCCGTCCTTTGCAAAAA
>CACWKB010000023.1 GCA_902761375.1 uncultured Ruminococcus sp. | reverse complement strand
GGCAAACGGCGTTCGCAGTCCTCGGGACGGCCGGAATAATAATTCATGATATTTCTCTCCTTTATATGGTAAGAGTTGAGGATTCATTAATGGATAATTGAAAATTGAAAGTTGAAAATTGCGGGCGGGACACCCGCACCCGATTTGTAATGCTGCGAATTCGGGAGGAAGCAATTGGGCTCCCCTTGAGGGGAGCTGTCGCGCCAAAAGCGCGACTGAGGGGTGGGGGAACGGGAACGAACTTTATCTTTCCGTGATACCGTTTTGCGATGAACTATAGGTCTGTTTTACCGAGCAACGTCGGCTTATAAGGAAAGTGCGGCGCAAGCCTCCCCTCAGTCAATCCTTATCGGATTGACAGCTCCCCTCAAGGGGCGCCCTGTAGGTTCACAGCCAAACGCTGACTGAGGATTTCCGAACACGCATTATATTCTAATGCCGTGTTTTCCGCTGTAAAAAAACGTCCGGTACATCGCAGGGGCAGACCCATGTGTCTGCCCTCTGCGCCGAGGTTTCCTTCTAACCTCTGATAATAACCGCCTTGCCCGCGCAGCTCACCATGCCTCTGAACACCTCGACGGGCTCGCCGCTGATGAGGTTTTGGTACACTCCGTCCGGGAAGCTCACTCGCATAAGCCCGGGCTGAGCCTTCAGAGGGAACACGCCGAGCAGCTTGCAGCCGTCGTTCTCGCGCAGGGCGACCAGCGTATCGGGAGCCGGAGCGTCGAGCAGGTAGGTGCTGTCGGCGAAGATCGGCTCGCGCTTTATCTGTGAGAGCCGCGCGATGTAATGCGTCAGGTCGACCGTCTCGCCCGAAGCCCAATCGACGGTATCGCGGTCAAAGAGGCTCGGCAGGTGCGCCACGCCCTTTTCCTGACCGTTATAGATCAGCGTCATGCCCTTTTGGAAGAACAGGAACGCCGTCCAGACCTTTAGCGCGTCCGCGTCGGGGATGAGATAGCTCGCTCTGGTCTGGTCGTGGTTTTCAAGAAAGCGCAGCTTGACGTAATTATCGGGGAAGATCGACTCCTGGCGGTTGATAGCCGCGACGTAGTCCCCGAGCGTGCCGCTGCCGTCGAGGTACGCCTTCATCGCGCCGTAGGCGTCGTACTCGTAGCACATATCGAAGGCTTGGAATATCTCGGAGTCGGACAGTGCGGTCAGCCCGCGCGAGCGCATATAGGTGATGAAGTCGGGCTCGATGGACTCGCTCAGCCAAATGCAGCCCGGGCGCACCTCCTCGACCTCCTGCCTTGCGCGCAGCCAGAATTCGAGGGGGATCAGCGGCGCGACGTCGCAGCGGAAGCCGTCGACAAGCTCCGCCCAGTATTTCAGGGTCTCGATCTGATAATCCCATAATTCTTTGTTGGAATAATCCAAGTCGATGACGTCATACCAGTCGCCCACGCGGTTGCCGAAGCTGCCGTCGGGGCGGTGATAGAACCACTCGGGGTGATCTTTGCTCAGTACAGAGTCGGGCGAGGTGTGGTTATAGACTACGTCTATGATGCATTTCATGCCCTTTGAGTGGATGGCCTCGACCAGACTTTTGAAGTCGTCGAGGGTGCCGAACTCGGAATTGACCGCGCGGTAGTCGCTGATCGCATAGGGCGAGCCGAGGCTGCCCTTGCGCTGCTTTTCGCCGACGGGATGGATCGGCATGAACCACACGATATCGGTTCCGAGCGCCTTAATCTCGTCGAGGTGCTTCCTCACCTCCGAAAACGTGCCCGCCGCGCTGAAATTGCGCACAAACACCTGATACATCATCTGCTGACGCAAAGCTTTATCGGTTACTGTTGCCATGATATTTGCTCCCTTCGTTATAATTTTGGCTGATTCTATTATACGGTTTCCCGAATGATTTGTAAAGCATTTTAAAACAAAAACCGACCCCCGATAGGGTCGGCTCTGCACATTATTATCCGTTGAGAAAGTGTATCGCCTCGGTCGCGGCAACGGCTCCGTCGGCAGTCGCGGTGACGAGCTGGCGCACGGCTTTTGTGCGGTTGTCGCCCGCGACGAACACGCCCTTTGACCTTGTGCGGCAGCTTTCGTCCGCGACTGCATAGCCCGCCGCGTCAAGCTCGATCACGTCGGAAAAATCGCGGTTCTCGGGTATCCTGCCCACGGCGACGAACAGCCCGTCGACCTTCAGCTCCGTGACCTCGCCGTGGATATCCGTCACCTCGATCGAGCTGAGGCGCTTGTCCGCGCCGAGCTTGGTCACACGGCTGTTCAATACGAACTCGACGTTCTTTTTTTCGCGCAGGTGCTCGACGGTCGCCGCCTCTCCGCGGAAGGAATCGCGGCGGTGGATCAAATACACCTTTTCCGCCACGTCCGCAAGGTAGAGCGCGTCCTCGAGGGCGGTGTTGCCGCCGCCGGCCACGGCGACGGTCTTTTTGCGGAAGAAGGCTCCGTCGCAGTTTGCGCAGTAGGAAATGCCTCTGCCGATAAGCCTGTCCTCGTTCTCGAGCCCGAGCCTGCGGTTCTCGCTGCCCGTGGCGATGATCACGGCGCGTGCGGCGTAGCTGTTCTTTTTGGTGAGGACGGTCTTCAGCCCGCCGTCCCTGAGGCTGAGCGCGCGCTCGAATTTGAACTCGGCTCCGAGCGCCTTTGCCTGCTCATAGAGCTTGTTCGCAAAGTCAAAGCCCGAGATATGAGCCTCGGCGGGATAATTCTCGATGTCGGGAGTGTTGATGATCTGACCTCCGCAGGCGGTCGCTTCGAGCACCAGCACGGTCTTTGAGGCGCGGCGCGCATAGATCGCGGCGGTCATTCCGGCGGGACCTCCGCCGATGACGATGATATCATAGGTCGGCGTTTCCATTCTCAGATCAGCTCCTCGATCGCTTCCTTTGGCTTGAGTCCGATGCTTCTGTCAGCCTCTCTGCCCCCGCGGCGGCGGCGACCATGCAGTCGTCTCTCTCGTCGGAGATCTGCTCGAGGATGGGTCTGAGCATCTTGCAGGGGCCGCACCAGTCGGCGTAGAAGTCCACCAGAACGGGAACGTTCGCGCTGTTGATCTCAATGTCAAAATTTTCTCTTGTAAGTTCTTTAATCATTGTCAAGCTCCTTTTCTATATTAATGAGAGCCTTGCAGGCGAGCGTGTAAAGCTGCGCCGCCTCATCCTCGCTGAGAGCGAGACAGGCTCCTATTTTTCCGGGGATCTCCAGCGCCTTATCGCGCAGGGCGAGCCCCTCTTCGGTAGGTTCGATGATCACACTGCGCTCGTCGAGCTCGCTGCGGCGGCGCGTTATATAGCCCTTAGCCTCAAGCCTCCTGAGCAGCGGAGTCAGCGTGCTGGGGTCGAGCAGAAGCGTCCTGCCGACCTCCTTGGCGGTGCCGCCGCCCATCTCCCAAAAGTACATCATCACGATATACTGCGTGTAGGTCAGACCCAAGCCGTCAAGATAGGGCGTATAGCGCCGGACGAGCTCCTTTGAGCACAGGTAGATCGGAAAGCATAGCTGGTTTTTGAGCCTCAGTGCCTCATATCTGCGCTCCATCTCAGATCAGCGCGGCGACGTCGGCGTCGATATCGGCGGGAAGGTGAGTCGGCGCGTAGCGCTTCACGACGCTGCCGCTGCGGTCGATCAGGAACTTTGTGAAATTCCATTTGATGTCGCTGTCGGCTCTTGCGGTCTTGCTGATCTTCGAGACCGCCTTCATCGCCATCTTGTTTTTCAGCCCCTTGACCTCGGAATCCTCGGGAGCCTGAGCCTTTAGCCATGTATACAGCGGGCTCTCGTTCTCGCCGTTGACCTCGAGCTTTTTGAGCTGATCGAACTGCGTCTTATAGCGCGCGGTGCAGAATTCGTGTATCTCCTCATCGGTGCCCGGCGCCTGATTGCGGAACTGGTTGCACGGGAAGTCGAGTATCTCGAAGCCATTGTCGTGATACTTCTCATAGAGCTTCTCCAAACCCTCATACTGAGGGGTAAAGCCGCAGCCCGTGGCGGTGTTGACGACAAGCACGACCTTGCCCCTGAGCGCGGACAGCTCGTAGTCCTCTCCCCTGCGCGTTTTGACGGTGAAATCGTAAATAGACATCTGCATGACCTCCTTGAATAAGATTATTTTGTTTACAAATTAATTGTACCAAATTATTTTGTTTTGTCAAGAGGAAATTAGGGGTTAGGGGTTAGGGGTTAGGGGTTAGGGGTTAGAAGCGAGAAACGTTTATATTTATCGGTTGCCTTCTGCCATGTAAATCCTCCGTCACGGCGCTCTGCGCCGTGCCACCTCCTTTAACAAAGGAGGCTTTTACTGCCTTCGAACGTTCGGCTCACTGCCGAAAGATCGGATTTGGAAGCAACGTCGGTTCCGGGGCGGTCGAGACCGCCCCCTACAATTCTAACCCCTAGCCACTAATCTCTAACTTCTAACCCCTAACTCCTAACCCCTAACGCCTAACCCCTTCTACCTCTAACTTCCGCAAAAAACACTTGTATATTCCATCGAATTATGATATAATCAAAATGAATAAAAAGGTGCAAACGTGCGCTTTATATTTAGTAAAAATCTAAAAGGGGACATGCATATGAACATCACCGAAGATATCCGTTATGTAGGCGTGAACGATCACAAGATAGACCTGTTCGAGGGTCAGTATGTCGTTCCCAACGGCATGGCGTACAACTCCTACGTCATCATCGACCACAAGGTCGCGGTCATGGATACCGTCGACCGCAACTTCACCCACGAGTGGCTCAACAACCTTGAGGACGCTCTCGGAACCAGAAAGCCCGACTACCTCATCGTGCAGCACATGGAGCCCGACCACTCCGCCAACATCAAAAACTTTATGAACAACTACCCCGAGGCTACCGTTGTTTCCTCGGCAAAGGCTTTCGCCATGATGAAGAACTTCTTCGGCACCGACTTTGAGGACAGAAGGATCGTCATCGCCGAGGGCGACACCCTTGAGCTCGGCAGCCACACCCTGCACTTTGTAGCCGCTCCCATGGTTCACTGGCCCGAGGTCATGGTGACCTATGACGCGAGGGACAAGGTGCTGTTCTCCGCCGACGGCTTCGGCAAGTTCGGCGCGCTCGACGTCGAGGAGGACTGGGCTTGCGAGGCAAGGCGCTACTATATCGGCATCGTCGGCAAGTACGGCGCTCAGGTTCAGGCTCTGCTCAAAAAGGCGGCAAAGCTCGATATCGAAAAGATCTGTCCGCTGCACGGCCCCATCCTTACCGAAAACCTCGGCTACTACCTCAATCTTTACAACACCTGGTCGAGCTACGGCGTCGAGAGCGACGGCATCATGATCGCCTACACCTCCGTCTACGGCAACACCAAGGCGGCGGTTATGAAGCTCGCCGATATGCTGCGCGCCAAGGGCTGCCCCAAGGTCGCAGTCAACGACCTCGCCCGCGAGGACATGGCTGAGTGCGTCGAGGACGCCTTCCGCTACGGCAGGCTCGTGCTCGCCACCACGACCTATAACGCCGACATCTTCCCGTTCATGCGCGAATTCATCGAGCACCTCACCGAGCGCAACTTCCAGAACAGGACGATCGGTCTGATCGAGAACGGCTCGTGGGCTCCTCTTGCCGCCAAGACCATGAAGAAGATGCTCGAGGGCTGCAGGAACATCACCTTTACCGACACCACCGTGCGCATCATGTCCGCGCTCAACGAGGACAGCTCCGCCCAGCTTGAAAAGCTCGCCGACGAGCTCTGCATGGACTATATGGCTCAGAACGAGGACACCGCCAACAAGAACGACCTCACCGCCCTGTTCAACATCGGCTACGGCCTCTATGTCGTCACCAGCAACGACGGCAAGAAGGACAACGGTCTGATCGTCAACACGGTCTCTCAGGTGACCAACGCTCCCAACCGCGTCGCGGTATGCATCAACAAGCAGAACTACTCACACCACGTCATCAAGCAAACCGGCGTTATGAACGTCAACTGCCTGTCGGTCGAGGCTCCGTTCAAGGTATTCGAGAACTTCGGCTTCCAGAGCGGCAGAAATGTGGACAAGTTCAAGGACTGCACTCCCCTGCGCTCCGACAACGGCCTGGTGTTCCTGCCCAAGTACATAAACTCCTTCATGTCGCTGAAGGTCGAGCAGTACATCGACCTCGACACCCACGGAATGTTCATCTGCTCCGTCACCGAAGCGAGGGTGCTCTCGGACAAGGAGACCATGACCTACACCTACTACCAGAACAACGTCAAGCCCAAGCCCGAGACCGAGGGCAAAAAGGGCTGGGTCTGCAAGGTCTGCGGCTATATCTATGAGGGCGACGAGCTGCCCGACGACTTCATCTGCCCGCTGTGCAAGCACGGCGTCGCCGACTTTGAGCCGATCTCATAAACAGAGTTGAGAGTGGAGAGTTTAGAGAGGTTCGCAAGAACAGCAAGCAGCAGATACCTCTGTCATTGACGCTGATCTTCATAGCAACAGGGCTGATCAGTTTGGTTTTGATGTTTATCGCCGACGGCAGCTGGAAGCTCCTCGAACGTTTTTCAGACGATAATTAAACAGACAAAGCTTGGGGCTTGGCTCAAACTCACTTCATGAGTAAGAGCCGAGCCCCAGTTTTCCGTCACATAATATTGTATGGGTCGGACTTTTGAGCCAACCCCGTTTTTTAACGAACCTATAATTTACCGCGATTCAACTCTCAACTCTAACTCTAAAATGAAACTGTTTCGGGAGCCGAGGTGAAGGAGCTGAACGTCGCGACGGCGTTTTTGAGGTAAAACACCTGAGTGTTGCCGTCGTTCTCGTCGTACATCGCCCTAAGCTGAGGATAGGCGTCGAGCATCGCCTTTTTGGGCTCGAGGCGGTCGTCCTCGACCAGCTCGCAGCTTACGCGCAGCCATCTGCCGTCCATAAAGGCGCAGAGCTCCGCCTTGGGGTTTGCGGCAAGCTGGCGCGAAACGGGCTTGGACCTGCCCGTCTGGATATAGAGCCTGTCCTCAAAGACATTGACCGTGCCGAACGGACGGACGCGCGGCTGATCGCCCTCGACGGTCGCCAAATAGTAGGTGCCGGCGGCTTTTAGAAATTCGTATACTCTCTGCATGATATCATCCTTTCAAAAATTTATGTCTTAATTATACCCTAAACCGCGTCGATTTGCAACAGAAAGCTCGAATTATAAACATAATCAATTAACCAGCTATTGAAATTTTGTTGATTATGTGCTACAATATACCTGTACAGCAAAATAAAAGAGGTGTTTCTATGAGTATCAGAGTCATTGATCTGAGCTTTCCCTCCACCGACGGCATCCACACGCTGTTTGGAAAGGGCTATGTTCCCGAGGGTGAGATCAAGGGATTGTTCCACGTCGTTCACGGAATGCGCGAGCATATCGGACGGTACGACAGCTTTATGAGGGAGATCGCCGAGGCGGGCTATCTGTGCTTCGGCTACGATAATCTCGGTCACGGCAGGACTGCCGAGGCGGACGGAAGCTTCGGCTATATCGCCGACCACGAGGGCTGGATGAAGCTTGCGCGCGACGTTCACAGAGCCGGTCAGACCATGAAGATGGAATATCCCGAGCGCCCCTATTACCTTATGGGACACAGCATGGGCTCGTTCATCGTCCGTCTCTGCACGCTCAGGCACCCGAGCTTTCCGAGCAAGCTGATCGTGATGGGCACGGGCGGCCCCAATCCCGCCTCGGGCGCTGGGCTTACCGCCGTGAGGACGATCAGAGTGTTCAAGAAGAGGAAGGGCTATTCGCCGCTGATCGACAAGCTCGCCTTCGGAAAATACAACGAGAAGTTCGGCGACGGGGTACCGGGCGACTGGCTTTCAAAGGATCCCGAGGTTCGCCGCTCCTTTGACGCCGATCCCTACTGCGCCCACAGCTTCACCATCGGCGCGATGGGCGACCTGATCCGCCTGCAGTCCGAGGTCAATAAGCCCGAGTGGTTCGAGAAAATGCCTGTCGATCTGCCGATCCTGCTGATCTCGGGAGCGGACGACCCTGTGGGCGACTACGGTCACGGAGTCAAGAAGGTCTACGACCGGCTCAAGGCAAGGGGCGCGGACGTGAAATTCAAGCTCTACTCCGACTGCCGCCACGAGCTGCTCAACGAGGACTGCCGCGACACGGTTATCTCGGATATCCTGAAATTCATAGCGAAATAGAAGATTTTAAATGGGCTTCCCGTTTCGGCGGCGAAGCCCTTGTTGCGCGGCAGTTTTTGCGCAAAATATTGCATTTTTCGGAGAATCGTGGTAGAATGAGGAAAAATAACTCAATTCGGAGGGTAATATGAGCACGGTATTGATAGCGATCCTTTTTATGTTCATCGGATTCTTTCTCGCGATCATCATCGCGGGCATTGTTATGCTGGTCTTGAAGAAGAAGCGCAAGCGCCTGCCGGCTCAGGCGTCGACTCCCGACATCACGACGGGCATCCGCCTGCACGCATATGAGTTCAACGGTCTGTACGAGCCGCTGTTTCGGTCGATGATGAGCACCGAGGCAGTCTCGGACGAGGCATACTTCGCCTGGTGCGACAGGGTCGAGCTGACCGCCGACGCGGACTTTCAGGTGCTGTTCCGCGCCGAATTCTCGCGGACTCCCTCGGGCGACGACGCCTCCGCGCGCGCTCGTATCACAAGGCTTGTGCGCTGCATTTTCGACTCGGGGATCACCCGTCACGGCGAGGTCGGCGCAAAGGTGACTGTCGGCAGCAACAACTCGCAGCTTTTCCTCGACGCCTCCGGCAACAAGCCGAAGATAGGAACCGAGGGCACAGTGACCCGAGCCGCCTGGTGCCTCGGCAGCAGCGTAGTCGAGCCCGGAACGATAATCTGACCGCAAAGCCGAAAAACCAAAAGCAAAATTTCCACTTGACAATCCCGCAGTTTCGTGATAGAATGATTAAGCTGAGATATGCGGATGTAGTTTAGTGGTAGAACTTCAGCCTTCCAAGCTGATCGTGTGGGTTCGATTCCCATCATCCGCTCCAAAAATAAGAACGCCCTAAAGGGCGTTTTTATTTTTGGCTAAGCGGATTGGGAATCGAAAGCCCGTTAAGAAAACGTGCCGGGGGCACGTTTTTAGGGCGTCGCGCTGATGATCTTCTCCGATGGCACGTTACCCATTTGACGAGATCATCGCCGCTCCCTAACACACAGCACATCATCCGCTCCAAAAATGCAGTTTGCTCAAACGTTATAAAATTGTAGGGGGCGGTCTCGACCGCCCCGCGGATAGAGCACCAAAGGCTTGATCTTAACCCTCGGGTCGGTCGAGACCGACCCCTACAGTTATTTGGCGATTTTGAACCAGTCCCTTTCGATATAAGCATCCCCCGGAACGTCACATTCCGGGGGATATCTTTTGGCGTTTCGCTTCATTACACCTCGAGCTCGTCGAGATCGTCGAGTTCGTCCTCCGCCTTGGAGAAGGGGCAGGATTCGGGCGCCTCGGGCAGCTTTTCGCCCTTTACAAGAGCGACGAGCGACTTGCGGTGCAGATAGAGCATCACGGCGGCTACGCCCGCCACAGCTCCGATTACAAAGCCGATCAATGCGTTTTTGGTCATGATTTCACCTCCGTTCGCGTTTTTCTCTGTTTATCATATATAAGCGTCACGGGCTGTGACGCGGTATCACTCTTCCCTGTGATCGAATACCCTCTTGGTCTTTTTCTCCGAGCGCGGCAGGGTGCCGACGGATACGACCACCACCTTCGGGGTGACGCTCATGCGGGATTTGAAGGCGTCGCGGATGGTGTCGGCGGTCTTATCGAAGTTGACTCTGCCCTCAGCCTCGACGGTAAGTAGGATGATGTCGCGGTTTTTCTCGTCGTCGTGGGCGATGTCTATCTTGTACTCGCTGGAAACGCCGTCGACAGTCCCGAGCAGCTCCTCGACCTGGCTGGGGAACATATTCACGCCGTGTACCTTGAACATATCGTCCGACCTGCCCTTGATGACGTCGAGGCGCGGAAAACGGCTGCCGCAGGTGCATTCGCCGGGGATTATCCTCGAGAGATCGTGGGTGCGGAACCTGAGCAGCGGCGCGCCCTCCTTGACGAGGGTGGTGATGACGATCTCGCCCTCCTCGCCGTCGGGTACGTTCTCGCCGGTCTCGGGGTCGATGATCTCGACGTAGATGTAGTCGTCCCAGTAGTGCATCCCGGTCTGATCGGAGCAGTTCACGCCGATTCCGGGGCCGTATATCTCGGTGAGGCCGTAGATATCGTACAGCTCGATACCCAGCTCGTTTGCGATGTACTCGCGCTTCTTGTCGCTCCATCTCTCGGAGCCGATGACGCCCTTTTTCAGATTGATCTTATCCTTGAGTCCGCGCTTGTTGATCTCCTCGGCGAGCAGCAGGGCATAGCTGGAGGTCGCGCAGATAACGGTGGATTTCAGATCCTGCATCATCTGGAGCTGCTTCTCGGTGTTGCCGGGACCCATAGGCACAGCCATCGCGCCGAGCTTTTCGCAGCCCGCCTGGAAGCCGATGCCCGCAGTCCAAAGCCCGTAGCCGGGAGTGATCTGGATGCGGTCGCGCTTTGTGATGCCGGCGGTCTCGTAGCACCGTGCGAACATAGCCGCCCAGTCGTCTACGTCCTTGGCGGTATAGGGGATGATGACGGGCTTTCCCGTTGTGCCGGAGGAGGAGTGGATCCTGACGATATCCTCGTCAGGCGCCGCCTGGATGCCCAAGGGGTAGGCGTTGCGCAGCTCCGCCTTATCGACGAAGGGGAGCCTTTTAAAATCCTCCTCCGTCCTGATCTCGGTGATGCCCAGCTCCCTGTACATTTTTCCGAAATAATTGTCTGATTCCAATATGGCGCGCAGCCTGTCGTTGACAAGCTCTAACTGCTTTTCATTGATATGCATGGTTTTTACTCTCCTATCTTCAAGCCCGCCTCAAACGCGGCGAGATTCTTTTCCAAAAAGCGCTCGGGAACCGTTTTGATTATCTCACGGCGCACCGTGTCGGCGTTTATGCCGAGCCTGCCGGTTCCCGCGGCGGCTCCCAGCACGGCGACGTTGAAGAACTTGGACGACCCGAAGGGCTCGCACAGCTCGTCGGAATCGACGACAAGGCAGGCGCATTTCGATTTCAGATACGCTATCTCGGCTTTTCCGTCGTAATCTCCCGAGCCGCCGAGCGAGGTCGGCTTTACCGGCACGGAATTTACGATCACGAAGCCGTCCTTTTTGAGATATCTCAGATTCCTGACCGCCTCGGAGGGCTCGAACGCGATCAAAAGCTCCGCCGAGCCGAAGGGTATCAGCGGCGAGCGCGCGCCCTCTCCTATCCTGACGTGGCTCGTCACCGAGCCTCCGCGCTGCGCCATCCCGATAGTTTCGGCTGAATGCACCGCGTTGCCCTCGTCCATCGCGGACGCGGCGATTATCCTCGAGGCGAGGACGGTTCCCTGACCGCCGACGCCGCAGATCATTATATCCTTATTCATCCTCATCGCCTCCTATCGCTCCTACGGGACACAGCCCCGCGCACAGACCGCAGCCCGTGCAGAGGTTCTCGTCGATGACCGCCCTGCCGTCCTGTACCGAAAGCGCCGGGCAGCCGATCTCCCTGATGCAGCGCAGGCAGCCGACGCACCTGTCGCTGTCCACGCGGAGCTTTTTGTCGGGCTTCACTGTCGCCACGCACGGCGACTTGAAAATGATCGCCTTTACGCCCTTGAGCTCGGCGCATTCCCTGACCGCGGCGACCGCGGCGTCGAGGTCGAGCGGATCGACGGTGACTACCCTTTTGACTCCCGCGGCGAGCAGGAGCTTCTCGATGCTTATCTTATCGACCGGAGCCGACATCAGGTTCCTGCCGGTGCCGGGATGCGGCTGATGTCCGGTCATCGCGGTGGTGGAATTGTCCAGCACGCAGACGATCATATCGGCGGCGTTGTAGACGGCGTTGATCACGCCGGTAATGCCCGAGGCAAAGAAGGTGGAGTCGCCCGCAAAGGAGATCGCGGTCGCGTCGGGATCCATGTGGTTGAAGCCCTGAGCCATCGTTATGCCGGCGCCCATGCACAGGCAGGTGTCTACCATGTCGAGCGGCATGGCGTTGCCGAGCGTATAGCAGCCGATATCGCCGCAGAAATACGCCTTTTTGCCCTTCATCGCCTGCTTTACGGCATAGAAGGAGGCGCGGTGAGGACAACCGGCGCAGAGCACCGGAGGTCTCATCGGAGGCTTGGGCGCGTCGGAGAGCTCAGTGTGACTCTCGGGGGCTTCAAGCCCCAAAAAGCGGCTGATGACCGCCCTTGCGCTGTCGGCGTCGTTCTCTCCGCTGTGCGGCACGTCGCCCGTCAGCTTGCCGCGCACGGTTATGTTAAGGCGGTGCCTGCCGGCAAGCTTCAGCAGGCTCTCCTCGAGAAACGGACTGAGCTCCTCATAGCACAGCACCTCGCTCACGCCGTCGAGGGCGCCGAGCAGGAAGCTCTCGGGCAGAGGATAGGGCGCGCCGACCTTGATGAAGCGCACCTCGGGGTGAGCCTTCAAAAACTCCGCGGCGTAGGCATAGCTCACGCCGGAGGCGACGACCGCCTTTTCGGAGCTTCCCGATACCGAATTGAAGCGGCAGGAGGACAGCTCCTCGCCTATCTCGACGTTTCTCTGCTCCATCATCGCGTGGTTCCGGTAGGACAGGCGCGGAAAGATGACCCATTTCTTGGAGTCCTTTACAAAGCCCTCGAATCCCCTCGCCTTGAAGGAATCCGGAGCGTCGATCGAGGCATAGGCGTGATCGACTCTGGTGGTGGGTCGCAGGATCACGGGAGTCCTGTATTTTTCGGAATATTCAAACGCCTCCCCGACCATCTCGAACGCCTCCTCGGGCGAAGAGGGGTCGAAAACCGGTATCCTTGCGAATTCGGCGAAGCGCCTTGTGTCCTGCTCGGTCTGCGAGGAGATGGGACCGGGATCGTCCGCCGCCACCACGACCATGCCGCCCTTTACGCCGACATAGGCCAAGCTCATCAGCGGATCGGACGCCACGTTCAGCCCGACCTGCTTCATCGTTACCATGGCTCTCGCGCCGCTGTAGGCGGCGGCTGCGGCGACCTCCATAGCCGCCTTTTCGTTGACCGACCACTCGACGTATACGCCGTCGTGCGGATATTTGGCGACGGTCTCGATGATCTCCGACGAGGGAGTGCCGGGATAGCCCGCGACCAGATTCACCCCTGCGGACAACGCGCCCAAAGCTATAGCGCCGTTGCCCATCACATATTTTTTGCTCATTTAATCATCCTCTTGCGCGATTCTCCGCGCATTATTTATTATCCTAAATATTATAGCACAGAAAACGGCGGATTTCTACCCAATTCACGTTTTTGTTTCTTAAAGCGCGCTGCGGTTTTGATTTCCGTCAAAAAAGTGCGCCTCCGTTTTGATAGGAGGCGCGAAGTATTTAACATATCACGTGATCGCCGGTCACAGCATCAGCCCGTCGTCGGACATGACGAATTCCGTTTCTCCGCTGCGCTCAGGCTTTGAACCCTCGGGAGGTCGGTATTCGCCCTCCTCAGCCATGATAAGATCCATGCCGTCAGGCTTTTCAAAGCCGCCCTCGGGAGGTCGGTACTCGCCGCCCTCATCCATGACGAGGTCGGTGCCGTCGGGCATTTCGACGCCGCCCTCGGGGAGATGATACTCGTCGTCCTCCGGCACGACCAGCTCGGAGTCGTCGGGCACGTCATACTCCATGAGCTCCTCGACCTGAGGCGGATACAGAAGGTAGACGGACAAGCCGATGAAGCCGAGATAAAACACCGGACGTATCACAACATTTCTGATCAGGTTGCCCTCAACGCCGATATTGAAAACGATGAAAAGTACCGCCTCCAGCGCCAGGCTTCCGACAAAGAACACGATTGCGACGATCGGAAGGACTATGGACGTCTTTGGGAACTGCGGACGGTTTTTGCGGATGAAGGTGTAGTTGACCGCCGTTATCAGCAGCGCGATCTGGGTCAGCAAATACGATATCCCGAACAGTACGGTTTCGATCTTCGAAAAATCGACGTATGCGGCGACCTGACCCGCCATTCTCAGCTTCAGCAGGAACACCGAGAAAAACGCGGCGATGAACGCCACCCGGCGTATCGTGCGAAACTGCATATTCTTGATCTCGGACGTCAACGCAAAGCCTGCGAGCACCTGAAACAGCACCGCAATCACGACGCAGATTATCACCGACGAGATTGCCATACCGCGGCGGAGATCTCTTATGATCATAAAAAAAATATAAGCCGAATACGCGGCGAACAGCAGCCCCGTCAGCTTTATGATGACCCATCTCGGAGTCAGCCTCTTTTTCATGTTCCCCCTCCAAAAAACGCGGCGGCGTTTGCGCGCACAACAAACGCCGCCAAAGCCAAAAAAGAACGGCGCACTTCGCCCGTCCTTTTTGGAATAGTGATTCTTATCGGAATACACAGAATACTAAAAGAAACCGCCGGGTCTCTTTAGAGATTTGTAGGTCACATATCTGTTTTCCTTTTCGGCTCCCAAAATCTGCGGATTCGGATTCACCGCTCCGGAGGTAGTGATCTCATCCTCTGTATCAAATTCCGTGATTATTAGACTTGTACGTTCATATTCAGGCTTCATTTGACATTCTCCTCAAAGACGTCTGCAATGATTCTCTGTTGTACAGCGTCGCCGTTCATTTACGGTCTGAAAATCTCGTGTCCCCAGCCTTCCTCGTCGGTCGCAGGCTGAATAGGCGGCTCGGTGGGCTTAGTCGTCGGTTCGGTGGGCTGCGTCTTCGGCTCGGTGGGCTCCTCGATCACCTGTCCGATCGGAAACGGGGTGTAGTAGCCCGCAAGCCAGCGCTGTATCTTGGTGGCGTCGGTGATATCGAGAAATCCGCTGCCGTCAACATCGGCAGCTTTTTCGGAAAAGCCTCCGTTCACAGGCAGGTCGACAAGATACCTCTGGATGCTTGTCGCGTCGACAATAGTGATCTCACCGTCGCAGTTGGCGTCTCCGAGGATGACCTTTGTCTGTCCCGAGCCCTCAGCGCCGCCGACAGCCGCCGCGGTCACCGTTCCCGCAAGCATCGTCACAGCCGCAATGAGCAGCGCCGTCCTGATTATTCTCTTATATAAGGTCATTGAAATCCACCTCGGCGTTATCTCTCTCGCCGGGGTCGTCGGGCGCAGCGGTCGGTTGCGGCTTGTCCGTCTCCGGGCTTTGATAATCATAGTTTTGACCGGCGCCGCCTTCGGCGGTCGAACTGTTTTTCTTAGGCGCGTCCGATCCTCCCGAGCTGCTCTGACTCGACGAGGCGCCGTCATGGCTTTGGGAAGCCTGTGAGCCTTGAGAGCTCTGAGAACTCTGAGCCGCGCCGCCGTCGGGCTGACTGTCGGCTCCGCTCCGGCTGTCTGAAACCGCCGAGCTGCCGGAAGCTTCCGCGCCTCCGCTGTGCACGGCTGAGGTCTCCGCCTCATAGGTCGCCGCCGTCTGCGAGGTAGCGTTCTCGGTACCGCCCTGCGCCGAGGAGGAGGCTGTGCCGACGTTATCGCTGCAAGCCGCTAAGCACATCGCAAAAGAGGCAAGCATTATCGCCGCCAAAATCCTGATCTTAGACAATTTTTTCACCCTTGAGCGTAAAAATTTACCGCGAAGCCTCCGATCAAGCCGAAAACGCGGCTGTCGGTACAGCTTCATGTTAAAAAATCTGCCGTTACGCTACTATTGTCGGCAAAATTTATAAATATTTTTCGCAGTATACACTTATTTTAATCCTTTATACAACATATTCGGATAAAAGTCAACTAAAAAATATCATCAAAAACCGCGCGACAGCAACAAAATCCGGAAATAGCCCATAGGCAAAAGAGACTGCCGATGGCAGCCTCTTTCGCGATTGTGTGTTTTATGAAAATGAATGCTCATAAAATGATCATTTCATTTTACCGAAACTAAAAAACAATAAACAAATCATAACTTTTGCTTGCTTTGTTAGCTTTATTATACAATGAAACTGACGGTTTTTCAAGCCCGCTTCGGCGTTTTTGTCTCAACTAAACATGGGAAATGACAGGTTGCACAAACTTCATAAGCTGAGTTTGTGCATTATTTTTGACGATTTTTTGAATTACCGCGTATTTCGCGTCGATTCATAAACGCGAGGTAGCAAAAGATACAAAAATTCACGTTGCCGATTGTATAGTTTTTAATTCTTCTGTGAAAAAATATTCAAAAGCATTGTGCGTACAATCGTACAATTGCATATTTTTCGGCATTTTATCGAACATCCGTTTGATTTTTCGCAAATAATGCGCTATAATGATATCAGGGAGCTTTGAGGCGCGAGCCCCGGTGCCGTGAGACTCCCGTTACGAATAATCGATGAAACAGCAAAGGATGTGTTTTGAATGAATTATTTGGAATGGTCGCTTGAATACAAAGCCGCCGCCGAGAGGCTGGCGGAAACGATAGAAAAGCTGAAGCTCAGACGCGCGCCGGCTCCGCTGAGCGAGAAAAAGGAGATCGACCGCCGCATCGCGCAGTACCGCGTCTGCCGCGGCGAATGCCTCGATATCGCCGATCACCTCATGCGCAGACACAGAGGTGTTGCCTGATGCGGATCGAAAGAGTTCACTTCAGCGATACGAACCTCAACAAGCTCGGCATGCTCTCCCTTCACAGCCGCTCGACCAACGACAGCAGCCGCAGCAAAATGAAGAGCATCCTCGCCAAGGCTATCCGCGACGAGCTGACGCCGCTGCAGAGGCACTGCCTGACCGAGTGCTGTCTCTGCGGCAAAAAGCAGAAGGAGGTCGCCCGCGAGCTCGGGCTCAACGCCTCCACCGTCAGCCGCCACATCTCGGCGGCGATGAAGAAGCTGAAAAACATCGCCTCATACTATATGTGATCCATGAAAAAACTGTCATCCCGAGAAGCGGCGCCGCCGCCCGGGATGACAGTATTATTACAAGCCCAAAATGATCCGACAGTAAAGTTTTTTGAGAGGCGCAGCCGAGCGGTACAGCTCGTCGCGCTGCTTTTTCGCGTATCCGCAGATCGCCTCGAGCTCATCCTCGGTCACGTGTCTGTCGCTGAACCTCGCCTTGGACGCGATATCCTCAAGCTCCTGCGGCACGGCTATGCCCGTCCGTCCGCTCAGGCGCAGGAGATATCTGTAGGCATAGCGCGCGCGGTCGTCGCGGCTGCCGACGGTGAAGCCGCGTCGTCTGATCAAGTCGGTTATTTTCGTTTTCAGAATTATAATCAAGATCAGCGCGGTCACGGCGGCAAACGGGATGACAAGCTGCCACGGAGCCTTACTGCCGCCTCCCGAGCGTTCGGGCGCAGGCTTTGTCGGAGCCTCGGTGCTGCGCGGCACAGCCTCACGGGTGCCGGCTGCGGTGGTCGGCTGAGTAGGCTCATACTGCGACGGGCTGAAATCGGGCGGCGTAGCGTCGAGCACGCACCAGCCGCGCTCCTCGTCGAAATACTCAGCCCAAGCGTGGGCGTTGTCGGTCGTCACCGTCGTCCATCTTCCGGCGGTGACATCGGCGCAGTAGCCCGTTACATAGCGCGCAGGTACGCCCATTGCGCGCAGCAGCACGGTCGCGGCGGCGGCGTAGTGGACGCAGTAGCCGCTCTCCGCCTCGGTCAGGAACCAAAAAGCGAAGTCTTTGTCCGCAGGCACTCTCTCGCACTCGAGCGCGTAGTGTCCGCGCGAGGAAACGACGCGCCGCACAGCCTCAGCCGCGGCTCTGTAATAATCCTCCTCGCCCTCCGTCGCCTCATACAAGCCCTCAGCGTCGATAAACCCACTCATCAGCTCCTCGGTCTGCTCGGGCAGGCTGAGGTAATTCTGTTCAACATAGTCGATATATTTGCGGCTCAGTTGAGCGTCCCCGATCTCATCGGCGCTCAGCACCTCAAAATCATAGGACTTCACGCCCTTCTCGTTTTTGACCCCGACGTCAAGAACGGGGCTCATGCCCTCCGACAGCGCGGTGCAGAAATACGGAGTGTAGCAGAGCTCGGAGCGGCGCTCGGTGATAACGCTGAGCTGTTTGGGCTCGCCGGACGCCGAGCCCGAGAACAAAAAGTCATAGTCCTGCGGAAACGCCGCCTGCTGCTCCCTGTCGAGCAGAGACCATTTGCTGTCGGCGTAGTTCGCGTAGGAAACGCCGCGCAGATAAAGCCGCCCGCCGCTCTCGGACAACGCCTTGAGCACAGGCACATGGGTCAGGGTGTGCCTTCCCTCGCGGCGCAGATCGACGGTTTTGGACGCGGAGGCTTTCAGCCCTTCGAGCGGACTGATCGCCTCGCCGAAATCCGTGCCGACGCCCGTTAGCTCCTCAGCCACGCCGAGCAGCTCGTCCTGCCAGAGGTAGCGTTCATATTTCTCGTACGGAAATATAGAGGTGATTATAAGTGACAGCGCCGCGACCGCGCAGAAGCTGACCGCAAGCGCAAAGCCGCCGTTTTCCGTCCTGCGCCTCGCAAACGAGGAGACGTAGAGCGAGAGCAGCACCGCGACGAGCATCACGAAGCAGAGCGGCTCGGGCGGCGAATCGACCGTGATGAAGCACGGCACGAGCAGCAGCAGCGAGAGCAGCAGCGTCGGAAAAAACACCCTCGCGCGGCACAAGCTCAGCACGGCTGCCGCACAGAACACCAAGCCGATGACCGAGAACAGCAGCGTGACGTTGTCGGCGGAATCCTCAGCGAAAAACAGGCTTTCGGGAAAGACCGAGTATACCCTGTGATAGATCCTCAAAAAGCCGTTCACGGCATAATTGAGCTGCGCGTTCAGCTCCCCGAGGCTGAAAAAAGCCGTAAAAGCCGCAGCCGCGGCCGCCGAGGTCGCCGCCGCTGGAACTCCGAACGGACGCGGTATTATCCGCGAGGCTCCCCATACGAGCAAGCCGGAGACGGCGCAGACGAGGGCGACCGTCCAAGCCGAAAAATCGAGCCCGAACGCCGTGGCAAAGCAGCACAGCGTCAGTATCACCGACGCTACGCCGAAGCAGGCGGTCAGCAGCTCGCTGACGATCACTCGCTTTTTCATAAGCCGCTCACCTCCTCGCCGGAGGGGGTCACGCGGTACAGTCCTCCCGCCGTCTGAGCCGGAGCTGAACCGGACTGAGCGTAAAGGGCGCGCAGGTATTCCTTCCAGCCGTCATCGCCGTTCACGCGGTGAGCTTCTCCCTGCCTGTCGAGGCAGACCGCGTCCGTCCTCGTCAGAACAAGCCGCACCGCTCCGTAAAGCCGCGCGAGCACGCCGTCGTTTTCGGTGCGGTTCTTTCCGAGCACCGGCATTAGCGGCAGCTCGCGGCAGACCGGCAGACTCGGCTCGCGGACGATCGGCTCGTCGGTGCGCGAGCTCAGCTTCCAGTGGATGCTGCGCGGACTGTCGCCCTCGATATAGGGTCGCAGCTCGTAGTCGTCGGCAAAGCCTCCGCCGCTCTTGGGCTTATAGCCCACGACGGTCATCGCCGCCTCGGGCAGCAGCGCAGGCTCCTCGGCGACGGGATAGACCGTCAGGCTCTCGGGAGCGTTTATCCTCACGGGCAGGCAGAACAGCCCGAGCATATCGTACACGAAGCAGCGCCGCCTTGTGACCGTGACCTCGCCGCAGTGCGCCGAGAGCGCCGAGGCGTCGAGGCTCAGGGGCGACCTGAGCAGGCCGCAGTGACAGAACCGCAGCCGCAGCTTTTGAGAAGCAAAGCGGTTTTCGCAGGCGAGAGTAAGCTTCAGCCTCGGAAAGACCGACGCGCGCTTCAGAGGCGACACGCCGAGGCTGAGCCCGTCTCCGCGGCTGACCGAACCGGGCGCCGAGACATTGACGCCTCCGGCAGCCGCCGTAATCATAAACGGCAGGCTGAGCAGAAGCGAGACTATCGGCGCCGCCGCAGCGATCAGCAGCACTATCCACGAAAACCACTTAAAATAATACAGGCTGAACACGAACGCCGCCGCGAGCAGCCCTAAATATATCAACCAATTTTTGAGCATATCACACCTTTGGAGACTTCACTCTTTTGAGCACCGCGTCAAGCGCGTCACCGGCGCTCATCGAACGCGAGGCAGCCTCGGCGCTGAGGATGATGCGGTGGGAGAGCGTATTGTAAAACACGTTTCGGACGTCCTTGGGCGTGACGTAATCGCGCCCGGAGGCGAACGCCGCCGCCTTGCTCATATCGGTCAGCGCAAGAGTAGCGCGCGGGCTTGCGCCCCGTGAGATGAGCACATCCTCGCGGGTAGCGCGAACGAGCGAAACTATATAAGCCGCAATATCGCCGTCGACGTAAACGCCCCTGACCTGCTCCTGCATCCTCAGAAAGCCCTTGGCGTCGACCACGTTGCCGACGCTGTCGAGCGGATTTGAGGAGACCCTGTTGAGCAGCATATCGGTCTCAGCCTCCGCGTCGGGATAGCCCATCGAAACGCGGATCATAAAGCGGTCGGTCTGGGAATCCGGCAAAAGCTGGGTACCCGACGCTCCCACGGGATTCTGGGTGGCGATCACCGAAAACGGCGGCTCGAGCGGATATGTCCTGCCGTCGACCGTCACGCCGCGCTCCTCCATCGCCTCGAGCAGAGCCGACTGGGTGCGGCTCGAGGTGCGGTTGAGCTCATCCGCCAAAAACAGATTGCAGAATACCGCTCCGGGATGGAACACGGTTTTGCCGGTCTCCTTCTGAAAGGAGGAAAAGCCCGTGATATCGGACGGCAGGGTGTCCGGAGTGAACTGGACGCGGCAGCACCGCAGCCCGAGCGCCTTTGAAAAAGCCACAGCCATGGTGGTCTTTCCCACGCCGGGGATGTCCTCGATCAGTATATTTCCTCCGGCGAGCAGCGCAAGCAGGGTCATGACGACCGTCCTGTCCTTGCCGTTCACCGCCTTTTTGACTTCGTTTATTATCTGATGGAACTCATTCATGAAAATTTACCTTTTTTTAATATTATACCCGGAAAATACGGATGATTTCAAAGAAGTGAGAAGTGAGAAGTTAGAAGCACACGCACCCGATTTGTAATGCTGCGTGTTCGGGGATAAAAATTGGCTCCACTTGAGGGGAGCTGTCGCGCCAAAAGCGCGGCTGAGGGTGGGGAAACGGGAACGAGCTTTATCTTTCTGTGATACCGTTTTGCGATGAACAATAGGTTTGCTTTACCGAGCAACGTCGGATTATCAGAAAATGGCGGCGCAAGCCACCCCTCAGTCAATCCTTAACGGATTGACAGCTCCCCTCAAGGGGAGCCCGTTAGGTTCACAGCCAAACGCTGACTGAGGATTTCCGACCACGTATTTTATACTAATGCTGCGTTTTCCGCTGTAAATAAACGTCCGGTACATCGCAGAGCGCCGCGCCACCTCCTTTAACAAAGGAGGCTTTTTTGTTGTAACCGAACGTTAGGCTAACCGCACACAGCATTATAACTCCGGAGCGAAGCGACCCTTAATTTTCAATTTTCAACTATTATCTCCGCCTTGAGCCTGTGGTTCTCCTCGGTCAGGATATCGCAGACCGCCATCTTGCGGATTATGTTCCTCACGGTTACGTCCAGTCCGCTGCCCTCGCTGTAGTCGGCGGGATAGATGAAATCTACCCTGTCCCTCGCCAGCAGCTCCTCGACCTTCTTGCGGTCGCGGTATACGGCTATCGAATAGCCTCCGTACGCCTTCATCATCTTCATGCACGGCACGTCCGAAAGTCCGTCGCCTATATAGATCATATTGGTGAAGGGCACGCGCTTGCTGTCGTCGGGCATCGAGCGGTTCAGGTCTACGTCGTTGGCGACATCGAGCACTCCCTTGTTGATGCGGTAGACGAACTGGGTCTTGTTGGTGTAGTTTACGTCGGTTTTCGGCCAGACCGCGTTTCCGTTTTCATCGTACAGAAATTCGCAGGCGAAGATGCTCTTGAAGCAGCGGCTCACCGAGGTCCCCTCGATTATCTCGCGCAGCCCCGAGGATATGACATAATGCTCGATGCACACGCCGTTTTGACAGCCGAACTCCGAGATGCGGTCGAACCAGCCCTCAACGCCCTTGAAGAACTCGACGCTTTTGCCTCCGCTTATCAGGCTCTCGCGGCAGATCGGCACGCCCTTGTCTCCGGCGAGCTTGACCATGGCGTACATATAGGCGAGTATCGAGTCCATGTGCTCGCGCTGTCCGAGGCTGTTCGCCTCCTCCCAGAACTGAGCCTCGCTCAGTCCGAGGCTCGGGATGAAGCCGTACTCCTGCATATCTCGCGTGCAGAGAGTGCGGTCAAAGTCATACATCAATGCGATGATCGGCGGATTTTTCATATCGTCCTCCGTTTATGCCGCGGGAGCAGTCTCCTCGGCGGCAGGCTCAAATGGTTCGATGCGGATCGTTTTTATCTCTATTCCGGCGATCGGCGCGCCGTCCTCGTCTACCGAGACCCTTGCTATGCGGTCGACCGTTTCCATCCCGGCGCATACCTGCGCAAAGACCGTACAGCCCCTGTCGGCTGCGTTATATGTCCCGTCAAAGGCGGGATTGCCGCCGTTTTGCGTGTACAGCTCACGGATACTGCCCGGGATGCAGTCGGTATTGAGGAACCTGTCCCCGTTCTCCTCTATATAAGCCGAGAGCAGGCTCGAATCCTTATAGCTCAGCAGCTTGGATTTTACGTCCCCCCAGCGCTTTTCGAGCGCAGCCCAGCCGCCGCCCTCGGCAAAAGCCTGAGCCGAGGTCTGATTGATAAAGAACTGCGAGCCGTTGCAGTCCCTGAGAGGATTCGACATCGCGACCGCGCCGCGCAGGTTGAGCAGCGAGGTCGAGAACTCGTCCTCGAACTCGTCGCCGAAGGAGCTCAGTCCGTTGGGATGAGAGGGGTCGGAGCCGATGACGCCGCCTTGGATCAGGCTGTCGCACAGCACGAGGTCTATCGACGTGCCGTCGTATTTTCCCTCGCGGGCGAGGTTGACAAAATTCGTGACCGTTTTCGGAGCCTGCTCGGGAAACAGCCTGAGGGTGATCTCGCCCATGTCGGTCACGATGACCGCCACCTCGTCGCCGGGCTCCGGCTGATCGAGCTGGAAACCGGGCTTGTGTACCTTATCGACATATACGGAAGGGCTTATCCCGAGCGTCGATGCGTCAACTCCGAGCTGCTCGAAATCTCCGCGCGCCTCATCCGAGGTCGCGGCGGCAGGAGCCGACGTCTTGTCCGAAGCGGCAGAGCCCAAGTCTCCGCCGCTGCAGCCCGCCGCGGCAACAGCGACGGCGACGCAGCCCGCTGCGGCAATGATCCGCGATAAAGCTTTCATTTAAAACTTTCCTTTCATAATATGTTCTATGGGTGCCTCTAAAAATCCCCTGTTGTTCAGAGGTACAGATATTTTACAGTAGATTTCTGTCAAAACGGCGAAGTCATACTGACGTATAACGAGGAGTTTTGGCAGAAAGATGCTGTGATAGATTTGCGGCTATGAGCGGCAAGGGATTTTTAGAGGCGCCCTTGTATAAAACACACAGTTTTATTATAACATATGATAATAAAAAATGCAAGTTTGGCGCATTCAGGCTGCACAGCCCCCCAAATCCCCAATCCCTGACTCCTAACCCCTAATCCCTAACCCCTAATCCCTAATTCCTAACCCCTAATCCCTAATCACTAACTCCTAACCCCTACCAATCATATTCCCGGCGCTCCGCTCATATCCTGACATGAAGAGTATATTAGGAGGTCGTAAAATGACAGAATACTTACCGGAGGGAAAGCGGATATTTGAGGAAGAAAACAGGCGTTTTCAGAGCGATCCGTCATATCTGCGCGAGGCGATGAAAACCGGCAGGATACTCGAGGCGAGAGCCGACTGCTGCGACGCGCGGCACAACCTCGGTGTAGCGCTCGGCTGTATGCGCGGCGTGATACCGCGCGAGGAAGGTGCGCTCGGCATCCGCGAGGGCAGTGTGCGCGACATCGCGGTGATCTCGCGCGTGAACCGCCCCGTCTGCTTTATCGTGACCGACATCCTCACCGACGAGAACGGCGCGGAATACGCCCTGCTCTCGCGCGAAAAGGCGCAGCGGCGCTGTCTGGAGGAATACATCTTCAAGCTGCGCGCCGGCGACGTCGTGAACGCGCGGATTACCCACCTCGAGAGCTTCGGGGCATTCGCCGACGTCGGCTGCGGAATCGTCGCCCTGCTGCCCATCGACTCGATCTCAGTGTCGCGCATCGAGCACCCGAGGGAGCGCTTCACCGTCGGAATGGATATCCGCGCGGTGATCCGCTCGATCGAGAACGGCAGGATAAGCCTCAGCCACAAGGAGCTGCTCGGCACCTGGGAGGAGAACGCCGCCCGCTTTTCAGCCGGAGAGACAGTCTCGGGCGTTGTGCGCAGTGTCGAAAACTACGGAGCCTTCGTGGAGCTCGCGCCGAACCTCGCAGGGCTTGCTGAGACCCGCGAGGGCGTCAGGGCTGGTCAGCAGGCGAGCGTATTCATCAAGAGCATCATCCCCGAAAAGATGAAGATTAAGCTCATCATCATCGACGTCTTTGACTACCAATACAAGCCCTCGGAGCCCGTCTATTACTGCAAGGCTCGCCATCTTGACCACTTCCTCTATTCCCCGCCCAACTGCCAAAAAACCGTCCAATCTTTTTTTAGGAATCTCTGATAGATGACGGTTTTATTGGAGAACTTCATCCGCTATCATACTCTCCATCTGGCATCGACGAGGCGAGTTAGGAAAAGTATGCTTTGCTTCGCTTTTTAGGAATCTCTGATAGATGATGGTTATTTTGGAACTATCATACTCTCCATCTGACTCTTACGAGGCGAGTTAGGAAAAGTATGCTTTGCTTCGCTTTTTAGGAATCTCTGATAGATGATGGTTTTATTGGAGAACTTCATCCGCTATCATACTCTCCATCTGACTCTTACGAGGCGAGTTAGGAAAAGTATGCTTTGCTTCGCTTTTTAGGAATCTCTGATAGATGACGGTTATTTTGGAAAGCTTCATCCACTATCGTACTCTCCATCTAATTCCTACGAAGCGAGTTAGGAAAGGTATGTTTTGCTTCGCCCTTAAAACATTCTCGACTGCGAACGTATGATAGAGAAGAAAAAGCCTCCTTTGTTAAAGGAGGTGGCACGGCGCTCTGCGCCGTGACGGAGGATTTACATGGCAGGCGGCAACCGTTAAATGTAAACGTTATTCGATAAAACCTAACGTCCGGTAGGGGCGGACCCGCGTGTCCGCCCGTATAGGATGCAATGTTTTCCAATCAAAAATCGGTATGAAAGGAAAGCTCGGCGCAGAGGGCAGACACATGGGTCTGCCCCTACGAAGAACTCTGATCATAAGCATACAGCATTACAAATCAGCTACTGTACCGCAATTTTCCATTTTCCATTTTCAATTTTCAATTGTCCATTCCCATCCCCCCTATCCCCTAACATTTGACATTACCTCACCTCCTGTGCTATTATAAGCAAGAGGTGATCATACATGGAATACGCATTGCTTGCGATCGGCGTTATCATAATCATCCTGCTGATCGCGCTGTTGATTATAATTCTAAGAAAGAATCAAAAATCCCTTTCGACCGATGAGATCGCCGTCTCGGTCAAGGGCGAGGTGCTGCCTGCCGTGCGCGACGAGCTCGAACGCAGCAACAGCAATCTGCGCAGCGAGCTGAACGCCCAGACCCAGAGCTCGATCAAGAACATGGGCGACATGGTCTCCGACAACCAGCGCAGCTTCACCCGCAGCCAAGGCGAGCGGCTCGACAAGCTCGAGGACAGGATGAACGTCCTGTCGGAGTCGACAGAGCGCAGGCTCGAGAGCATTCGGCGCAGCGTGATCGACGGTCTGGAGCAGAACCGCACCACGCTGGAGGCTCAGCTCAACCAAAACCGCGACGTCACCGAAAAGCAGCTCCGTCAGATACGCGACGACAACAACGCCCGACTCGAGGAAATGCGCCGGACGGTCGACGAAAAGCTGCAAAAGACGCTCGAGGAGAAGATGAACCGCAGCTTCTCGCTGGTGAACGAGAGGCTGGAGCAGGTCTACAAGGGCTTGGGCGAGATGCAGACCCTCGCGGTCGGCGTGGGCGACCTCAAAAAGGTGCTCTCAAACGTCAAGACGCGCGGCATCCTCGGAGAGATCCAGCTCGGCAGCATCCTGCGCGAGATACTCTCCCCCGAGCAGTACGACGAGAATATCGCCACCAAGAAGGGCTCCAAAAACGTAGTTGAATTCGCGGTCAAGCTGCCCTCGAAGGAGGACGACAGCTTCATCTACCTTCCGATCGACTCCAAATTCCCGGGCGACACCTACACCGCCCTGCGCGACGCGATGGAATCGGGCGACAAGGCGAACGTCGACGCGGCGGCAAAGGCGCTGATCGCCACGATCAAAAGCGAGGCGAAGGACATCCGCGACAAGTACATCGACCCGCCCAACACCACGGATTTTGCGATAATGTTCCTGCCGTTCGAGGGGCTGTACAGCGAGGTTGTCAACCGAGGCATGGTCGAGGTGCTCCAGCGCGAGTACAAGGTCAACATCGCGGGTCCGAGCACTATGGCGGCTCTGCTCAACTCGCTGCAGATGGGCTTCCGCACCCTGACCGTCCAAAAGCGCAGCGCCGAGGTCTGGGATCTGCTGAGCTCGGTCAAAACCGAGTTCGATAAGTTCGGAAAGGTTCTTGAAGCCACCCGAAATCGGCTGAAGCAGGCTGACGATGAGCTCGACAAGCTTGTGGGAGCGCGCACCCGCCAGATACAGCGCAAGCTCAGGAGCGTTCAGACCAACGCCGACGCTCCGGCGCTTTTCGAGGATGAAGTTGATGAACAATAAAGGGCTTGGCTCAAACTCAATTTTCGAGTAAGAGCCAAGCCTCTTTTTTCTGTCACATATTACTGTATGGGTCGGTCTCGAACGACCCGAGGGTTATGATCGAGCCTTTTATGCTCAATCGGCGGGGCGGCCGAGACCGCTCCCTACGATTCTGTACTTTTGGGATGTGAAACAAAGCGCTCCTTTTCATGAACACTTCGTTCATTTACTTCTCGATATATCCGCTCCAGCCCTGAAAATACATATCGTCCGTGATGGGCTGGTAGCGCGAGCCGGTGTAATCGTCCGTGAATCCGTTATAAGCCTTGTAGATCTCTCCGGTCTCGGTATCGTACACTCTTTCGTAGCCGAGCGTCGCGTCGCTCTGCTTCTGGCGGGCGATATCCGAGGACTGCGACCTTGCGAGCCACGCGTTGTTGTAGCTGTAATACGAAGCCGCGATCGAGGCGTTGATCTCCTGAAAAGCCCCAAAGTTATCCTCGCTGTTTTTCAGCGACAGATCGATGAACTCCTGCTTGATATTCAGCGTGGAGAAAGATTTGCAGAGGATGTCCTGGTAATTGACGAATTCATCCTTTACCGAGGTTATGGCTGTAAAGCTATACACGTTGTAATACGACATATCTTCGCCGTAAAGCGGGCTCTCCATATTGCCGTAAAGATCAACGATCGCACCAAAGCCGATGCCCTCGCCCTCTGCGCTCGCGTCGGCAGTCCTGAAGGTACCGTAGATGACGCTGTCGTCGAAGCTGTCGTCCTTATATGCCGAGTTTGCGTTCATGCTTTCCAGCAGTTGAAAATTATACATCTCCGGGATGAGCTCGGCGCTTGCCTCAAGCTTCTTCGTGTCAAGAAAGTAGGTGCGCAGCTTGGGTATCTGCTTGAACAGGGTCTCGTTTTTCGGCGGGTCGAGGATCGGCGCCTCGCTGAACAGCTTCATCCCCGAGGCGGCGTACATATCGGCGCTCTTTTGGTTCTTCATGAAGGGAACCATATCGGTCGCGTAAAAAATCTGGTTGACCGGCTGTTCGGGGTCGTATACCCGGATCATCAGCAGCTTTTCTCCGTCCCAGCCGTAGCGCAGCTCCCAGCCCTCGGGTATCTGCATGGTGAACGCTTCGGTATCCTTTTCGACAAGCTTCAAGCCGGAGGCGGCGGTGGGAACTATGGTTATCTTATCCGCCGAGTCATCCGCGGTGGTGCCTGCCTCGGTAGCGGCGACCGCGGTAGCAGCGGCTTCGGTGGCGGAAACGCCTGCGTCGGGTTTTCCGTCGCCGCAAGCCGCAAAGGAAAGCGCGACCGCCGATAGGGTCAGCAAAACAATAAGCTTTTTCATAAAGACAGCACCCCTCTTTATAAGATAAGAATAGTATACATCTAATAAAATCTTTTTGCAATACCTAATAATTTGTTTTTATACGGACTCAGACCAAGTACGTGCCGGTTTATCCGTATCAACAATAAAATAAGCCCCCCGGTTTTATCCGAGGGGCTTTTCTGGCGGAGACGGTGGGATTCGAACCCACGGTACCGTGAGGTACAACTGATTTCGAGTCAGTCCCGTTATGACCACTTCGATACGTCTCCGTATTTCATATTACAGTTTCCTATTTTACCCTGTTTTACGGTAATTGTCAAGAGGTATTTGGAAAATAAACGAGCGAACGGCGATATTCAAATTGACAAATCAGCGATTACATGATACTATTTTGATATAGACCTGCCGAGGCTTTTACTCGGCGGCTCAATACTGAAAAAAGGAAGGTACCCCTCATGAAAAAGCTGATATCCTGCGCGCTTGCCGGTATTGTCGCCCTTGCCTGTCTGCCGTTTTCGGCGGCGGCTGCCGAGAAGCTCCCGTTTGAGCTGAAGGCTCCGGCGCATGTTTCTCTGACCTATCTTGACGGCGGCGACAGCCCCACCACCCACGGCTTTGCCTACAGCATCGACAACGACACCCTGAGATTCTTTGAGCAATACTATGCCGCCGAGAACGGCGAGGATTTTCTCAAGCCCTACGGTCTGTCCGATATCTACATCACGCTCCAGATGGACTGGGCGCTCGACGACGAGAACGACAGCGTTTCGGGCTGGCACTACACAAAATACTGGGACTATACGCCTCAGTTCGGCTTCGGCTGCGATGAAAACGGCAACAGCCGCGTAAGCGACTGGGATGTTGTAGACTGCGGTCCCGATTTCGGCAATACGGTCTGCGAGACCTGGGTTTTCCGCGGCGTGCCCAACGACGATCGCTTCAACGGCAACCCCGAGACCCAAACTCCCGGCATCAAGGATCAGCTCCGCCCCGAGCAATACACCTATGACACCGAAAACGAGGAGCTGAAGATCGACTTTACCAAGCACACCATCTACGCCCGCGCGCGCTTTGTGCTGCTCGAGATGAAGACCGGCAGCGACGGCTTTGAGGTCAGCGGCTACTCCGGCTGGTCCGAGACCGTGGGCTCCGGCAAGGACGCCGTGAGCTCGGGCGCTCTCACCGCCGCAGACCTGCCGGCTCCCGATATCACCGACCTGCACATGACCGACAAGGACTTCAACGGCAACCCCGTCGCCGCCTTTACGCTGACCGTACCCGACGACCTCACCGCAAAAGCGGTCGCGGTCACCTCGAAGGGCGGTACTGTCCGCGTTGAGACCGAGGCGAGGGTCAAGGGCGACACGGATTGGATCGAGATGGGCAACACCGACACCGAGATCCGCACCGGCGAGCTCGAGTGCGCGCTGCTGCACCTCGCAAACGATAAGCACCCGGTCGTACCCGACGGCACCGAGATCGAGCTGCGCTGCAGATACTTCTGCGGTCAGCCCGGCGTCGACGATGTTTACTCGGAATACTCCGAGATCGAGACCTTTGTGACCACCGAGATCAGGCGCGGCGACGGAGCCGTTGAGGACGATACCGAAGCCGACGACGGCGACGGCGAGCCCGCCGAGAAAAAGGACGAGTGCGGACTCTGTCACTTCTGCCCTCATCCGCTGGGCGTCTGCATCTTCATCTGGATAGCTATCGGCGTCGTCGTGATCGCCGCCGCAGTCGTCGCAGTGATCGTCATCCGCAAGAAAAAGCAGAAATAAGCTGCAATCTCAGTATTCATCAGGAACGGTTTTTCGCCGTTCCTTTTTTTATTCATTGTGATGTTAATTTTTTTTGCATTTTTTGCTATATCGTATATGAAGTTCTGCTATTTTAATTTTAGGTATAGCAATTTAAACAAAGATATGATATAATGTTACTGAAAAAAATGAGTAAGTATAAATGCCGATAAAAGAACAATATTGTATCATTAAGGCGGTGAAATCACATGAAGAGCACAATCGGTCATCCGTTGAAAAGAAGTATTCTCATCGGCTGCGTACTCTTTGTATTTGTGCTTTGTCTTACACTCGGTATTGTAAACTATTTTTCACTCAAGGACACTTTGTACGGCGCCTACGAGGAATACGCGGAGGGTATCCTTCACCACGTATCGCATCACATCGATGCGGACGATCTCGAAAAATGCATTGAAACGGGACAGAAATCCGAAAAATACGACGATCTCCAGGAGCTGCTCGACTGCTACAAGGACAACGTCAGGCTCGATTATATCTATATCGTCATTCCGCTGAGCACAGAGGACGGCGCCGAGCTGCAGAACGTGATCAACGGTGTGAGCAGCGAGGAATACGCCGAGGCAAACTTCAAGCATTAGCAGCTCAACGCCCTCTGCGGAGAGCTCTATCCTCCCGAATCGCTCGGGGATTACCTCAACGCCTACAACAGCGGAGAGCTCACCTTCTTCAGCAATAAGTCCGAGCGCGGCGACGAATACACCGGTCTGCTGCCGCTGTACGACTCCGAGGGCAAAAAAATCGCGGCGCTGTGCGTCGACCTCAACATCGACGCGATCCACAGCGAGCTTTTCCGCCAGGTGCTGCTGAGGCTCGCCGCGGCGATCATTGTGTGTATCATCTTCACCGTACTCTTCATTTGGTGGCTCCAAGTCAACGTCACGCGGCCGATACAGAAGCTCGAGGGAGCCGTATCCGAATTCGCCGCGATAAGCCACCTCAAAAAATCCCCGGAGGAGCTGGTGCTCAACGTGCCTGAGCTGCATTCGGGCAACGAGGTAGAGTCGCTTTCTAACGCCGTGGCAAAGATGGGCAACGACATCCGCGACTACGCCCAGAGCCTCGAGGACGCCAGAGCCGCCCAGAGCAGACAGAGCGTGACGCTCAGCGAGGCGCTGGCGGCGGCTAAGGAGGCAAACCGCGCCAAGACCACCTTCCTCTCGAACATGAGCCACGAGATACGCACCCCGATGAACGCGATAATCGGTCTCGACAATATCGCGCTCAGCGACGGCGACCTTCCCCCGACCACGCGCGATTACCTCGAGAAGATCGGAGTTTCGGCTCAGCACCTGCTCAGGATCATCAACGACATCCTCGATATGTCTCGCATAGAATCCGGGCGCATGACGATAAGGAACGAGGAGTTCTCCTTTGCCAAGACGCTCGAGCAGGTCAACACGATAATCAGCGGTCAGTGCCGCGAAAAGGGACTCACCTACAACTGCAGGGTAGTCGGCGAGGTGGACGAATACTACATCGGCGACGACATGAAGCTTCGCCAGATAATCATCAACATCCTCGGCAACTCGGTCAAATTCACTCCCGAGGGCGGCGAGGTGGACTTCATCGTCGAGCGCACGGCGCGCTTTGACGGAAAATCGACGCTGAGACTGATAATGAAGGACAACGGCATCGGAATGAGCAAGGAGTTCATCCCCAAGATCTTCGACAGCTTCAGCCAGGAGGAGTCCGGCTCCTCGATCAGATACGGCAGCACCGGACTCGGAATGTCGATCACCAAAAACCTTGTCGAGCTGATGAGCGGCAACATCTCGGTCGAGAGCGAAAAGGGCGTCGGCACCGAATTCACCGTGACGGTCACGCTCAAGGATTCCGAACGCAGGAGCGATCAGAGCGACGGCTTGCCGCCCGGCGAGATCGACGCGCTGATCATCGACGACGACCCGGACGCCTGCGAGCAGGCAAGGCATGCGCTCGAGCAGTCGGGCGTCAACTGCGAGACCGCGCTCTCGGGCGAGGAAGCGATCAAGATGGTCAAGCTGCGCAACGCGAGGCGCGAGCCCTACAGCCTCATCCTTTCGGACTGGAGGATGCCCGAGCAGGACGGCGTCGAGACCGCAAGGCGTATCCGCGCGATCGTCGGCAACGACTCCGCGATCATCATCCTCACCGCCTATGACCGCGACGACATCGCCGAGGAGGCAAAGCGGGTCGGCGTGGACAGTGTCATTTCCAAGCCCGTGTTCGCCGCGACCGTTATCAACGAGTACCGCGCCGCCTACCGCGCGCGCAACGGC